>NZ_JBFBBK010000032.1:0-106021 GCF_040682635.1 Streptomyces sp. NPDC051133
GTACTGCAGGGGGGACCCTGTGGGAGAGTAGGACGCCGCCGAACAAATTTTGGGAAAACCCCCGCATCGAAAGATGCGGGGGTTTTCTGCGTTTATGGGATGCCGCACGGGGCGGCCGGCACTACGGTGACCCTCATGAGTACCTCGACCCGACCCCACGATGACTACGTCGTCCGAGTGATACGCGCGGACGACTGGCCCCGAGTGAAGCAGCTGCGGCTGGACGCGTTGCGGGACCCGATCGCTCACCTCGCCTTCCTGGAGACGTACGAGGAGGCAGCGAGCCGGTCGGACGCCTTCTGGCAGGACCGTGCGGCCGGATCCGGTGAAGGGTCCACCGGCGCCCGGCAGTTCATCGCCGAGACGCCCGACGGGACCTGGATCGGCTCGGTCACCGTACTCATCGAGGAGGCCGGGACGAAGGACTGGGCGGGGCTTCCCGTCGAGCGCCGGCAAGGACATGTGGTGGGGGTGTTCGTCCGGCCCGAGCACCGCGGGCACGGGCTCATCAAGGCCCTGTTCGACGCCGGCGTGGCCTGGGCACGGGAGCGGGGTGCCGAGCGCGTACGGCTGCTGGTGCACGAGGACAACGACCGGGCCCAGGGGGCGTACCGCAAGGCGGGGTTCGTGCCGAGCGGGGTGGCGGTGCCGTTCGTGACGGACGCGGCGCAGAACGAGCTGGAGTTCGTGCTGGAGTGGCCGTCCTAGACCGGTAGTTCACGGTGCGGCCAGCGGGAGCGGGCCTGCTCGCGGGAGCGGAGCAGGGCGAGGGCCGGCATCCCCTGGTCGGCTCCCGTGCTCAGGAGGTCCGGGAGCTGGGGGAGCGGGGCCACGGCCGCGACGTCGTCCAGGACCAGGGTGAATGGTGGGTCGAGCCGACCGGAGGATGACCGTTCGGCCATGCGCCGGCCGCGCTCGACCACGCTGGAGACGAGGGCCGTCAGGAGAGGCATCGCGCCCGGGTTGCTCCTGGGGTCCTCGATGGATTCCCCCACCACGTAAAGCGTGCCCCCTTCATCCACGAAGGAATCCAAGGCGAGCGCATCAGTTCGGTTTGGGGTGCAAGCTTCACGGATGTTGACGGTGAAGAGGGCGGAGAGGGCTCGGCTGGTCAGCTCCTGGGCGATGTCCCGGCGTTCGGGGTGCGCGGTCAGGGCGGCCTCGAGCTCGCCCGCGGCGCCGGGCGCGGCCTTGGGATGGGTCCGCAGGGTCCGTACCGCGTCCTGCACCTGGGTGCCCTGGGCCCAGCGGTGGACGTGCCGGATGGTGCGGTTCTCCAGGGCGGCCGCGTGCAGGTAGCTGCGCAGGAGGGTCGTCGCCGTGTCGGCCACCGCCTGGTCGATCTTCGCGGTGGGCTGGACGGGGGCGAGGAGCGCTCCGGCCCGGTGCAGTGCGGTCTGCCGGTCCTCGCAGCCGCTGGTGGGGGACCAGTGGAGGCGGGCCGGGGTGTCGCAGAGGTGCGTGGGGTCGTAGAGGAGGGTGGGGCCCAGTTTGGCTCTGGCGCCCGTCGTCTCCGCCCAGAGGGCCGGGTTCGACGTGACGACCAGGGCGGGGCCCTCCGCGTCGCGTACGGCCTGGGCCGCGGCCGTCTGGCGCTCCGCGGGCGGGGCGTAGAGCACTGGGGCGTGGAGCACCGCGCCCTCGGGGCGGGGCGTTTCCCAGCCGGACGGCCGTTCGCCGTCGGCGGGTGGAGTGTTCGCCGCTGGGCGCGGCTCGGGTTCGCGACGCGGCGCGGGAACCTCGTGGGGGGTCTCGGGCAGCGGGGCCTGAGGCGCGGGCGGGGCTGCCTCCGGTACCCCCGTCGAGTCCTGCTCGGCTCTCCGACGGGCCCTTCCCGCCCGCCATCGTGCCACCGTCCCCATCACGAACATCGCGACGACGAACAGCACCATCAGCTGGCCGATGAACAGGCCCCAGAACAGACCCCAGCCGGAGAGCTGGGAGGCGGGGGTGTCGGGCCAGGCGCCGGCGATGTCGTGCGGCCGGCCGATGAGGTGGCGCATGGCCAGGGCGGTGCGGGTGAAGGCGACGCCGTTCGGCCAGGCGCCCTTGGCGAAGAGGGCCGCGAGACCGGTGGCCGTCCAGACCAGCAGGGTCATGCCGATGAGGAACGCGAGTATGCCGATCAGGAGGCCGTCGGGGATGCCGCCCTGGCCCTCCCGGCGGCCGTCCCGGATGTCGGCACGGCGATCGTCCGGTCTCACCCGTCAACCTCCCCCTACGCCACCGTCGACTCGGAGTCGCCCAGGTGCTGTTCCACGAAGGCCGCCGCCCGCTGCTCGGCCTCCAGCTCGGCGGCGTGCAGGGCGTCGTCGGCGGCGAGGTCGCTGGCGGACTCGGTCATCGCGCGGTCGGTGAAGACCAGGGGGCGTTCCGTCTCCGTGACCAGGTGTTTGACCACCTGGACGTTGCCGTTGACGTCCCATACGGCGATGCCCGGTGTCAGCGTGGGGATGATTTCCACCGCCCACCTCGGCAAACCCAGCACCCGTCCGGTCGCCCGTGCCTCGTCGGCCTTCTGGGCGTAGATGGTCCTGGTGGACGCCATCTTCAGGATCGCCGCCGCCTCCTTCGCCGCGGCTCCGTCGACGACGTCGGACAGGTGGTGGACGACGGCGACGAAGGACAGGCCGAGGCGCCGGCCGAACTTCAGCAGGCGCTGGAACAGCTGGGCCACGAAGGGACTGTTGATGATGTGCCAGGCCTCCTCGACCAGGAAGATGCGCTTCTTCCGGTCGGGGCGGATCCAGGTGTGCTCCAGCCATACGCCGACGATCGCCATCAGGATCGGCATGGCGATGGAGTTGCGGTCGATGTGGGAGAGGTCGAAGACGATCAGGGGGGCGTCGAGATCGATGCCTACCGTCGTCGGGCCGTCGAACATGCCGCGCAGGTCACCGTCGACGAGCCGGTCCAGGACCAGGGCGACATCGAGTCCCCAGGCCCGTACGTCGTCTATGGCGACGTTCATCGCCTCGGCCGACTCCGGCTCGGGGTGCCGTAGCTGCTCGACGATGTCGGTGAGGACCGGCTGGCGGTCGACGATCGTCTCGTTGACGTAGGAGTGCGCGACCTTGAGGGCGAAGCCGGAGCGTTCGTCCAGGCCGTGGCCCATCGCCACTTCGATGATCGTGCGCAGGAGCGCCAGCTGCCCGGTGGTGGTGATCGCCGGGTCCAGGGGGTTGAGCCGGATCCCGTGGTCCAGGGCGGCCGTCGGGTCCAGCCGGATGGGAGTTATCCCCAGCTCCTGCGCGATGAGGTTCCATTCCCCCACGCCGTCCTCGCCCTGGGCGTCCAGGACGACGACCTGGCGGTCCCTGAAGCGCAGTTGCCGTAGGACGTAGGTCTTCTCCAGGGCCGACTTGCCGTTGCCGGACTCGCCCAGGACCAGCCAGTGCGGGGCCGGGAGCTGCTGGCCGTACAGCTGGAACGGGTCGTAGATGTAGCCCTTCCCGGAGTACACCTCGCGGCCGATGATGACGCCGGAGTCGCCGAGGCCGGGTGCGGCGGTGGGCAGGTAGACCGCCTGGGCCTGGCCCGTGGAGGTGCGTACCGGCAGCCGGGTCGTCTCGACCTTCCCGAAGAGGAAGGAGGTGAAGGCGTCGGTGAGGACGGACAGCGGATCCCGCATCGGTGAATCAGCCCCTACCTTCGGATGCCGGTGGCGAAGGGAAGTGTGTTCACGAAGGCGCGGTGGTGCTCTCTGTCGCACCACTCCAGCTTGAGGTACGACTTGCCGGCGGAGGCCCTTATCGTGCGCTTGTCGCGGGCGAGGGCGTCCGGGTTGCGGGAGGAGACGGTGATGTAGCCGACGAGGTTGACGCCGGCGGCGCCGCTCGCGAGGTCCTCGCCGCGCTGGTCGAGGCGGTTGTGCGCGGCGATGTCGCGGGGGTCGACGGTCCGGTTCATCTTGGCGGCGCGGGACGCCTCGGCCTCGTCGTTGGTCTTCTCGGTCAGCATGCGTTCGATGGCTACCTCGGTGGGTTCGAGATCCATCGTCACGGCGACCGTTCGGATGACGTCCGGGGTGTGGACGAGGAGGGGCGCGAGGAAGTTCACGCCCACCGGGGTCATGGGCCACTCCTTCACCCAGGCCGTGGCGTGGCACCAGGGGGCGCGGGTGCTGGACTCGCGGGTCTTGGCCTGGAGGAAGGTGGGCTCCATGGCGTCCAGCTCGGCCGGCCAGGCGTTGCGCTTGGTCATCGCCTGGATGTGGTCGATGGGGTGGTCGGGGTCGTACATGGAGTGGATGAGGGAGGACAGCCGGCTCTGGCCGAGCGGCTGCCGTACCCGGATGTCGGCCTCCTGCAGCCGCGAGCAGATGTCGGTCAGCTCGCGGGCCATCACCACCGCGAGCCCGGCGTCCCGGTCGAGCTTGCGTCCGGCCTGGGGGCGTGCGGCCCGGGCCATGGCCTGTGCCTCGGCGGCCAGCTCGCGGGTGAAGTGCATGCAGGCGACGAGATAGGCGCGGTGCTGCTCGCTGCTGGTGGACACCATGGACTGGAGCTGGTCGTAGGACTGCTGGAGCCAGCCGAGGGAACGGCCGTCGCCGCGCAGGGCGACGTCCTTGGCGTGGGCGTCGGGGTCGGCGGGCAGCGTACGGGCGAGCATCTGCAGCCGGGTGACGAATCCGTCGCCGTTGGCCACGTGCTTGAGGAGCGTGCCGAAGCGGTCGACGAGCGCTTCCTGGTCCTCGGAGTCGCGCAGGCCGACGCCCGGTCCCTCGATCTCGATGGCCGCGGTGACGGTCTTGCGGTCGGCGTGCAGCAGTACGGCGATCTCGTCGGGCCCGAAGGGGGCGGCGAGCCAGGTGAGGCGGCCGATGCCGGGGGGCGGGCCGACCTCGATCTCACGCCCGTCGAGCCGGGTGCCGGCCTCCATGGCGCCGGAGCGGTAGACGGCCCCGTTCTTGAGGGTGCGCTTGTAACTGCGGTTGATCTCGAACCACTTGTAGAAGGTGCGGCGCTTGTACGGCACGTACACGGCGGCGAGCGCGAGCAGCGGGAAGCCCATCAGCAGCACGATCCGCAGGGACAGGACCGGGACGACGAGGCCGCACATCATGCCGAGGAACGCGCCGACGACGATCAGCGCGATCTCGCCGGACTCGCGGTTGCGGCCGATGATCGCGTTCGGCCGGGCGCGGCCGATCAGATATGTACGGCGGGGCGTGACCGGGGACAGGTGGGACTCGGTCGTCAACGCCCATCACCTCCCGTGCGGTTGTTGCGTGTGTTGCTTGCGTGCGGGGTGTTGACCGGGCTGGGCGCGCGGGGCGCGGGAGCGGCGGAGGGGACGGCTCCGCCGCTGCCCCCGGTGGGGGTACGGCTGCTGTGGGCGGCGACTCCGCCGCTGGCGGGGTTGGCCGGGCGGGGGCCGCCGGCTCCGCCGGGTGCCGCTCCGTTGTTGTCCGCGCGGGCGCTGTGGGTCTTGATGCCCTGGGCGACGAGGGTGGCGGGGGAGCTGATGACGGCGGCGGCCTTGCTCTCGGCGCCCTGCATGATGCGGTTGCTGCGGGAGCCGGCGATCTCGTCGCCGAAGCCGGGGACGAAGCGGTAGATCATCGCGCTGGCGAAGATGGCGAGCAGGATGATGGCGAGGCCGGAGACGACGGCGGAGAAGGCGTCGGGGCCGTTGCCGGAGGAGAGCGCGCCGGCGAGGCCGAGGACGATGACGATGACCGGCTTGACGAGGATGACGGCGATCATGATCCCCGCCCAGCGGCGCACGTGTCCCCAGAGGTTCTTGTCGACGAGGCCGGCGTAGACGACGGTGCCGAGGAGGGCGCCGACGTAGAGGAGGGCGGCCCTGATGACCAGCTCCAGCCAGAGGACGCCGGCGGCGAGGATGCTGACCAGGGAGACGACGATCAGCATGATGGGGCCGCCGCCGATGTCGGTGCCCTTGTTGAGGGCGCCGGAGAAGGTGCCGAAGAACGTGTCGGCCTGGTCGCCGGTGGCTTTGGCGAGGACGTCGGTGACGCTGTCGGTGGCGGACACGACGGTGTAGAGGATCAGCGGGGTGAAGGCGGACGCGAGCACGGTGAGCCACAGGAAGCCGACGGCTTCGGAGATGGCGGTGGTGAGGGGGACGCCCCGGACGGCTCGCTTGGCCACGGCCAGGAGCCACAGCAGGAGGGTGAGGATCGTGGACGCGGCGAAGACGATGGCGTACTGCTGCAGGAACTTGGGGTTCGTGAAGTCGACGTTCGCGGTCTCCTTCACGGCGGAGCTCAGCTTCCCGATGGTCCAGGAGGCAGCGTCGGCACAGCCCTTGGCCAGGGAGGAGAGGGGGTCGAGGGTGTCGGTGAGGGGGTTGTTGGGGGTTAGGCCGGGGGAGCCTTTGGAGGAGCCGCCGCCGTCCTTCTCGCAGTACTGCTTGGCAGGGCCGACGATGAGATCACACTTGTCGGACGACGGGGAGGGCGAAGGAGCGGCGACGGCTCGGGCAGCCAGCAGCAAGAGGGCACTTTGAACGGCACTGACCGTCACACCGACCCTGAGCACGCGTCGTGAGCTACCGGGCATAAGTGAAGCCTCCGTACTCCTCGACGGCCTTCGCCATCTGGTCGGCGCTTGAGGCCTTGTTGTCCCCAGGGACGGGTGCGGGGCCGTCCTTCTGGGAGAAGCTGTCGACCTTCCAGTCACCGTCCGACCAGCGCAACTGGAGGGTCATGGTGAACCAGTCACTGGTGACGGGGTTGGTCGAGTCGGCGCCGGCTGTTCCGAACACCCCGGTGCACCAGACCTCGACCGTCGCCGCAGCGTCCGAGTAGCTGGTCGTCTTGGTGCCGAGTGGGGCAGTACGCGAGACGTAGGTGTGCCCAGTGGGCGCATTGCCGTTCGCGTCCAAGCCGATGTTGCTGAGGAACTGCTTGCTGTACGCCTTGTTGAACTTGTCCGTCAGAGCGGCCTGCTGATCAGCTGCAAACACCTGCCTGATGATCTCGCTGCGCTCAGCGGGCCTCAGGATGTCGGCCGAGACCAGCACAACGGAGTAGTTCGCCGCCGCGCTCTGCGCCCCCTGTTGCGAGTGGGCGAAGCCCGAGGGGATGCCGTTCGCCTTTGTGTCCACCGGTCTCGTGCCGCTCGCTGCCGTGGACGCGGTCTGGGGGCGTGCCCCCTTCCCGGTCGAGCTGTCGGCAGACGAATCGTCTCCGCGGTTCGCGAAGGCGATCGCCGCGATCAGGAGGACCACCACGCCGACGACCGTGACCAGGCTCCGGGAGGAGGAGCGGCGGCCGCCTCGCCGCGGTGCGCCTCCGTAGGGGTCGTTCTCGGGCAGCCGGGTCCGGGTGTGGCCCGTGTCGCCGTAGTCCGTGTAGCCCTGCTCGTCTCCGAGACTCATGCCGCGTACGCCCCCTCCACCTCGTAGACATACGACGGTAGCCGTGCTGGTTCCCGCGCGGGCGCGGTGTGGTGACTCGACATCAGGGAAACGCAACCTCAGCCGGTGGGCACGACGGGTGGGTGGGGGTGGTGGGGACGGCCGGGCGTGCCCGGAGGCGTACGGCGTGAGCGGGTGTCAGACCGCCATGCCGTACACGATGGTGAACAGTGTGCCGAGGGAGCCGATGATGAAGACACCGGTGAGGCCGGCGATGATGAGCCCCTTGCCCTGTTCCGCGCTGAAGGTGTCGCGCAGCGCCGTGGCGCCGATGCGCTGTTTGGCCGCACCCCAGACCGCGATGCCGAGGCAGAGCAGGATGGCCACGGCCATCACCACCTCGATCATCACCTTCGCCTCGTTGCCCAGGCTGCCGAAGGGGCCCCAGTCCGGAGCGATCCCGCCGATGATGGTGTTGATGTCTCCCTTGTCGGCTGCGAGAAGCATGTAAGTCACCGCCCCTGGTGGGTAGTTCTGCTGGGCCCCTGCGGTGTGCAGAGGTCAGGCCTCATTGTCGCCGACAACGCCGCCAACGTATGTCGACTTGACGTCATTGACTGGCGGGTTTCGTACGAATCGCACGTACGGTCACTCTGTGTATCACGGCAGGTCACGCCGGGCAACGAGGTCCGACCGGAACCTGTCGTGTGGTTCTGTCGTTGACCTTCTTTACGGCCGTGCACGGTTTCTGACGGCCGGTCGGGTGAGTGGTCGCCTCGATGTTCTCACGGGCGATGCGGCGGGCGAGGGCGAAGGACGCCGGCCGTGCCAGAGGAGGACGGGCCGCGGTCGGATGCCGTGGCCCGTCTCCCTCTCCGTGCCGCCGAGGGGACCCCACGTCCCCCTCGTCCGGCGGCTCCCCGTGACCCGGCGGGGTGGTCGAACCGTGGTGACTCGGCCTGTGGCGGTGTCCCGTACCGAGGCTCGCTCGTTGAGTACGCAACAACAAGGGGCTTTCAGAATTCTGACTTCCGCGTTACCGGCGCAGGGCGGAGCCTGACCCGCCGATGACACGGTGCTGGCGCTCCGCTGGGCGGCGCTTGACCGGGGCGCGGGTGGGGCGCGGGCGGTCGGGCGGTCAGTGCCGGCTCACCTCGGCTTGAGGCCGTGCAGCAGCAGGTGGACGTGCTCGTCCAGGCCGGCCAGCGCCTCGTCCGGTTCCAGTGCGCAGCTGGCGATGAGGGCGGCCAGACCGTGCAGGCTCGCCGCGGCGATGGTCGTGATGCGCTCGGGGTCGCCCTGGACGATCTCGCCGCGCTCCTGGGCGTCGGCGATCAGCCGGGTGATGGAGCCGAGCGACTCGTCGACGGCCGAGACGAGTTGGGCGGAGCTGTCGGGATGGTGCTTGCGCGCGAACATCAGCTCCAGCAGTTCCGGGTTCTCGACGGCGAAGCCGAGATAGGCCCGGGCGAGGGCCGTCAGTCGCCCCTCGAAGGTGAGGCCCGGCTGTTCGGCGGCGCGGGCCAGGGCCTGGTTGAGCCGTTCGTACCCGTCCAGCGCGAGGGCGTCGAGCAGGGCCCGCTTGTCCTTGAAGTGCCGGCCGGGGGCGGCGTGGCTCACCCCGATGTCACGGGCCAGCTCGCGCAGCGAGAGTGCGCCGGCGCCCTTTTCGCGCAGGGTGCGCTCGGCGCTCTTGAGCAGGGCGGCGCGCAGGTCTCCGTGGTGGTAGGGGCGGCTCGACGGCGACGGCGACGGCTGCCGTGCGGGTGACGGTGACGGTGACGGTGACGGTGGCGGCGATGACGGGGACATGCGGGGCATGTGCACCATCGTATCCAGATGTAGACATCGTCAGCTTTGTTGGCGGCGCCACCTTTGTTGTCATTGACAGCATTGTTGCCGTTGCCTACATTGAGGCCATGGCTGATACGACCGAAGCGCGCCGTGCGCGCAAGTGGAACGCGAACCGCCTCCCCGACCAGAGCGGCCGTACGGCCGTGATCACCGGCGCCAACAGCGGCCTCGGCCTCGCGACGGCCCAGGCGCTGACCCGGGCCGGGGCGCACGTGGTGTTCGCCGTACGGGACCTCGACCGGGGCAGGGCCGCCGCGGCGAAGGCGGGCGGCAGCACCGAGGTGCGGCGACTGGACCTGGCCGACCTGGACTCCGTACGGGAGTTCGCGGACGCCTGGGACCGCCCGCTGGACCTGCTGATCAACAACGCGGGCGTGATGATGCTGCCGGAGCAGCGCACCAAACAGGGCTTCGAGATGCAGTTCGGCACGAACCACCTCGGGCACTTCGCGCTGACGAACCTGCTGCTGTCGCAGGTCACGGACCGGGTGGTGACCGTCTCCTCGGGCCTGCACCGGGGCGGTGACGGCGTGATCCACTTCGCCGACGTGAACCTGCGGGGCCGTTACTCCCCGACCCGTGCCTACGCCCAGTCCAAGCTGGCCAACCTGCTCTTCACCCTGGAGCTCCAGCGCCGCCTGACGGAGGCCGGCTCACCCGTCCGGGCCCTGGCGGCGCACCCCGGGTACGCGGCCACCAACCTGCAGAGCCATGCCGCGAACCCCCTGGCGCGGGCGGTCATGGGGGTCGGCAACAGGTTGTTCGCGCAGGACGACAAGGCGGGTGCCCTGCCGACGCTGTACGCGGCCAGCCAGGACCTGCCGGGCGCGGCGTACGTGGGCCCGGACGGCCTCGGCGAGATGCGCGGCGCCCCCACACTGGTCGGCCGCAGCGCGGCGGCGAGCGACCCGGAGTCGGCCCGGCGGCTGTGGACGCTGTCGGAGGAGATGACCGGGGTGACGTGGGGGCTGAAGCCGGTCGGCTGAAGTCCCGGGCCGCCGTCGGGCCACGGGGCCGGGGCCGGTGTCACCCTCGCGGAGGTACCGGAGGGATGCGAAAGCGGACGCGGTCTGCGGCTCCGGCCGCGGGCCTGCGCCGCCCCTGAGGCGTCGCTGTGCTGCGGAGTTGGGCCGGGACGGCGGTGGTGAGCCGGTGCGGGCGGGCCGCCGGGAGGGCTGCGGAGCGTGCCATGTCCGGAGGCGCGGGGGGAAGCCGCCCAGTACGGTGAGGGCCACTGGCCGGCCCGCGCCCCTCATGAGGTTTCACAGGAAAATCTCAGTGAAGTCGCTGCGGGTTTCTCACGTTGCTGGGACAGAGTGGAGGCTGATGAAGCGCATCTCACGCATCTCGCTCACCTCGCGTCCCGCGCTGCTCGGCGTCGTGGTGATGCTCGCCCTGACGTCCGCGTCCGTGGCCGCCGCCGATGACGGGCCGGGGCCCTTCGGGGTCACCGCCGACGTCGTCGCCACGCGGCACACCGCGCGGGTCGGCGCGCTGTTCGGCGCGGACCGGGCCGGCGGGCTGGCCGGGGGCCACTTCTGCACGGCCTCCGTGGTGCACAGCCCGCGCGGCAACCTCCTCGTCACCGCCGCGCACTGTGTTGACGGCGCCGGCGACGATCTGGTGTTCGTGCCGGGGTACCGGGACGGGAAGGCGCCGTACGGGGTGTGGAGCGTGTCGAAGCGGCTCCTGTCCGACACCTGGGCCAAGGACCAGGACGAGGACAGCGACATCGCGTTCGCCCTGGTGGACGAGCGTGACGGCAGGCGGATCGAGGACGTGGTCGGGGCGAACCGCTTCGCGTCCGGAACGGCCACCGGCGCCACCGCCGTGACCGTCCTCGGCTACCCGGACTCCCGTGAGTCGCCCATCATCTGCACCAACAAGCCGAAGCCGCACAGCAGCACCCAACAGCGCATCTACTGCCCCGGCTTCACCAGCGGCACCAGCGGCAGCCCCTGGATCAACGGCGACGGCCAGGTCGTCGGCATCCTCGGCGGCCACGAACACGGCGGCTCGACCGACGACGTGTCGTACAGCGTGGTGCTGGGGGGAGAGGCGGCGGGGCTGTACAAGGAGGCGGTGGGCGGACGCTGACGCCTGCGTCCTGAAGCAGGGTGAGTTGGTCCCTTGCTGTCCAAGGCCCAGTCCGGCACGCCGCCGCTGCGGGTGCCAATGGCAGGGGCGTGGCAGATTCGTAGGGTGGCGTGTTCGCCATGCTCGTGGCCCGGACGGTCGGCTCCTACACTGCTCCTCGTGGACGGGCCTGGTCTGGGGGGCGGTTGACGGTGCGTAAGGCGTGGATCGTCGGTGGCGCCCTGGTGGGGGGCGGGCTGAGCTTTGTCATGGTGCTCGTCGTCGGTGTCTACGTCGTCGCCGGGAGCCTTCTCAACGGGGTGACCTCGGGGAGCCGGGCGCTCGCCAAGGGGGCCGTGCCGGCCGCCTACACGTCGCTCGTGCAGAAGTGGGGCAACCTGTGCCCGGCGCTCAGTCCGGCCCTGCTGGCCGCGCAGTTGTACCAGGAGAGCGGCTGGAACCCGACCGTCGTCAGCCCGGCCGACGCACGCGGGATCGCACAGTTCATCCCGAGCACCTGGGCGACGCACGGCATCGACGGCAACGGGGACGGGAAGCGGGACATCTGGGACCCCGATGACGCGATTCCGTCGGCCGCTTCGTACGACTGCGAACTGGCGAAGTACGTCAAGGACGTGCCCGGGAACGTCTCCGACAACATGCTCGCCGCCTACAACGCCGGCGCCTATCGGGTGATCAGGGCCGGCGGTGTCCCGGCCATCAGCGAGACGCAGAACTACGTGCAGCGGATCCGCAGTCTCTCGAAGAGCTTCGCCGCACCCGTCAGCCGGATCGACCCCACCCAGCAAGCCGCCGGTGCCATCGCGTTCGCTCAGAAGAAGCTCGGTACTCCTTATCTGTGGGGTGGGGAGGGGACCGCCGCGCAGGGTGGGCGGTTCGACTGTTCGGGGCTGACGCAGGCCGCGTACTCCAGTGTCGGGATCGCGCTGCCGCGTGTCGCCAACGACCAGTACAACGCCGGGCCGCACCCCTCGCGGGACCAACTGCTCCCGGGGGACCTCGTGTTCTTCTCCGACGACCTCACCGACTCGCGGGCCATCCGGCACGTGGGGGTCTACGTCGGGGGCGGGTACATGATCGACGCTCCGCGGACCGGGGCAGTGATCCGCTTCGATCCGATCGACACCCCGGACTATTTCGGGGCGACCCGGGTCACCGAAGATGGCGCAAAAGCGTTGCCCACGACCGTGTGACCTAGCGTGAACCGGCCCCCTGAGCTGGGGGAATGAGTCTCTCTTCGATAACGTCTGCGTGATCATTCCGTGGAGAGTGGAACGTATTAATGGGGGCTGTGCGTTCCTGTTGACGTAGCCGAGCGGACGTCAGTGCGGCAGTGCAGCGGAAGCGGATCTACGCATCACGGGGGGCAGGAGCGACGCACACGAGGTGCGTCCGGGACACCGACGAAGGGGCCGCAGCACCATGGCTGTACTCGCCGAATCCGGATCGAACCCCGACGTCGACCTGCTCTACGACATCAACGGCCTGGCGAAGGACGCGCCGCACTGGTTCGACCTCGCCATGGAGTTCGTCGGGGAGTACGGGCTGCTCCTCGCCATGGTGCTGCTCGTGCTGTGGTGCTGGTGGTCCGTGCGGCGGCGGGGCGGTGAGGACGCGGCGCCCTCGGTGGCCGCGCTGGTCTGGGCGCCGTTGGCCGCGGGGATCGCGGTGCTGGTGAACGTGCCGATCCGGGGGTTCGTGGAGCGGCCCAGGCCGTTCGTGGACCATCAGGGCCTGGACGTCCTCGTCTCCGGCAAGACCGACTTCTCCTTCGTCAGTGATCACGCGACGATCACCATGGCGCTGGGCGTGGGACTCTTCGTCGCCAACCGCCGCTTCGGGCTCGTGGGGATCGGACTGGCGCTGCTGGAAGGGTTCTGCCGGGTGTACATGGGCGTCCACTACCCGACGGACGTCGTCGGCGGGTTCGCCCTGGGCACGGCGGTGGCGCTGCTGCTGTCGCCGCTGGCGATGGCGCTTCTCACGCCGGTGATGCGGGCGGTGGAGCGGTCGCCGCGGGCGGGCTGGGTCGTGCGGCGGCGGTCGGTGCCGGGGGTGCTGGTGCCGGGGGCCCGGCGCGCGGTGGAGTCGGAGGAGCGGGACCTGGCGGCGTAGGCAGCCCGCCAAGTCCCTTTCCCGGACCTTCTACAGCCCCTGCGCGTAGGAGAAGAACTTCTCCGGGTCGTAACTCTTCTTCACCTTCGTCAGACGTGCCGACGCGTCGCCGTAGTACGCCGAGCGCCAGTTCTTCAGGGTCGGGTCCGCGTAGTTCTGGTACGCCGCGCCGGACGCGTACGGCTGCATCGCGTGGTGTGCCGCCGTCAGCCAGGACTGGGCCGAGGTGCCGGAGGCCCCCGCGCCCCAGGACGCGATGTACTGCGCCAGCATGCGGGAGCGGCGGTGGACGAAGGCCGTCGCCGTGGGGCTGACCCGGTTGACCGCGCCGCCGAGGGCCGTGAACGCGATGCTGCCCGCGCCGCCGTGCACCGAGCGGATCTGGTTCAGGACCGTCTGGATGCCCGCCGCGGACAGGGAGCGGTCGAAGAAGTCCGAGCGGGCCGCGTAGGTCTCGCGGCCGAGCCGGCCCTGCGGGGAGCGGCCCGGGGTCGAGCCGGGCAGGTGGCACTGGGCGTCGGTGGCGAAGGAGGAGCAGCCGGCGTAGATCTCCATCGCCTCCTCGTAGCCGTGCCGGCGCAGGGAGACCGAGGCGGCGTCGGCGCCGGCCTGGTGGGCCAGGCGGTCGACCGCGTTCTGCAGTTCGCCGTACGTGCCCATGGAGAAGCAGGCCACGGAGATGGCCGGGGTCCCGCCCGGCGAGCATGACAGGTGCAGGGAGGACCAGATCTCGTCGGGCTGGCTCGGGCCCCACTCCTGCCAGGCCTTGAGGACCGCGGCGGCCTTCGACCACGGCCACGTCATGTACGCGGTCACCGCCTGCGGTGCCGCGTGGGTCTTGAAGTGCAGTTCGGTGACGACGCCGAAGTTGCCGTTGCCCGCGCCGCGCAGCGCCCAGAAGAGGTCGGAGTGGTTCTTGGCGTCCGCGGTGACCTGGGTGCCGTCGGCGGTGATCAGGGTCGCCTGGGTGAGGCTGTCGCAGGTCAGGCCGTAGGCGCGGGAGGCGACGCCGTGGCCGCCGCCCAGGACCAGGCCGGAGACGCCGACCGTGGGGCAGGAGCCCGCGGGGATGGTCACGCCCTTGGCGCCCAGCGCGCGGTAGACGTCGATCAGCTTGGAGCCGGCGCCGACCACCGCCTGGCCGCCGCTCACCCGGATCCGGTTCAGCCTGGAGACGTCGAGGACGAGGCGGTTGTCACCGGAGGAGTAGCCCGCGTAGGAGTGACCGCCGTTGCGTATCGACACCCGTATCTTGTGGGCCCGGGCGTACGCCAGGGTCGTACGGATGTCGGCCGCGTGCGCCGCGTACGCCACCGCCGCCGGCTTCAGGCCGTCGAAGCGGGTGTTGTACAGCTGGTGGGCCGTCTTCCAGGAGGCGTCGCCGGGCCGGACCAGGGTGCCGTCCAGATCACGGGCGAGGGCCGCCCAGTCGGCGGCGGCCGCTGCGCTGGTGGTCTTCAGCGCCGTACCGGACGATGAGAAGGCGTGCCGCTGTGTCGCCGACTCGGTGGACACGCCCGCGTTCGCGCTGCACCCGGCGAGCGCGCCCGCCGCCACGGCGGCCGCGCCGCCCGAGATGAACGTACGCCGTTCCATGCTCATCGCCGTCTCGCCTTTCCTGGGATCTCCTGGAACGAGACGACACCACGCTCGCCGAGGTTCCCCCGGGAGAGTGACGGCCATCGAATATATGTCCGCGTAACCGGGTCGTCGGAACCTCCACGTGCTCTCCCCGTGAGCATTCCGTGACCTCACCGGGCCGACGGCAGGGGTTCACCCCCCGTTCACTTCCGGCCATCGGCGGCTTCACCTGTTCTGCCTAATTTCGGCCGTGCAAGGTGCGGGGCGCGGCCAGGTGTGCGCCCGCCGCATCCCATGACTTCGCACGCCGCCGACAGCGGCGGCTCCTGGAAGGAACCCCCGAAAGTGATGCTTCAGCGCAAGAACCGGCTGCGCGCCCTCTCCCTCGGTGCTGTCGCCGTGACCGGCGCCCTTGCCCTGACGGCGTGCGGCTCCGACGACAACGGCGGCGGCAGCGCGTCGGGCGGCGCGTCCTCGACGACCAAGGCCAGCTCGATCAAGTGTGACAACGCCAAGGGTCAGCTGCTCGCCGACGGCTCCTCCGCGCAGAAGAACGCGATCGACGCCTGGGTCAAGCAGTTCTCCCAGGCCTGCGGCGTGCAGATCAACTACAAGGGTGGCGGCTCCGGCGCCGGTGTGACCGCGTTCACCCAGGGCCAGGTCGCCTTCGCCGGCTCCGACTCCGCGCTGAAGCCCGAAGAGGTCGCCGCCTCCAAGAAGGTCTGCAACGGCGGCCAGGGCATCGACCTCCCGATGGTCGGCGGCCCGATCGCCCTCGGTTACAACGTCCCGGGTGTCGACAACCTGGTCCTGGACGCCCCGACCATCGCCAAGATCTTCGACAGCAAGATCACCAAGTGGAACGACCCGGCGATCGCCGCGCTGAACAAGGGCGTGAAGCTCCCCGACCTGAAGATCCAGGCGTTCCACCGCTCGGACGAGTCCGGCACCACGGACAACTTCACCAAGTACCTGATCGCCACCACGCCGAGCAACTGGAAGTACTCCGGCGGCAAGGCCTGGCAGGCCAAGGGCGGCCAGTCCGCTCCGCAGTCCGCGGGTGTGGCCCAGCAGGTCAAGCAGACCTCCGGCGCCATCGGCTACTTCGAGCTGTCCTACGTCAAGGACGGCATGAAGGCGGTCTCCCTCAACACCGGTGCCAGCAAGCCGGTCGCCCCGAGCACCGACAGCGCCACCGCCGACATCGCCGCCGCGAAGATCGTCGGCACCGGCAAGGACCTGTCCCTGAAGCTGGACTACAAGACCAAGGCCGAGGGTGCCTACCCGATCACCCTGGTCACGTACGAGATCGCCTGCGACAAGGGCAACAAGGCGGACACCCTGCCCGCCACCAAGGCCTTCCTCCGCTACATCGCGAGCGAGGACGGTCAGAAGGTTCTCTCCACGATCGACTACGCCCCCGTTCCCGACGCCATCATCAGCAAGGTCCGTACCACCATCGAGGGCCTGAGCTGACCTGATCCGAGTGCGCGGTCCGGGTCCCAGCCACCGCCGGGACCCGGCCGCACACCGTCCGGTGCACCGCCGCCATGAGCCGCCGCCCCCCTCGGGGAGCACGGCTCCGCAGACCGGAGAACCCGATGGACATATCGACGACGAAGACGACTGACGCACCTCCCCCCACGCCCCAGCCGACGTCCGGCCGGCAGAAGCGCAACGCCCGCGGCGCGACCCGCCCCGGCGACCGCATCTTCCTCGGCCTGTCCCGCGGCTCCGGCATCCTGCTTCTGGTGATCATGGCCGCGATCGCGGTCTTCCTCACCTACCGTGCGTGCCTCGCGATCAGCAAGGACCACGGCAACTTCCTGACCACCTTCGAGTGGAACACCAACCTCCAGCCGCCGACCTTCGGCATCGCGGTGCTGGCCTTCGGCACGATCGTCTCCTCGATCATCGCCATGGCCATCGCGGTCCCGGTCGCGGTCGCCATCGCGCTGTTCATCACGCACTACGCCCCGCGCCGCATGTCCGGCCCCGTCGCGTACGTGATCGACCTGCTCGCCGCCGTGCCGTCCATCGTGTACGGCCTGTGGGGCGCCCTGGTCCTCGTACCGCACATGGACGGCCTGTACGGCTGGCTCAACGACTTCTTCGGCTGGACCGGGATCTTCTCCTGGGAGCAGGGCGCGCCGCGCTCGATGCTCACCGTCGGCATCCTGCTCGCGATCATGATCCTGCCGATCATCACCAACGTGAGCCGCGAGGTCTTCCGCCAGGTCCCGCAGATGCACGAGGAGGCGGCCCTGGCTCTCGGCGCCACGCGCTGGGAGGTCGTCCGCATGTCCGTGCTGCCCTTCGGCCGCTCCGGCGTGATCTCCGCGTCCATGCTCGGTCTCGGCCGCGCGCTCGGCGAGACGATGGCCGTCGCCACCGTGCTCTCGCCGAACTTCGACATCCAGGCCAGCCTGCTCAACCCGGGCGGCGGCACCTTCGCCCAGAACATCGCCAGCAAGTTCAGCGAGGCGGACGAGTCCGGCCGTGACGCGCTCATCGCCTCCGGTCTGGTCCTGTTCGTCATCACGCTGGTGGTCAACGGCGCGGCCCGGCTGATCATCGCCCGCCGCGCGGAGTACTCGGGGGCCAACGCATGAGCACCGCAAGCCTGACCGACAAGCGTCCCAGCACGCTGCGCGCCGCCAGCCTGCCCAAGTGGACGCCGTGGGCGATCGCCGGTGGCTCCCTCGCCCTGGGCGTGGGCATCAGCGCGGCCGCCGGCCTGCAGAGCAAAATCCAGTGGGCGCTCATCGCCGCGGTCCTGTTCGTGCTCGGTACGTACGTCATCGCCGCGCGCGTCGAGGGCCGCCGCCAGGCCAAGGACCGCATCGCGACCAGCGTCGTCTGGGTCGCCTTCGTGCTCGCCGTGATCCCGCTGGTCTCCCTGATCTGGGTGACCGTCGCGCGCGGCGTGAAGGTCCTGAACCTCTACTTCCTGACCCACTCGATGGGCATCGTCGCCGACACCGAGCCCGGCGGTGGCATCTACCACGCCATCATCGGCAGCCTGGAGCAGGTCGGCCTGGCCACCCTGATCGGTGCCCCGATCGGCGTGCTCACCGCGATCTACCTCGTGGAGTACGGGCGCGGCCGGCTGGCCAAGTCGGTGACCTTCTTCGTCGACGTGATGACCGGTATCCCGTCGATCGTCGCCGGTCTGTTCATCCTCAGCCTGATGCTCATCTTCAAGATGCAGCCGTTCGGGTTCGCGGGTTCGCTGGCCCTGGCCATCCTGATGATGCCGGTCGTCGTCCGCTCCACCGAGGAGATGCTCAAGCTCGTCCCGAACGAGCTGCGTGAGGCGTCCCTGGCGCTCGGTGTGCCGAAGTGGCGCACCATCCTGAAGGTGGTCCTGCCGACCTCCATCGGCGGCATCACCACGGGCGTCATGCTCGCCGTGGCCCGTATCGCGGGCGAGACCGCGCCGGTGCTGCTGCTGGTGTTCGGCAACCCGTTCATCAACAACAACCCCTTCGAGGGGGCGCAGGCGTCGCTGCCGCTGTACATCTACCAGCAGTTCGCGAACAGCGCGGGTTCGGGCGCGGCGTACGACCGGGCCTGGGCGGCCTCGCTCACGCTGATCGCCTTCGTGATGATCCTCAACCTGGTGGCCCGCGGGATCGCCCGCTGGAAGGCCCCGAAGACCGGTCGCTGACGCGGCCAACAGCGACCGAGCCTGAATCTCTGGAAGTGAAGTAGAAGACATGGCCAAGCGAATCGACGTAAGCGGACTGACCGCCTACTACGGCTCCCACAAGGCGATCGAGGACATCTCGATGACCGTCGAGCCGCGTTCGGTGACGGCGTTCATCGGACCCTCCGGCTGCGGCAAGTCGACGTTCCTGCGCACGCTGAACCGTATGCACGAGGTCACTCCCGGTGGCCGCGTCGAGGGCAAGGTGCTGCTGGACGACGAGGACCTGTACGGCACCGGCGTCGACCCGGTGTCGGTGCGGCGCGAGGTGGGCATGGTGTTCCAGCGCCCGAACCCGTTCCCCACGATGTCGATCTTCGACAACGTGGCGGCGGGGCTGCGCCTGAACGGCAACTACAAGAAGAGCGAGCTGACCGACATCGTCGAGAAGTCGCTCAAGGGCGCGAACCTCTGGAACGAGGTGAAGGACCGCCTGAACAAGCCGGGCTCCGGTCTCTCGGGCGGTCAGCAGCAGCGGCTGTGCATCGCGCGGGCGATCGCGGTCGAGCCGAACGTCCTCCTCATGGACGAGCCCTGCTCCGCGCTGGACCCGATCTCCACCCTCGCCATCGAGGATCTGATCGGTGAGCTGAAGGAACGGTTCACGATCGTCATCGTGACGCACAACATGCAGCAGGCGGCGCGCGTCTCGGACCGTACGGCGTTCTTCAACCTGGCGGCGGTCGGTCAGCCGGGCCGGCTGATCGAGATCGACGACACCGAGCGGATCTTCTCCAACCCGTCGGTCCAGGCGACGGAGGACTACATCTCCGGCCGCTTCGGCTGACGGACGCTGCCGCTCCGGCTCGGCCGGGGCGGCGCCGGACCCCTCGCGGTGCTGCATGGCGGTGCCACCGTGAGGACGCAAGAGGGCCCGCCCCTGGCTCCCGGGGGCGGGCCCATTGCGCGTGATGCGGGGGCTCCGCCCCCCACCCCGCCGGGGCTTCGCCCCTGGCCCCCATCGCCCACCCACCCGGCCCCCGGATCCCACCCCGTACCCAGCCCCGTACCCCGCCGCCCCCAAGCCCCCCGAAAAGCCGAGTGCCCACCTCCCTCGGTGTGGTGAGGGGGTGGGCGGGTGGGGCAGGGTGGGTCAGAGGACCGTCAGGTCTACGATTCCGAAGGCTGCCGCTGCTACCAGGGCCGCCGCAGGCATCGTGATGAACCAGCCCAGGACGATGTTCTTGGCCACGCCCCAGCGGACCGCGTTCACGCGCTTGGTCGCGCCGACGCCCATGATCGCGGACGTGATGACGTGGGTCGTGGAGATCGGGGCCTTGAAGAGGTACGCCGTGCCGAACATGATCGACGCGCCGGTGGCCTCCGCGGCGAAGCCCTGCGGCGGGTCCAGTTCGATGATCTTGCGGCCCAGCGTGCGCATGATGCGCCAGCCGCCGGCGTACGTGCCGAGGGAGAGCATCAGCGCCGAGACGATCTTCACCCAGACCGGGATCGGGTCGCCGAAGGTCTCATGGCCGGAAATCACCAGGGCCATCACCACCACACCCATGGTCTTCTGGGCGTCCTGGAGACCATGGCCCAGGGCCATGCCGGCCGCGGAGACCGTCTGCGCTATGCGGAAGCCCCGCTTGGCCTTGTGCGGGTTGGACCGGCGGAAGAGCCACATGATCGCCGTCATCACCAGGTAGCCGACGATCAGGCCGACCACCGGGGACAGGAACATCGGGATGATGATCTTGTTCACGACGCCGTTCCAGTGGACCGCCGTGCCGCCCGCGAGGGCCGCGCCCACCAGGCCGCCGAACAGCGCGTGCGAGGACGAGGACGGCAGGCCGTAGTACCAGGTGACCAGGTTCCAGGTGATCGCGCCGAGCAGGGCGGCGAAGAGGATGCCCATGCCCGTCGAGCCGGAGGGCGTCTCGATCAGGCCCTCGCTGACCGTCTTGGCGACACCGGAGCCGAGGAAGGCACCGGCCAGGTTCATCACGGCCGCCATGGCGAGGGCGGCCCGGGGGGTCAGGGCCCGGGTCGACACCGACGTCGCGATCGCGTTCGCCGAGTCGTGGAAGCCGTTCGTGTACGTGAAGAAGAGCGCGACCGCGATGGTCACGACCAGGGCGAAGGTGTCCATCGACGCCTCAGGACTCCTTGACGGCGATGGTCTCCACCGTGTTCGCCACGTGCTCGAACGCGTCCGCCGCCTCTTCGAGGACGTCCACGATCTGCTTGAGCTTGAGGACCTCGATCGCGTCGTACTTGCCGTTGAAGAGGTGCGCCAGCAGCTTGCGGTGGATCTGGTCGGCCTGGTTCTCGAGGCGGTTGACCTCGATCCAGTACTCGGTGAGGTTGTCCATCGTGCGCAGGTTGGGCATCGCCTCGGCCGTCAGGTCCGCGGCCCGGGCCAGCACCTCGATCTGCTGCTCGACGCCCTTCGGCAGCTCCTCGACGTTGTAGAGGACGACCAGGTCGACGGCCTCCTCCATGAAGTCCATGATGTCGTCGAGGGACGACGCGAGGGAGTAGATGTCCTCGCGGTCGAACGGCGTGATGAACGAGGAGTTCAGCTGGTGGAAGATCGCGTGCGTGGCGTCGTCACCCGCGTGTTCCGCCGCCCGCATACGCTCTGCGATCTCGGCCCGGGCGGACGCGTCCGCCCCGAGCAGTTCCATCAGGAGTTTCGAGCCCGTGACGATGTTGTCCGCGGATGCGGCGAACATGTCGTAGAAGCTCGTCTCCCTGGGGGTCAGACGAAAGCGCACGTGGGGTCCTCGGGGTGCTTCGGTTTCGGTCAGGCTGATGCTAGGCGCATCATCCGGCCACGGCTATCGGGCCGCATCCCAGTGTCGCCCATCGGGCAGAGTGATCAGCACGGGGGCGTACCAAGGGCTCCCTACCCCGCAAAATTGGTTACCATATACCCAGTAGGGGTATCTATCCCCGAATGTGTCCACGACTCGTCCCGAGAGGGAGGCCCGCGATGACGACGACCGAGGCCGGCGCCACGCACGGCTACCACAAGCAGAAGGACGAGCACCTCAAGCGGCTGCGCCGGATCGAGGGGCAGATCCGCGGGCTGCAGCGGATGGTGGACGAGGACACGTACTGCATCGACATACTCACCCAGGTCTCGGCCTCCACCAAGGCCCTGCAGTCCTTCGCGCTGCAGCTGCTGGAGGAGCACCTGCGGCACTGTGTCGCCGATGCGGCCCTCAAGGGCGGCGAGGAGATCGAGGCGAAGGTGGACGAGGCGACGAAGGCGATCGGGCGTCTCCTGCGCACCTGAGCCGGTCCGGCTGTGGATCTGCCGCCCGTCTAGTTCCCGCGCTCCTCGGCCACCCGCAGCACCTCGTCGATGCTCTCCAGGCTGAGCCGGTCCTCGGCGGCCGAGGCGGCGATGATCAGCTCTCCGCACAGCTCGATCTCGGCGAGGGCCACGTGGTCCTGTACCGCCGTGCCGCCGACCGGAGCCACCTGCCTCGCCTCTTCTCCGCCGTCTTCCCCGCCGTCACCGGCTTCCTAGAGTAGGCAGCGCCCTACACACCGCGCATGGCACGGACGGGCTAGTTCACGGGTGGCGCACCGGACTAGTGCGCCGGGCCGGCGTCGTCCCCGCGCTCCCCCCATCGCTCGCCCCACTCGCGCCTCCGGCCTCCTCGCCGCCCGCGCCCCCGCCCGCGCCCCCGTCCTCGGCGATCCGGCCCGCGTAGATGTCCCGCGAGCGCGGCAGGCGGACGTCCGCGGGGGCGCCGAAGTCGTACAGCAGCGTGGTGGAGGCGACCGCCACCGGTGTCTTCTGCCGGCCGTTGACGAAGCTGAAGCGCTGCCGGAGCTTGCGGATGCGGCCCTGGTCGTCGAGGTAGGCGTCGAACGGGACCTCGGCCGTGGCGAACCCTTTCGCCGCCGCGGCCAGGGGTGCCCTGTCCTCGGAGGTGGCGTACCGGGCCGCCTGGTTCAGGTCCGCCGTGCCCCGGTAGTGCCGTACGGCGGTCCCGCCGACCTCGGTCCTGCCGACGAAGGTCGCCGTACGCGTCCCGCGCAGCACCTCGGCCGCCGTGTACGGGTCGGTCGCGCCGCCGGTGACCAGGTTGCCGTCGGAGAGCGAGGCGGCCTCCACCCGCACCCACTTGTCGGCGGGCACCCCGGCTCCCCGGTTCTTCATGAACAGGGCACCGGGCGCGAGGAGTTCGGTGATGGGCCGGTGCTCGGCGGCGCCCGTCGGGTCCGAGGGGAGGACGACGGTGAGCCGGCCGAGACGGTGCCGGTAGTCGTAGACGCCCCGGCCGCGGATGGTGACCCGGGTGCCGCCGGTGGCCATCTCCATGGAGGTGGTGGCCTTGGAACTGCCCGCGCCGAGCAGGGTGTCGGCGGCCCGGTGCAGGATGGTGACCGGGTCGCCCGTGCCCTTGACGTCCTCGGCGGCGGCCCCGCTGCCGGAACAGCCCGTGCCGGCCGTCCCGAGGCCGACCATGATGCCGACCGCGACGACCGTCCTGCCCGCGCGCCTGTGCTGCCGCCGATCCATCGCCTGCCTACCCCCAAGCCGGTATGTCCGTCACGGGCCCCCTGTCGTGACGGTTAACGACGGGTAGGGGGTGGCCGTCACGCGCCGCCGGGGGCGGGGAAAGCCATACGAACCCTTTAACCGCGGTGTCGGTAACGTTGTCGGCGTGGCGCAGCAGGACGAACCGGAGCGGGCCCGGCAGGGGCGGGAACACCTCACCTCGACGGCGGAACAGGGCCGTTTCTGCGTGGCCCGCTGCAGCTGTGGCTGGCGCGGTCCGGCCCGCCGGGCCCGCAGCCAGGCCCGTACGGACGCGGAGGCTCACGCCGCCGAGCTGTGAAGGGCGTCCACCAGATCGCGGTCCCGGGGCTGGGTGAGGCGGCTGCGGGCGGCGGCGGGGGAGAGCCACAGGACGCGGTCCACCTCGTCGTTGGGTGTGAAGTGGCCGGAAACCGCCTCTGCCGCCCAGTAACGCACCTGCTTCGGGCGCCCGTTGGCCAGATAGCGCATGGTCGGCAGCTCGGCGCCGGGCAGGGCGGTGTACCCGGTCTCCTCCGCGACCTCGCGCAGGGCGCCCGCGAGCGCGTCCTCGCCCCGCTTCAACTTGCCCTTGGGATGGGACCAGTCGTCGTACTTGGGCCGGTGGACCAGGCAGATCTCCAGGTCGCCGGCGACCGGCGAGCGGCGCCACAGGACGCAGCCGGCCGCCTGGACCAGGGTGTCGTTCACACCGCCTCCTCGGGGTGACTCAGGGCGTGCCGACCGTCTGCTTCTGCCAGGCCTGCTGGAAGGCGAACCTGGCCGCCTCCACCTCGTGCCGCTGGTCGGCGTGGAGCACGCCGAGGGCGTAGGCGGTCGCGGGGGCGATGCGGGGGGTGCGGGCCGCCTGCGCCGCCGCGGCCGCGGCCTCCGAGGCGTCCCGGTGCCGGTTCAGTGCCTGACCGGCGGTCAGGAGGTCGACGTCCACGGGGCGGTCGCCCGCTTCCAGCACCTCGCGGGCGTACCGGTGCAGGCGCAGCAGCAGGCGTACCTGGTGCCAGGGTCCGTCCTGGGGGTGCGGGGACGGATCCGGGGACAGGCCGTGGACGAGGGCCTCGGCGTTGTAGGGGTGGCCGGCCAGGATCAGGGGCAGGGCGGCGATGGCGTCCGTGAGGCGCTCCTCGGCGGCCGCGGCGAGCGGGTGCAGGCCGGTGGCCGTGGCGGTGGCGGTGAGGGGGACCTCGCTGGCCAGTACGGCGACCCTGTCCGCCACGGCGTGGAAGCGGGAGGAGCCGAGGGCCTGGAGCGCCGTGGAGTGGGCCCTCGTCCGGGCGAGGGTGAGCTGGCGTTCGAGCAGGGCGCCCGCCTTGGCCGCGCCCACGGTGAGGTTGGCGCGCTCCGGCAGGGGCGCCGGCAGGGCCGGGCCGCCGGTGCCCTCCGGCGCCGCCTTCAGGCGGGCGGTGGCCACGCCGGCGGCACGGCTGCCCGCGGTCACCTCGGTCACCGGGGCCGCCCCGGTGACGTCCACGGAGGCCGGCTGGCCCGGGAACGCCGTGGCCCCCGACAGCCGGTGCAGGGCCAGCAACAGGCGTTGCAGCCGCGCCTCGTACGCGTGTTCCAGGGCCAGCGTGCCGGAGACCCAGGCGAGTTCCGGGCGCATCTCCTCGGACCAGGCGGGGTCGAGGAGGGGGCGGAAGGTGTGGAGGCTGGCGCTGATGCGGCGGGCCGAGCGGCGCAGGGCCCGGGCCGCGTCGACGGACTCCTCCGAGCCGTTCGCCGTGCCGTTCTCCCGGTGCAGGCGCAGCGCGCGGAGGAACTCCGTGGCCTGGGTACGCAGATAACCGGCGAGGGCCTCGCCGGTCACCGCGGTTGTGGCCGTGGGGTCCGTCGGGTCAAGGTGTTGCTGTGCCACGCCGGCGCCTCCGGGCGTCTATGAGCATCTCCTGAACGTTGCGCAGTGGTTGACCGTCCGCGTCGGTCGCGTGTCGCGTCCATTCGCCGTCCGGGCCGAGGTGCCAGGAGGCGGTGGTGTCGGACATGCCGGTGTCCAGCAGCCGGTTGAGGGCTGCGCGGTGGCCGGGGTCGACGACGCGGACCAGGGCCTCTATCCGGCGGTCGAGGTTGCGGTGCATCATGTCGGCGCTGCCGATCCACACCTCGGGCTCGCCGCCGTTGCCGAAGGCGAACACCCGGGAGTGTTCGAGGAAGCGGCCGAGGATGGAGCGGACGCGGATGTTCTCCGACAGGCCCGTGACGCCCGGCCGGACGGCGCAGATGCCGCGCACCCAGATGTCGACCGGCACGCCCGCCTGGGACGCCCGGTAGAGGGCGTCGATGACCGCCTCGTCGACCATCGAGTTGACCTTGATGCGGACGAAGGCCGGACGGCCCGCACGGTGGTGCTGGACCTCCTTGTCGATCCGCGCGATCAGGCCGTCCCGCAGGGACTTGGGGGCGACCAGCAGACGGCGGTAGGTCTCGCGGCGGGAGTAGCCGGAGAGGCGGTTGAAGAGGTCCGAGAGGTCCGCGCCGACCTGCGGGTCGGCCGTGAGCAGGCCGAGGTCCTCGTACAGGCGGGCCGTCTTCGGGTGGTAGTTGCCGGTGCCGACGTGGCTGTAGCGGCGCAGGGTCTCGCCCTCCTGGCGGACCACCAGGGACAGCTTGCAGTGCGTCTTCAGGCCGACCAGACCGTAGACGACGTGGCAGCCGGCCTCCTCCAGCTTGCGCGCCCACTTGATGTTGGCGTGCTCGTCGAACCGGGCCTTGATCTCGACCAGGACGAGGACCTGCTTGCCGGACTCGGCGGCGTCGATGAGCGCGTCGACTATCGGGGAGTCGCCGGAGGTGCGGTACAGGGTCTGCTTGATGGCGAGGACGTCCGGGTCGGCGGCGGCCTGCTCCAGGAAGGCCTGGACGGACGTGGAGAAGCTGTCGTACGGGTGGTGCAGCAGCACGTCCCGGGTGCGCAGGGCGGCGAAGATGTCCGGCGCGGACGCGGACTCCACCTCGGCGAGGTCGCGGTGGGTGCCGGCGACGAACTTCGGGTACTTCAGCTCCTGCCGGTCGAGGCTGTGGATGCGGAAGAGGCCGGTGAGGTCCAGCGGGCCGGGCAGCGGGTAGACCTCCGCCTCGGAGATCTTCAGCTCGCGGACCAGCAGGTCCAGCACCTCGCGGTCGATGGACTCCTCGACCTCCAGGCGCACCGGCGGGCCGAAGCGGCGCCGCATGAGCTCCTTCTCCAGAGCCTGGAGCAGGTTCTCGGCGTCGTCCTCCTCGACCTCGAGGTCCTCGTTGCGGGTGAGCCGGAAGGTGTGGTGCTCCAGCACCTCCATGCCCGGGAACAGCTCCTCCAGGTGCGCGGCGATGACGTCCTCGACGGGGACGTACCGGCCGGGGCTGCTCTCCAGGAAGCGGGACAGCAGCGGCGGCACCTTCACGCGCGCGAAGTGCCTGTGGCCGCTGACCGGGTTGCGTACGACGACGGCCAGGTTCAGGGAGAGGCCGGAGATGTACGGGAAGGGGTGCGCCGGGTCGACGGCGAGGGGGGTGAGGACCGGGAAGATCTGGTGCCGGAAGAGGGTGAACAGGCGTGCCTGTTCCTTCTCGGTCAGCTCGTTCCAGCGGACCAGGTGGATGCCCTCCTCGGCGAGCGCGGGGGCGACGTCCTCGTGGTAGCAGGCGGCGTGCCGGGCCATGAGCTCGCGCGAGCGGGCCCAGATCATCTCCAGCACCTCGCGCGGCTGCAGCCCGGAGGCGGACCGGGTCGCCACGCCGGTGGCGATGCGGCGCTTCAGTCCGGCCACCCGGACCATGAAGAACTCGTCCAGGTTGCTGGCGAAGATCGCGAGGAAGTTGGCGCGCTCCAGCAGGGGAGTGTTCGGGTCCTCGGCCAGCTCCAGGACGCGCTCGTTGAACGCCAGCCAGCTGCGCTCCCGGTCGAGGAAGCGCCCCTGCGGCAGAGGCGCACCGTCGGTGTGTGCCTCCTCGTACGCGTCGAGATCCGCGTCGAGGTCGGGTTCCAGGTCGGATACCGTCGCGGCCACCGTGTGCGGGCGGTGCGCGGCTATGGAGCCCACGGGGGGCTGTGCGTGCTGGACCGGTGCCTGGGCGTCTGGCTGACTCATGACCCCATTCTTCCGCGCCAGGGGCGTGACGGGCGCGTCGGAACGTGCGGGCGGGAGCGTCACGGCCCCGTTCCCCGCTGGCCCCTCGGGGGGCGGCGAAGGCTCTGGCACGGCGGGCTTCATTGGCCGAGCGTCGCAAGTCCGGCTGAATCAATGGTTACGGCGACATGACGTGTGGGATATCGGGGGGCGGCTCCCGGGGGGCCGTCGCCTCAGCCGGTGCGGCGGCGCAGCACCGCGTAGGCGGCGGTGACGGCGAGCGCGGCGAGGGTGAGGACGATACCGGTGGCCGCCAGGTGCAGGTACCAGAAGCCGGACAGGGCGGGGCGCAGCGGTTTCCACAGGTCACGCAGGTACAGCCGCAGGACCAGGGTGGCGGCTGCGGCCGTGGCCAGGGCCGGCAGGGTACGGCGCAGGGCCAGCCCGGCGAGGGTGCCGGCGGCGAGGGCGAACAGCACGAGCGCGGGCAGCAGCGGACCGCGCGGCACGAAGACCTGGTCCCAGGTCCAGTCGGTGACCAGGACGTCCCGGTCCGCGGTCCAGATCCGGCCGAAGGCCACGGCGAGGACGGCGGCGCCGCCGAGCAGCGGCAGCGTGGCCGTGACCAGCTTGGTGGTCAGCCAGCGGACCGGGGTGACGGCCTGGGTCCAGACCAGCTGTGCGGTGCCGGACTCCAGCTCGCCGCCGATCAGCGCGGCCCCGGCCCAGGCGGCCACCGCGCAGGGGGCGTAGGACAGGATCTCGCCGAGGCTGTTCATGACGTTGTTGGTGTCGGTGAACGCGGTGTACGAGCACCAGTGCCCGGGCTGCACGCAGGACCGGTCCCGGGGCGCGGCATCGAGGTGGAGCCAGAGCAGCTCGGCCGCCGCGAGCAGGACGAACGCGGTCCAGACGAGCAGCGCCGGGCGGTGCAGCCGCAGCAGGACCCGGCGGGTGACGGGGCGGGCGGGGGCGAGGGCGGTGCTCATGCGGTGGCCTTTCGGGTGAGCCGGGCGGTGCCCGTGAGGCGGCGCAGCACCAGGAAGGAAGCCGGCACCAGCAGTCCGGCGACGGCCAGGATCAGCGCGCTGGTGGTGAGCTGGAGGGGCCAGAAGTGGGAGTAGGGGTGGTACGCGTTGTAGTAGCCGGTGAGATCGGCGAAGGCGGCCTTGCACTGGGCGCTCGAACCGCACCGCGGGACCGGCACATGGGCGCCGGACCGGTCGATCATGCCCTGGTCGACGACGAGACCCGAGCCGGCGAAGCCCTGGTGGAGGGTGCTTTCGCGGGTGACCGGCGGCCACAGGTGGGGCAGCAGCCACTCGGCCAGGCCCCGGACGGCTCCGGTGAGCACCACGCCGAGCACGAGCGCGGGCAGCGTGCGGCGCAGCAGCAGGCCCGCCAGCACTCCGCAGGCGAGTCCGGCGAGGGCGAGGGCGGCGGTGGTGGGGCCGTTGGCGTGGAAGGTGAAGCGGTCGGTCCAGTCCTTGGCGGTGTCGATGCGGCCGCGGCCCGCGAGCCAGGCGAGGTCGTGCAGCCAGGACAGCAGGCAGGTGCCGGCGGTGACGGCGAGCGCGGGGACGGCCAGCCGGACCGCCAGCCAGCGGGCCGGGGAACTGCTCTGCGCCCACGACAGCCGGGCGGTGCCGGTCTCCAGCTCGCGGCCGATCAGGGCGGCGCCCGCCCACCCGGCCACCAGGAAGGGCACCGCGTTCAGCGCGTAGGTGGCGTAGTCGTAGTAGTCCTTGTAGCGCAGGATCGCGGCCTGGTCGTAGCTGCACTTCCGCGCGAACCCGCAGGCGTCGTAACTCCGCCAGCCCTCGGCCGCCGCGTCGGCGAGCGGGCCGCGCAGGGCGAGCAGCAGGGCGGTGAGGACGAGCACGAACCCCGCCCACGCGTACAGCGTGGGCCGGTGCAGACGCAGGACCCAGCGGGCCGGCCGGGGCCGGGGGGCGGCCGGGGTGGTCAGGGCGGCGGTCATGCGGCGCTCTCCTCGGTCAGGCCCGGTGCGGCGGGGTTGCGCAGGTGGGCGAGGAGGAGCTCCTCCAGGGAGGGCGTCGAGGTGCGTCCGGCGCCGGGGACGGGGCCGGCGGGACGGATCAGCGCGGTGAGCTGGCGTCCGGTGACCCGGGACTCGACGACGGTGTGCGGGCCGAGGTCGGTGGTGTCGGCGGGGCCGGTGACCCGGACGTGCGCGGCGAGCAGGTCGTCGATCTCACCGGCCAGCCGGACCCGGCCGCCGCCGATCAGCAGCAGATGGTCGCAGGAGTCCTCCAGCTCGGCGACGACGTGCGAGGACATCACGATCGTGGTGCCGTGCTGCGCCGCCTCGGCCATCAGCGTGCCCATCAGCTCGTGCCGGGCCAGCGGGTCGAGGTCGGCCATCGGCTCGTCCAGGAGCAGCAGTTCGGGCCGCTTGCCGAGGGCGAGGGCGAGCGCGATCCGGGTGCGCTGACCGCCGGACAGGGAGCGGATGCGGGAGCGGGGGTCCAGGTCGCCGGCGGCGACGACGTGCTCGGCGACGGCCTGGTCCCAGCGCTCGGGGTTGAGATCGGCGCCCATGCGGAGCGTCTCGGCGACCGTGAGCTGCGGGTAGAGCGGCTTGTCCTGGGCGACGAAGCCGAGCCGGGGGCGGGCCTGCGCCGGTGCGGTGCCGAGCACCCGTATGTGGCCCTCGGTGGGCGGCAGGAGGCCGGCGGCGAGGGCGAGCAGGGTCGACTTGCCGGCGCCGTTGGGTCCGACGACGGCGCACACCCGGCCGGTGGGCAGCCGGAAGCCGCAGTCGCGCAGCGCCCAGCTTCCCCTGCGCCCGAAGCGCCTGCCGAGGCCCGTGGCCTCGATCGCCGTGTCGCTCATGAACGTTCTCCCTGGAAGTGCTGGTCGAGTACGGCAGTGAAGAGTGCGGCCACGTCGTCCCGCTCCAGCCCGCAGGCGCGGGCCCGCACGGCCCAGGCCTCCAGGTCGGTGCGCAGCGACGTGTCGGCCGGGGCGGTGCCGAGCGAGCGGCGCACGAAGGTGCCGAGGCCGCGCCGGGCCTCCACCAGCCCCTCCCGCTCCAGCTCCCGGTAGGCCTTCAGGACGGTGTTGGGGTTGATGGCGGTGGCCTCCACGACCTCGCGGGCCGTGGGCAGCCGGTCGCCCGGCTTCAGCAGGCCCATGCGCAGCGCCTGCTTGGTCTGCTGGACGATCTGGACGTAAGTGGCGACCCCGCTGTGCCGGTCGATGCGGTACTCGACCACGCCTAGAACCACCCTTTCACTAATTGAGTAGTGAAAGGGTGGTGCAAGAGAGGGGCGGCCGTCAAGCCGGGCCGCCCCTCGCGTCGTACCGTGCCGGGCCGGTCAGGTCTCCGCGCGGTACATCAGGTCCGTCTCGTGCGTGGTGAACCCCAGCCGCTCGTACACCGCCACCGCCGCCTTGTTGTCGGCGTCGACGTAGAGCATCGCGGTCGGCAGGCCGAGCCCGGCCAGATGGCGCAGCCCGATCGTGGTCAGGGACTTGCCGAGGCCGCCGCCCTGCTCGCCGGGCCGCACGCCGAGCACGTACACCTCGCCGAGCCCCTCGGCGGCGTGCACCTTGGTCCAGTGGAAGCCGACCAGTTCCCCGCGCCGCTCGGCGAGGAAGAACCCGGCCGGGTCGAACCAGGCCTCGGCCTTGCGGTCGTCCAGGTCCCGCTGGGTCAGCGAGCCCTGCTCCGGGTGGTGCGCGAAGGCGGCGGCGTTCACCGCGAGCCAGGCCGCGTCGTCCTTGCCGGGCACGAAGGCACGGACCGTCACCCCCTCCGGCAGCACCGGGTCCGGCAGCGTCAGGCCGCTCAACGGCCGCCGCATCTGGCGCAGTTCGCGGAACAGGGTGAGGCCGAGCACCTGGGCCAGATGCCGGGCGGCGGCGTGCCCGCCGTGCGCCCACACGCGCAGCCGCTTGCCGGAGGTGGCGAGCAGGGCGGCGCCGAGCGCCCGGCCGTGGCCGTGGCCGCGGTGTGCCGGGTGCACGACCAGTTCGGCGGCCGGCGCCTCCACCGGGTCGGTGTCCTCCAGCTGGGCGTAGCCGAGGAGTTCGCCGTCGGCGGTCAGCAGCAGATGCGAGACGCCCTCGCGGGCACCCCCGCGCAGTTGCAGCCGGCCCTGCTCGGACACCGGCTGCTGGCCGTCGACCCGGGCGGCCTCGGCGAGCAGTGCGAGCACGGCCTCGGCCTGGTCCGGGGCGAGCGCGGAATAGGTCTCGATGGAGCGGGAGCCGGGAATCCGTTCGGTGTCGTCGCTGGTCATGCGTATGAGGGTACGGCGGGCGGGCCGCACAGGGGCGGCACATCACGGGACGGACGGCGGGCCGCGCGGCGGACGCCCCTGCGTGGGCGCGGTGTCGGCGGCCTTTTCCGCCGTCTTCTGCGCCGCCGCCCTCTGACTGCGCTGGGACCTGGCGCTGGTGACCTTCGTCCTCGCGCCCCTGTTCCTGCTCGCCGGCCGCCGTTTCTCCGGCCGCATCGAGCAGGCGTCCCGGGAGGGACGGGCCGCCGACGGCGCGATCACCTCCGTGGTGGAGGAGTCCCCCCACCACGGCTCATGCGCCTGCGCCTAGGGGGCTTCGTTTGGATCAGCCCGGGTCCGCGACGCCCGGCACGGCACCTCGCCGCGTTGTCGGACCACCCGAGTACGCCCAGTACGCGGGTGATCCTCCGCCTTGCGATGCACCGCACCGGACGCCGCGGCCTGATCCGACCTGATCCAAACGAAACCCCCTAGACCGGCAGTGTCTCCGGCGGAGGTGTGGTCGCCCCCGGCAGCCGTACCGTTGCCACCGTGCCGCCGCCCTCCGCGTGCGTGAGGGTGACCTCGCCGCCCGCCTGCTGGACCGTGCGGGCCACGATGGACAGGCCCAGGCCCGAGCCGGGCAGTGCGCGGGCGCTGGGGGAGCGCCAGAAGCGGTCGAAGACGTAAGGGAGTTCGTCCTCGGGGATGCCGGGACCGTGGTCGCGGACGGTCAGGACGCCGTCGTCGAGCTGCACCTCGATCGTGCCGCCCTCGGGGCTGAACTTCACCGCGTTGTCCAGGATGTTGACGACCGCCCGCTCCAGCGCCGAGGGCTCCGCGCGGACGAACCACGGCGACACGTCCGCCGTGATGGTCAGCTCGGGCCCGCGCAGCCGCGCCCGGCGCAGGGCCGCCTCGACGGTGTCCTGGAAGTCGACGACCTGGACGCGCTCGCCGCGCTCGCCCTCCGAGCGGGACAGCTCCTGCAGATCGCCGATGAGCGCGGCCAGTTCGGTCATCTGCGCCTTCACCGAGGCGAGCAGGGCCTTGCGGTCCTCCGGCGGGATCGGACGGCCCGTCTCCTCGCTGCGGGTGAGGAGTTCGATGTTCGTCCGCAGCGACGTCAGCGGGGTGCGCAGTTCATGGCCGGCGTCCGCGATCAGCTGCCGCTGGGTCTCGCGGGAGCTGGCCAGGGAGGCGGTCATCGAGTTGAAGGAGCGGGAGAGCCGGGCCACCTCGTCCTCGCTGTCGTCCTCCACGGGGATGCGGATGGTCAGGTCCTCGGTGCGGGCCACGTGTTCCACGGCCTCGGTGAGCTTGTCGACGGGGCGCAGGCCGGCCCGGGCGACCGCGAGACCCGCGGCGCCTGCTCCTATCACCCCGATGCCGGAGACCAGGAGCAGGATGAGGGCCAAATCCTTGAGGGTGTCCTGGGTGGCCTTGAGCGGGGTGGCCACCAGCAGCGCCGTGTTCGGGTACAGCTGGGGCGGGGAGGCCAGGTTGTCGGTGACCACCAGGGGCATGGTCAGGACGCGGACGGCGTTGCCGTTGCCGTCCGTGCCGTTGCGCAGCAGACCGCCCTGGCGCGACTCGGCCGTCCTCGCCACCTCCCGGTCGCTGGCGACGGTCTTCACCGTGCCCGCCGAGTTGGAGAAGACGCAGGCGGTGCCGTCCGCTCTGACCAGCTCGCCGTAGTAGGTGCCGCGCGCCCGGAAACCGGAGGTCGACTCCGAGGCGGCCTGCGGGCAGGTCTCCAGCGCCGCGTTGACGTCGGCCGCCGCCTGCGGCCGGACCGCCTTCTGCAGATCGGCGTCGACCTGCTGGTAGAGCTTGCCCTGCACGATGAACCAGGCCGTCACCGAGACCGCCGCCACCGCGAACGCCACCGCCGCCGCGACCAGGACCGCCAGACGGGCCCGGAGCGGCAGCGAACGGTAGCGCCGTGCCAGATTGCTCACTCGGCGCCGCCCTGCCGCAGGACGTACCCGACACCGCGCACGGTGTGCACCAGCCTCGGCTCGCCGCCCGCCTCGGTCTTGCGGCGCAGGTACATGACGTAGACGTCGAGGGAGTTGGACGAGGGCTCGAAGTCGAAGCCCCACACCGCCTTCAGGATCTGCTCCCGGGTGAGCACCTGGCGCGGATGGGCCAGGAACATCTCCAGCAGGGTGAACTCCGTGCGGGTCAGTTCGACCTGGCGGCCGGCCCGGGTGACCTCCCGTGTCGCGAGGTCCATGCGCAGGTCGCCGAAGGTGAGGGCCTCGTCCTCCTGGGCCTCGGCCGACACCGCCGCCGCGTAGGAGCTGCGCCGCAGCAGCGCGCGGATACGGGCGAACAGCTCGTCCAGCTCGAAGGGCTTGACCAGGTAGTCGTCCGCCCCCGCGTCCAGCCCCGTGACCCGGTCGCCGACCGTGTCGCGGGCGGTGAGCATCAGGATCGGGGTGGTGTCGCCGGCGCCCCGGATGCGACGGGCCGCCGTCAGGCCGTCCATGCGCGGCATCTGGATGTCCAGCACCACCAGGTCCGGCTTGTAGGCGGTGGCCTTCTCCAGCGCGTCCGCGCCGTCCACGGCGACCTCGGTGTCGTACCCGTCGAACGCGAGGCTGCGCTGGAGCGCCTCGCGCACGGCGGGCTCGTCGTCGACGATCAGGATGCGCTGGGGGTCACGGTCGCCTTCGGCGGGGCTCATCGCTCGCGGTTCCTCGGGGTGCGAAGGGTCGGATGGTCGGGGTGGACGGCCGGGGCCGGGGTGGTGGTCGGGACGGCCGGGGTCGGGGTGGCCGGGGTCAGGATGGCCGGGGTGGTCGGGACGGCCGGGGTGGTCGGGGTGGTCGGGACGGCCGGGATGGTCCGGATGGCCGGGGTGGCCGGGACGGCCGGGGTCGGGGTGGCCGGGGTCAGGATGGCCGGGGTGGTCGGGACGGCCGGGGTGGTCGGGACGGCCGGGGTAGTCGGGGTGGTCGGGATGGCCGGGGTGGTCCTCATGGCCGGGGGCCGTGGAGTCGGCGGGGTGACGGGAGTGGTCGGGACGGCCGGGACGGTCGGGGTGCCTCTCAGCGTCGCATGTTCCCGGCCGTGGGAGGCGCATACCGGCCTCAGGCGCCCAGCACGGCCAGCCCACGCATCGCGGTCAGGCGGTGCAGCGGCACCTTGCGGCGGTGCGGGCGGGCGGCGGAGGTGCGCAGGCCCATCAGCTCGGGGACCGACACGACCTCGGCGGGGCGCGGGGGCGCGGCCGGGGCGGGCAGCTCCCGCAGCACCTCGAGGGCCAGGGTGATACCGGCCGGGCCGCCTACGGGGACATCGTGGGAAACCTTGGTGATCATGACGTACTCCCTGCTGCCTGATGGGGGCCGACGGATGGGGCCCCTGCTGAGTCCCCCCTGCTGGATTCCCCCGGGTGAGACCGATCAGCTGCCGGAGCCCGCCCGCAGCTTGGCCAGGTCGGACTTGACGGTGTCGACGGGGATGGCGAAGCCGAGGCCGACGCTGCCCGCGTCCGAGGACGACGAGGACTGCTGGCTCGACGAGTACATCGCCGAGTTGATGCCGATCACGTGGCCGCTCGCGTCGATCAGCGCGCCACCGGAGTTGCCCGGGTTCAGCGAGGCGTCGGTCTGGATGGCCTTGTACGTGGTGGTGGACGAGCCGGTGTCGCCGTTGAACTGGCGGCCGCCGAACTGGAACGGCCACTGCCCGTCGCCGCCCTGGTCCTGCCCCTGCCCCTCGTCCGTGGAGACGGTCACGTCCCGGGCGAGGGCGGAGACGATGCCGCTGGTGACGGTGCCGGTCAGGCCCTCGGGGGAGCCGATCGCGACGACCGAGTCGCCGACCTGGACGTCGGAGGAGTCGCCGAGCGCGGCCGGCTTCAGCCCCGAGGCGCCCTGGAGCTTGATCAGCGCGAGGTCCTTGGAGCTGTCGGTGCCGACGACCTCGGCGGTGTAGCTCTTGCCGTCGCTGGTGCGCACCTTGATCGACTGCGCGCCGGAGACGACGTGGTTGTTGGTGACGATCTCGCCGCTCGACGAGATGATCACGCCGGAGCCGGTGGAGGAGCCGTTGCCGAGCGTCGCGTTTATCTCCACCACGCTCGGGCTGACGGCCTCCGCGATAGCGGCGACGTCACCCTTCTTGCCGACGGGCACCACGTTGGTGGTGGTGCCGGCGGAGGCGACGCTGTCCTTGCCGGTCAGTTCCTGGAAGCCGTACGCCGTGGCGCCGCCGACCGCCGCCGCGACGATCGCGACCGCCGCCAGCAGGGCGACGGGGCCCCGGGGACGCCTCCTCTTCGGCTCGGGGGCGGGCGCGGGGTTCATGGCCGCCGGAGACTCGTACGACGGCGGGGGCGGCCATTCGGGGTTCACGGGAGCGGAGTGGCTGTGCTGCTGCTGGGGGTATGCGCCCTGGCTCTCGGTCATGACAAACAGAGTCCCCCGTGACCATGAGAGCTTCCTGAGTGCCGACTGAGAAGCCCGGCAGAACCTCGTTTGCCCGATATGAGGAGGCGTCGCAGGAGACGTCCCGCTCAGCCGTCGCAGCCGCAGCTGGTGCGCACCACCAGCCGCGACGGAAACGTCTTCAGCCGCTCCCGCCGCGACCCCGCCACCCGCAGCCCGTCGTCCAGGACCAGGTCGACCGCCGCCCGGGCCATCGCCGAGCGGTCGGAGGCGACCGTGGTGAGCGGCGGGTCGGCGAGCGCGGCCTCCTTGATGTCGTCGAAGGCGGCCACCGCCAGCTCCCCGGGCACGTCGATGCGCAGCTCGCGCGCGGCCCGCAGCAGGCCGATCGCCTGGTCGTCGGTGGAGCAGAAGACCGCCGGCGGGCGGTTCGGACGGGACAGGAACTCCAGGGCCACCCGGTAGGCGTCGTAGCGGTTGTACGGCGCCTCGAACAGCCGGCCCTCGGTGGGCAGGCCCGCCTCGGCCATGGCCCGCTTCCAGCCCTCGACGTGGTCGGAGACCGGGTCGCCGACGGCCGGCGTCTGGGCCGTACCGCCCATACAGGCGACGTACTCGTAGCCGTGCTCCAGCAGGTGGCGCACGGCGAGCTGGGCGCCGCCCAGGTCGTCCGTCACCACGGCCACGTCGTCGATGGCCTCGGGGCGCTCGTGCAGCAGGACCACGCGGGCGTCCCAGGCGTCGATCTCGGCTGCGGCCAGATCGTTCAGGGCGTGGCTGACCAGGATCAGTCCGGAGACGCGCATGCCGAGGAAGGCGCGCAGATAGTGGACCTCGCGTTCGCCGATGTAATCGGTGTTCCCGACGAGGACCATCTTTCCGCGCTCGGAGGCGGCCTGCTCCACCGCGTGCGCCATCTCGCCGAAGAACGGCTGACGGGCGTCCGGGATGATCAGGCCTATGAGGTCGGTGCGGCGCGAGGCCATGGCCTGGGCTACCCGGTCGGGCCGGTACCCCAGTTCCTTGATCGCGGCGAGGACACGCTCGCGCGTGGCCGGGGCGACCGGCCGGGGTCCGTTGTTGATGACGTAACTGACGACGGCGGTGGAGGTCCCAGCCAGCCGTGCCACATCATCCCGAGTCACCTTGGCCACGCGCGGAGTCTACGCGGATGGACCCGCCCTGGGCAGGGCATATCAAGGGTTGGATGTGCGGAAGCAATGCCCCGCACGAGCGGCCTTCCCGTCGCGCGCTAGGCGTCCGCGTGGATCTCGGTGCCGTCCAGCTCGGCGGATGCGGCCGAAGTGTCCGGATTCTTGGCTTTCGCCCGGTCCGCCTTGGCCTTGGCGTCCTCGCCGGACCGGTCGGGCTTCTCGGGCGTAACGAATCGATAACCGACGTTCCGGACGGTGCCGATCAGCGACTCGTGCTCCGGGCCGAGCTTGGCCCGCAGCCGCCGTACGTGCACGTCCACCGTCCGGGTGCCGCCGAAGTAGTCGTACCCCCAGACCTCCTGCAGCAGCTGGGCCCGGGTGAAGACGCGCCCCGGGTGCTGGGCGAGGTACTTCAGCAGCTCGAACTCCTTGAAGGTCAGGTCCAGGACCCGCCCCTTGAGCTTCGCGCTGTACGTCGCCTCGTCCACCGACAGGTCGCCGTTGCGGATCTCCATCGGCGAGTCGTCGACCCCGATCTGCTGCCGGCCCATGGCCAGCCGCAGCCGCGCCTCGACCTCCGCGGGACCCGCGGTGTCGAGGAGGACGTCGTCGACGCCCCAGTCGGCGGTGACGGCGGCGAGGCCGCCCTCGGTGACCACGAGGAGCAGCGGACAGCCGGGGCCCGTGGAGCGCAGCAGCTGGCAGAGGCTGCGGACCTGGGGCAGGTCGCGGCGGCCGTCGACGAGGATGACGTCGGCGCCGGGGGTGTCGACGAGGGCGGGGCCCTCCGCCGGGGCCACCCGCACGTTGTGCAGCAGCAGGCCGAGTGCGGGCAGCACCTCCGTCGACGGCTGGAGGGCGTTGGTCAGGAGCAGCAGAGAACTCATACGTCTGGTTCCTCCTCGGTCCCTGCGAGGCTGTGCGGACGGGCACTGCTCTGCGATCCCGGGGGCCCCGTACACCGGCGGTCACCTGAGGTTTCCCGCTTCGTATACAACGCTTCCGAAAGCACAAAAGGACCCGGGGGCTACGCTGCCCGAGTCCTCTGCCCAGCAGAATAGCCCACATGAGCAACCGTTCGGCAGGTCATGTGGCACGTTCCACCGTTCGTCCGAATCCCGAGACGGGCGGACGGGCCCCTATCCGGACGTTCCTGCACAGCGCAGACGGAATTCCGATCGATTCCGTATACGATCCGCCCGCCGCCGTATACGAAACGGCTTCCGACACCTCCCGGCCACCCTCCCGCGACCTGGTGTTCGTGATCGCCCACGGCTTCACCGGGGACGTGGACCGCCCGCATGTACGAAGGGTGGCGGGCGTGCTGCGTGCTCACGGCGCGGTCGTCACCTTCTCCTTCCGCGGCCACGGACGCTCCGGCGGCCGGTCCACGGTCGGCGACAAGGAGGTCCTGGACCTCGCCGCCGCCGTCGACCGGGCCCGCGGCTTCGGGCACGCGCGCGTGGTCAGCGTCGGCTTCTCCATGGGCGGCTCGGTCGTCCTGCGGCACGCGGCCCTGCACCCCCGCACGGTCGACGCCGTGGTCTCGGTGAGCGCCCCGGCCCGCTGGTACTACCGGGGCACCGCCCCCATGCGCCGCCTGCACTGGCTGGTCACCCGCCCCGAGGGCCGCCTGGTCGGCCGCTACGGCCTGCGCACCCGCATCCACCACCGCGACTGGGACCCGGTCCCGCTGTCCCCGGTGGAGGCGGTCCCCCGGATCGCCCCCACCCCCCTGCTCCTCGTCCACGGCGACCGCGACGGCTACTTCCCCCTCGACCATCCCCGGATGCTCGCCGAAGCGGCCGGTGACCACGGCGAACTCTGGGTCGAGCCGGGGATGGGGCACGCGGAGCACGCGACGGACGAAGCCCTCCTCAACCGGATCGCGGACTGGGCCCGGGGCGCGGCGGGCTAGCCTGACACCATCTGTCTTTGTTGATTTCCGCCGCCGATTGAGGAACGAGATGCCCAAGGTCACGGTGCGCTACTGGGCCGCCGCGAAGGCCGCCGCCGGTGTCGCCGAGGAACCGTACGACGCGGACACGCTCGCCGACGCGCTGGCCGCCGTCCGCGCGCGACACCCCGGCGAACTGACGCGCGTGCTGCAGCGATGCTCCTTCCTCGTCGACGGGGACCCCGTCGGGACACGCGCGCATGAGACGGTACGGCTGGCCGAGGGCGGCTCGGTCGAGGTGCTCCCGCCGTTCGCAGGAGGGTGAGGCGATGAGCGACCAGCCGTATCAGGGCGGCCCGTACGAGGGCTACGACCCCTATCAGCAGCAGCCGGCGCCACAGGACTGGCCCGGCCACGACCCGTACGCCCAGCCCGGCGGCTACGACCCGCAGTCGACCCAGCAGTGGCAGGGCCGGACGTGGGAGACGCAGACGCACGCCCCGGTGCAGTCGCCGATGCAGGCGCAGGGGGCCGAGACGGCGTACCTGCCGCAGCACCAGTACCAGCAGCCCCCGCAGGCCCAGCCGTACGCCGACCCGCAGCAGGCGCAGTACGCAGCCCAGCCGCAGCAGCCACAGCCGCAGCCCCAGCCGGCGATGGCGCAGGCGCAGGCCCAGGCGCCGGAATCCGAGTCCGCGCCCGCCTACGGCCCCGCCACCCTGAGCGGCAACGCCCGGATCACCGACGCCCAGCGGGCGCGCCTGGAGGGCCGTTCGCCGATCATCGACCCCGGAATGCAGCCGGCGCTGCTCACCGCGCTCCTGGGCCTGCTGCTGGCCGCCACGGCGCCCGTCGCCTCGTACGCCCTCGCCGTCCCGCTGGTGCTGCTCCAGGCGGTCACCGCGGCCGGCTGGTTCCGGCTCAACGGCATGTGGCCGGCCCGGCAGGGCATCGCGCTGGCCTTCCTGGGCGGCCTCACGGCCGACGTGGCCGTCCTGGCCGCCGGCCGCGACCACGCCCCGGTCGCGATCCTCGGCCCGCTCGGCGTCTGGGTCCTGCTGTCCCTGGTCCTGCAGCTGCGCTCGCACGCCTCGCCGGACGAGCGCATGTACGGCCTGATGGCCACCGTCGCCTCGACGGCGCTGACGGTCCTGGCGACCGGGTACCTGGCCGCCGACGCCCACGCGGTGTCGGTCGGCGCGGCGGCGGTCGCGGTGGCCGTCCTGGCCCGCGCCCTGCCCCTGCCGACCCCGGCGTCGGTGGTCGTCGCGGTGCTGGCGGCGGCGGGCGCGGGCATCGCCGTCGGGGGCATGACGGGGCTGGGCGCGAAGGGCGCCCTGCTCGGCGGAGCCGCCGGCGTCTGCGCGCTGATCGGTCACCGGGTGGCTGCCTACGACTACCCGTCCCGCTTCGTCCACTTCACCGCGGGCGTGGCCCTGCCCCTGTCGGCGGCGGCACCGGTGGTGTGGGTACTGGGACGCACGCTGGGCTAGGCGCCAGGCGCCAGGCGCCAGGCGCCAGGCGCAAGGCCTGGCCACGGGGCTGGTCGTGCTCCACGACCAGCCCAGACCCTCCCGGGCCGCGGCCGCCCCTACGGCTCGACCACGGTCTCCTGCGCCGCCGCGGTCTCTCCGGCCAGCAGCCGCGCGTCGGTCGGGATGTTCCGCTTCACCAGCGCCAGAGCCACCGGCCCCAGCTCGTGGTGGCGTGCGGACGTGGTCACGAAACCGACCTTGCGGCCGTCCGCCCCCTCGTCCGCGAGCCGGATCTCCGTGCCCGCCACCGGCAGGTGCACCTCGCTGCCGTCCAGGTGCAGGAAGACCAGGCGCCGCGGCGGCTTGCCGAGGTTCTGCACCCGGGCCACGGTCTCCTGCCCCCGGTAACACCCCTTCTGCAGATGCACCGCCGTACCGATCCAGCCCAGCTCGTGCGGGATCGTCCGGTGGTCGGTCTCGAAGCCGAGCCGGGGCCGGTGGTGCTCGACGCGCAGCGCCTCGTAGGCGAGCAGACCCGCGGCGGGCCCGTGCGTGGCGGCGAAGGACTCCAGGTCCTCCCGGGGCAGGAACAGATCACGGCCGTACGCCGTCTCGCGTACGACGACGCCCTCCGGCACCTCGCCGATGGACCCGGCGGGCAGGTGGACGACCGCGAGGTCGGCGGTCCGGTCGGCGACCTCGACCCGGTAGAAGAACTTCATCGACTCCAGGTACGCGATCAGCGCGTCCTGGGTGCCGGGTTCCACGTGCGCCCAGACGGTCGTCCCGTCGTCCACCAGGTACAGGGCGTGCTCGATGTGCCCGTGCGCGGACAGGATCAGCGCCTCGGTGGCCTCACCGACGGGCAGTTCGCTGACGTGCTGGGTGAGCAGCAGGTGCAGCCAGCCGAGGCGGTCCTCGCCGGTGACGGCGACGACACCGCGGTGCGAGAGATCGACGAAGCCGGTGCCGTCGGCGAGGGAACGCTGCTCCCGGAACAGGTCGCCGTAGTGGGCGGCGACACCTTCGTCCACACCCTCGGCGGCGACGGCGCCGGGCAGGGACAGCAGAGGGCTCTTCATACCGTCAGCCTACGACGTGGTAGTTGAACTCCTCTGCGAACAGTCCTTGCACCGGCCGAAGATCGCGAAGTGCTTCATGTCGGTGTCGAACCCGAACTGCTGCCGCAGCTTGGCGGTGAACTCGGCGGCCACGTCCACGTCGGCCTCGATCACGTTCTCGCAGTCGCGGCACACCAGGTGCAGATGGTGGTGGCGGTCGGCGAGGTGGTAGGTGGGCGCACCGTGCCCCAGATGGGCGTGGCTGACCAGGCCCAGCTCCTCCAGCAGCTCCAGCGTGCGGTAGACGGTGGAAATGTTGACCCCCGACGCCGTCTTCCTCACTTCCACGAGGATGGCGTCGGGGGTCGCGTGCTCAAGGGTGTCCACTGCTTCGAGGACAAGCTGCCGCTGCGGCGTCAGCCGGTAGCCACGCTGCCTGAGGTCGCTCTTCCAGTCGGTGCTCACCACACCGACGAGTGTAGGTCTACGTCAGCCACTCAGGCAGTCATGCCTGGGTTTGCAGCTCGGATCATCGATGGCTTCGAAGGGCCGGCCGCGTCCAGCCCCTTACGTCGCAGGGACGAGGGCAGGGGCCACTGACTTGGCCCCGCGACCCCACACCTGCCAGCCGCGACTGGCGATGTTGTGGGACGAGTTCAGATCCGCATGTTCAACGAAACCGCAAGATCTGCAGGTGAAGACGGCCTGAGACGGCCGGTTGCGTTTGTCGGTGTGGTGGCAACGGGAGCATTCCTGGCTTGTGTGAGCCGGATCGACCTGCACGATCGGCACCCCGACCCGCTTCGCCTTGTACGCAATGAACCGGCCGAGCTGATGAAAGGCCCAGGAATGCAGCGTGGCGCGTTGGGGCTTCCTGAGCCGTACCCGTTCGCGGATCCCGCCCAGATCTTCCAGGGCGATCCCGCGACCGGTGCGTTGAGCCTCCGCCACGATCTGCTTACTGATCTTGTGGTTGATGTCGCGGGTCCTGCGCGCTTCTCTGCCCGCGTGCTTCTTCGCCCGTCTTTTGGCGGACTTGCTCCCCTTCTGTTGCAGCTTGGAGCGCAATCTCCGGTCGCTCTCGCGGCGGCGGTTCAAGCGTCGTCCGCTGTATCGCCGCCCGGTGGAGGTGGTGGCTATGTTCACGATCCCGAGATCGACTCCGATGAACCCGTCCGGCCGCCCGTTCTCATCGGTCTCGGGAACATCGCAGGTCGCAGCCAGGTACCACTGTCCGTTTCGACGGATCAGGTCCGACTCGCCGCGTCGGTAGCGGGTCAGCAGTTGTATGTGCTCCGGATGCCCGGTGAAGGCGACGCCCTTCAGTCGACCACTGATGGTCCAGATCGACACCGTACCTGCGTCCATCTGCCAGGACAGACAGCGGTCATCGAAGGGCTGAGCCGCCTCCGCTCGAAACCTGATCGGCTTCCACGCGGCGGATGCGCGGCTCGTGGATTTTGAGGGCCCCAGCTTCCCTGCGCGGGGCTGTGCCCCCAATGCGGTGTAGGCATCGGCCACCTTCCGCAGCACATGCAGCGCAGGCTGCGCCGACAGCCCCAGGGCGCGTAGCTGCGCATACGCCAGAGTCTGGAGCCCGGCGCGGGAGGCCACCCGGCGGGCGAAAGCTGCGGTCGACAGCCAGTTGGCCGCCTCGTTGCAGATGAGCAAGGTCGCCTCGAGCGCCGACGCCTGCTGAGGCGTCGGCAGCAGCTTGACCCGCACCACCAATTTCACGATCAAGAACGCTAGGCAGCGGAGACCGGCCGTGTCTCATGGAGACGCGTTGTTCACTCGACAGGGTGATCCGGTTAGCGGACTACTTGAAGAATGCGATGCCGTCGTCCGGCATGTCGTCCGGGAGGGCCTTGGCCCAGCGTTCGACGTCCTCGGGGGTGACGACCTTCTTCAGCTGGGCCGACATGTAGGGGCGCAGCTCGACGTCGGGGGTCTGCTTCTCGCCGACCCACATCAGGTCGCTCTTGACGTAGCCGTAGAGGCGCTTGCCACCGCTGTACGGCTGGGAGGCGGCCGTGCGGGCGACGGCGTCCGTCGCCAGGTCGATCTGCGGCTTCTTGTCGGCCATCTCGCCGTACCAGATCTCGATGACACCGTCGTCGCGGGTCATCGTGACCTCGACCTTGCGGTTGGCGTCGATCCGCCAGTAGCCGTCCTCCGACTCCAGCGGGCGGACCTTGTTGCCGTCCTGGTCCAGCACCCAGGTGCGGGAGTGGTACTCGAGGAAGTCCCGGCCGTCGTGGCTGAAACTGACCTCCTGCCCGAAGTTGCACTTCTCCGAGCCGGGGAAGTCGTGCACGCCCGCGCCGGCCCAGTTGCCGAGCAGGAAGGCGAGCGGGACGAGGTCCTTGTGCAGGTCGGACGGGATCTCGATCATGAGTGGCAGCTTTCCTGGGAGACGGTCAGCGCTGACCCTGGTACAGCTTCTTCACGGTCAGACCGGCGAAGGCGAGCACGCCGACGCAGACCAGGACCAGCAGGATTTCGTAGAAGGTTTCCACGGGTGCTCCTTGAGCAAGGGTGGGCGGACGACAGAGCCGGGCCCCAGCTTACGCGGCCGGGGCCCGGCCCTCCTGACGAGGTCCCTCGGGCGAAGTCGTGGCATGCGCATGAAGTCGCAGGCCGGATTACGATTCGGCCATGGCGAAGAAGCTCGTGATCAAGGTGACCGCCGGGGCCGACGCACCCGAGCGCTGCTCGCAGGCGTTCACGGTGGCGGCGGTGGCCGTGGCCAGCGGCGTCGAGGTGTCGCTGTGGCTGACCGGGGAGTCGTCGTGGTTCGCGCTGCCGGGGCGGGCGGCCGAGTTCGAGCTGCCGCACGCGGCCCCGCTGCCGGACCTCCTCGACTCGGTCCTCGCGGCCGGCCGCATCACGCTGTGCACCCAGTGCGCGGCCCGGCGCGAGATCACCGAGAAGGACGTCATCGAGGGCGTACGGATCGCGGGCGCCCAGGTCTTCGTCCAGGAAGCCCTGGCGGACGACGCCCAGGCCCTCGTCTACTGAGGCCCGCGGGCCCGCCGCTGGTCGGTGACGAAGGGGGCGTACCCGACCGGGACCTCGCTGACCTCCAGCTCCGAGAAGAGCAGCGTGAGGGACTGGGCGTTGCTCTCGACGCGCACCTCGTGGAAGTCGACTCCGAGGTCCCGCGCCCACCGGCGGGCCTCCTCGGACTCGGGGAGCAGCTCCGCCTCCCACGCGGCGTGGCAGTTGACGCCCCAGACGTATCCGTCGAGGTCGAGGTCGTTGGCGGTCTCGTGGTCCAGGAGCCGGTCGTCCAGGGAGACGCGCCAGGTGTCGGGCGCCACGGTCGTCTCACAGTGCGCCCGCACGCAGTGCCGGAAGAGATAGCGCACGTACGCGGGCGGCACGCCGGTCCGGGGATCCGCCGTCATGTACACGAACATCTCGTAGTCGCGCATGTAGGTCGTGTAGCCGTGGTGCACCACGGCGCGGTCGGCGGCGAGGTCGTCCAGCAATCTCTGGAGTACGGCGGTGTCCACCACCCTGTTGTAGCCCACACGGGGCGCCCGTCAGGGGCGGGGCCCTATTGCCGCGGGCGCTTCTTGCCGTCCAGTTCGTCCCACCACTCGTCGGACTGCGGGTCCCCGGAGGGGTCGTCCCACCAGCGGTCCTCCGGACCCCGGCGGTTGGCGATCATCGCGGCGACCGGCGGGATGACCATGGCGACGACGCACATGCCCACGGCCGCGGGCACGGACCAGATGCGCACGACCCCCCACGCCAGGACGAAGAGACCGATGCAGATCCCCATCATGGCGAAGTAGATGTGGCGTCGCCGGGCGTACATGCTTCCAGAGTAGATAGATGCCGTCGAACGCGCGCACCCCTGTTCGCTGGTGGGGGTGACGTCGACGCGATCGCGTGCGGGCGTTCGACGCCCGCACATACGGTCTGTGATGAAGGCCGGGCGACTGGGCAGGCTGGGCGTGGGACCGGGGGTGACAGCATGGCGGCAGTGAAGCAGGCTGCCGGAGTCGGCCATGCGCGATACACCTACCGCGTGCGAGTGTCGTCAACCGCCCGGACGGGGTTGCTGGCGGAGTGGGACCGCTGCCGGTGGGTGTGGAACGAGTGTGTGGCCCGTTCGAAGAGGGCCCATGTGGAGGGGGAGGCTTGCGGACCCGCCCGGCTGGACAAGATGTTGACCTCCGCCCGTGCGGTCACACCTTGGCTTGCTGCGGGATCCTCGGTCCCGCAGCAACAGCTGATCCGCGACTTCGGTAAGTCCCGTGCGAAGGCGACGAAGGACATCAAGGACCGGTTGCCGGTCAGGCGACGGGCGGGGATGCCTGGTTACAAGAAGAAGCATGCGACTGATCCGAGCCTGAACTACACCCGGCGCGGCTTTCGACTCAAGGATGGCCGCCTGCATTTGGCCGGCGGCATCGTCCTGACTCCGGTGTGGTCCCGCGGCCTGCCCGCCGAACCCACGTCCGTACGGGTGTACCGGGACAGTGTCGGCGACTGGTATGCCTCGTTCGTTGTCCCCGCCCGGTTCGAGCCGTTGCCCACCACCGGCCTCTCCCTCGGTGTGGACTGGGGTGTGAAGGAGATCGCGACCACCACCAGCGATGCCCATGACCTCCCGCATCCGGAGCTGGGCAGGAAGGCCAAGGGGAAGCTGACCCGGTACGACCGGATGATGGCCCGCCGCAAGTCGAGCAAGGGTCAGTCCGTGTCGAACGGATACCGCAAAGCGAAGAAGTGGCGGGCGAAGGCACACCGGAAGATTGCCCGGCAACGTCAGGACACCGCCCGGAAATGGGCGAAGAAGGTCGTTCGGGATCACGACGTGATCGCTGTGGAGGACTTCCGGCCGAAGTTCCTCACCAAGACCCGCATGGCCCGCAAGGCTGCCGATGCCGCGATCGGCGCCACCAAGCAAGCGCTGATCGAGATGGGACGCAAGCACGGGCGGGACGTACGTCTGGTGCATCCTGCGCACACAACCATGGACTGCGGACGTTGCGGAGCGAGAACCAAGCACGCACTCCCGCTGTCTGAACGTACCTACACGTGCACCCCGTGCGGAGCCGTCTCCCCGAGGGACAAGAATTCCGCCCTGGTGATGCTCGTCCGGGCTGGTCTGGACCCGGCTGGTGCAGAGGGCGTGAGACCACCTGGAGCGCCGCTCCAGGAGGCAGCCTGAGCCAGGAATTCCCTTCCTCCAGGAGGGGAAGCAGTCAAAACCGATCGACAATCGCCGCCCCACCGGATCGGGCGGGGTTACCGTGGCGTACGTCGTACCGCTTCGTACACCGCCGCCGACCCGGGGGAAACACCACATGCGCGCCCTGCGAATACTTCTGGTCCTCGTCGTGATCCTGGGCGTGCTGTTCGTGATCGTGGACCGGGTCGCCGTGCACTTCGCCGAGGGCGAGGCCGCGGACAAGCTGAAGGCGTCGCAGAACCTGGCCTCCACCCCGGACGTGAGCATCAAGGGCTTCCCCTTCCTCACGCAGGTCGCGGGCGGCTCGCTGGACGACGTCCAGGTGGGGATCAAGGACTACGAGGCGACCACCGGCACCGCCGGCGAGAAGATCCGGATCGACGATCTGACGGCCGACATGAAGGGCGTCTCCTTCTCCGGTGACTACAGCTCCGCCACGGCGGCCGACGCGTCCGGTACCGCGACGATCGCCTACGACCAGCTGCTGAACGCCGTCAAGGACGACCCGGTCCGCCTGCCGCTGGGCGCCACCGGCAAGGTGACCGGCCTCTCCTACGGCGGCAACGGCAAGGTCAGGGCCACGGTCGAGGTCGCCGGTGTGCCGCTGCCGGTGCTCGGCACGGCCATGGTCCAGGGCGACACCGTGAAGGTGCACGCCGACGGGCTGCCCAAGTTCGGCAACCAGGCGCTCGACGTCTCCGAGGTGAAGATCGGCGCGCTCCCCGGCGGCATCAAGCTGGACAAGGTGCAGGCCGCCCAGGACGGTGTGGAGGTCACGGTGAAGGGTTCGGACGTCAGGCTCGCGGGGTAGTACCACTGCCGGTGGACAGGAACCGTCCGACTGGCGAGACGATCAGGTCCGCGGAGAAGCCGCGGTGACCTCTTCGTATCCCAGTATTCGGACGATCGTGTCTCGCGATATGACACACCGGTGACATGTCCGCCCGGACGTCCCTACGATCGAGGTCATGAAGCGACAGGCGGATCTCACGAAGCGGCGGGCAGTGGACCTGTGCCGCGTTGCCGCCATGCTCTGTCGCCCCTTCTGAGCGAAAGTCCCCGACTTCCGCATCACACCCCCCGCCCTGCTGGAAGGGCACCCGTGCGCCCCGATGCGCGCACCCCTCTCTACGCACGCCCCGCCGCAACTGCCCCGGAGGAGAAAGAGCATGAGCCGCACCGACGTCCTGGTCGACGCCGACTGGCTGCAGGAGCACCTGGACGACCCGGCCATCGCCATCGTCGAGGTGGACGAGGACACGTCCGCCTACGAGAAGAACCACATCAAGAACGCGATCCGCATCGACTGGACGAAGGACCTCCAGGACCCGGTGCGCCGTGACTTCATCGACCAGGACGGCTTCGAGAAGCTGCTGTCGAAGAAGGGCATCGCCAACGACACCCTGGTGATCCTCTACGGCGGCAACAACAACTGGTTCGCGTCCTACGCCTACTGGTACTTCAAGCTGTACGGCCACGAGAACGTCAAGCTCCTCGACGGCGGCCGCAAGAAGTGGGAGCTGGACGCCCGCGAGCTGGTCGCCGGTGACGACGTCCCCGAGCGCCCGGCCACCGACTACAAGGCCAAGGCCCAGGACACCTCCATCCGCGCCTTCCGTGACGACGTCGTCGCCGCGATCGGCGCGCAGAACCTCGTCGACGTCCGCTCGCCCGACGAGTTCTCCGGCAAGCTGCTCGCCCCGGCCCACCTCCCGCAGGAGCAGTCGCAGCGTCCGGGCCACGTCCCGTCCGCCCGCAACATCCCGTGGTCGAAGAACGCCAACGACGACGGCACCTTCAAGTCGGACGAGGAGCTGAAGGCCCTCTACGCCGAGGAGAGCGTGGACCTCGCCAAGGACACGATCGCCTACTGCCGCATCGGTGAGCGCTCGGCCCTGACCTGGTTCGTGCTGCACGAGCTGCTCGGCGTGGAGAACGTCAAGAACTACGACGGCTCCTGGACCGAGTACGGCTCCCTCGTCGGCGTGCCGATCGAGCTCGGCGCCAACAAGTAAGCCCTCAGGTACCCATCCCGACCGACCTCCCGGTCAGACCCCTCTGGAGAAACAGCATGTGTGGAGCGAAGGCCGGCGGCCCGGACGCCTCGACGATCAAGCCCGGTGAGACCACGATCCAGGGTCAGGTGACCCGCGACGGCGAGCCGGTGACGGGCTACGTCCGTCTGCTGGACTCGACGGGCGAGTTCACCGCGGAGGTTCCGACCTCCGCCACGGGGCAGTTCCGCTTCTACGCGGCCGAGGGCACGTGGACCGTTCGCGCGCTGGTGCCCGGTGGCACCGCGGACCGCACGGTTGTGGCCCAGCAGGGCGGACTCGCCGAGGTCGCCATCGCGGTCTGAGTGCGCAGAGTGCGCTGAGTGCTTCGAGCGCTCTGAGTGACGGCTGAGGGCCGCACCTCCCTCCGGGTTGGACTCCGGGGAGGTGCGGCCTTTCGGCATTACCCGGCGGGCTGCCAACCGGGGAGGAGGATCGCCACGAGCAGCGCGACGACGCAGAGGGCGGTGAGCGCATCGCTCACGGCCGTACTGCCGGCCTTCCGGCGCCCGGGGCGAGGCGGGGGCGAGGGGGCCTCGCGGTCCCGCACGCCGTGCACACCGGGATGGAACGGCGGTAACGCGTAGGCGGGCCACGGGGTCTTCCCGTCCCGCGGTGCCGCCCGTTCCTGCTGCCGCCTGCACTCCTCGTACGGCAGGCCCTGTCCGGCGCTCATGCGCGGTGCTCCTCACGCTGGTGCTGGCGCAGCAGGACGTTCGCGTCGGTCTCGGCGCTGCGGTCGTACGCCGCCCGCGCGGTCTCCCGGCGTCCCGCCAGGCCCGCGCAGGTGCCGCACCCCGGGACGGCCCGCGGCGGCCGGCCGGTCTGTTCCGGGGGCGGGGACAGCGACGGCACGGCTGCGCTGCGGTGGTTGGCGGCCCGGACGCTCGCGCCGAGCCGCTCCTGGTTCGTGGCCGGCCGCAGCGTGTCCGGATCGGCCTCCCACTCCCGCCCGCCGCCGACGGGGCGGAGCATCACGTAGGGACCGGCGCGGTCGCGGTATTCGCCGACCTTGGCCGTCGCCGGGTCGTAGCAGAGGGACCCGGGTCCGAGGGGTTCCGACGCCGTTGTCATCGGGCTCCGCTCCTTTCCATGAACGTCTGTGCGCAGCGCGCACGCAGGACTACGCTGCGTGTTCGGGACGTGACGAGCATGGCGTACGGCGAGGGCGTTCGGGCTGTTGAGCGGCCCAAATTCAACGCTGGGGCCGCCAAATTCAACAAATTCAACAGGAGCGGCGCGATGCCACAGCGACTGGTGATCACGGGGCGGAGTCAGGAGCCGAGGGGGCGGTTCGCCGAGGAGCTGCGGCGCCTGCGGAGCGAGCGCGGCCTGAGCCTGCGGGACCTCGCGAAGGAGGTGGGCTGGGACGCGTCCCAGTTCAGCAAGATGGAGAGCGGGCGGACGCTGGGCGGCCCGGAGGTCGTCCAGGCGCTGGACCAGTTCTACGGGACTCCGGGGTTGCTGGTGACGTTGTGGGAGTTGGCGGTGACGGACCCCAGGCAGTTCAAGGAGCAGTACCGGGGCTACATGGAGCTGGAGTCCGAGGCGGTGAGCCTGTGGCAGTACTCCGTGAGCAGGCCGCCGGGACTTCTCCAGACGGCCGGGTACGCGCGTGAGGCTCTCGCCGCGGGCGGCCTCAAGGGCGACGAACTGGACCAGCAGGTGGAGGCGCGCATCGGGCGGCGGACGGTACTGGAAGGGGACGACCCACCACCGTTCCGCGTCCTCCTCTCGGAGACGGTGCTACGCAACTCGCTGCGTGAGCCGAGGGAATGGAGGAGGCAGTTGGAGCGCCTGGCGGAGGCGGCGGTGCAGCCGAACATCACTCTCCACGTGTTGCCGTTCGGCGCCGGGCTGCACGGCTTGGACAGCACCGACGTGATGTTCCTGCGGCTGCTGGACGGTCGTACCGTGGCCTATGTGGAGAACGACGTGAGCGGTGAACTGATCGAGGATCCAAGCAAGGTTGAGCGTTTCCAGCGCACCTATGATGCGGTGCGCGATCTGGCCCTGTCCCCGGCCGAGTCGCAGAAGTTCGTCCTGCGGATGTTGGAGGAAGCGTGACGTGGCGTAAGAGCAGCTACAGCAACTCGGACGGCGGCAACTGCCTCGAAGTCGCCGAAGGCAACCCCTGCGTCGTCCCCGTCCGCGACAGCAAGGACCCCGCCCGCGGAACCCTCCTCTTCCGGACCGCCGCCTGGGCCGCCTTCGTGGACGGGGTCAAGCGGGAGGACTAGATCTCCAGCAGGACCGTGAAGGGTCCGTCGTTCGTCAGGGACACCCGCATCCGGGCGCCGAAGCGGCCCGTCGCCACCGTCGCGCCGAGCGCCCGCAGCTGGGCCACCACCTCGTCCACGAGCGGCTCGGCGACATCGCCGGGGGCCGCCGCGTTCCAGGTCGGGCGGCGGCCCTTGCGGGCGTCGCCGTAGAGCGTGAACTGGCTGATCACCAGCAGCGGGGCGGCGATGTCGCTGCACGACCTCTCGTCGGCCAGCATCCGGATCGACCAGAGCTTGCGGGCCAGCTGGGCCGCCTTCTCCTTGGTGTCCTCGTGGGTCACCCCGACGAGGACGCACAGCCCCTCGCCCTCGATCGCGCCCACCGTCTCGCCGTCCACGACGACACTCGCGCCGTCCACCCTCTGCACCACCGCTCGCATGCGGACCATGATGCCGGGTGCCCCGTACGACCTCACAGGGGGCCCAATATAGATCTCTTACCGCCCATCTGGGGCCGTTCGGGGGCACTCGGTCACATAGCGGCCACTTGGGGTGGCACGATGCTTGCACACGCCGGTCGAGGGGACGGTCAGAAGCACATGAGCACACCGAGTACCAGCGGGCAGCTGGGGACGCAGGGGTCGTACCGGCCGCCCGCCCAGCGCGCCGACGGCCCCGTGGGTCCGGCGCTGCCCGCGGAGCCTCCCGAGCACGACATGGCCCGGCTGAGCCTGCCCGAACTGCGCGTCCTGCGCCGTGACGCCCAGCGCGACGAGGCGGACCTCAGCTATGTGCGGCGGCTGCTGCAGGGCCGTATCGACATCCTGCGCGCCGAGCTGTGCCGGCGCGGCCGGGCCTCCGTGCCGGCGCCCGCGGACGGCTCCGTGGTGGACCGGCTCCCGGAGATCCTGAAGGACGCCCCGGCCCGCCACCGCTCCTCGGCCCGCCATGTCACGCTCGGCACCCCGCACAACGAGGAGTACCGGCAGCTGGCCGCCGAGATGCTCGGCGAGGTCGAGCTGAGCGATCTCGAGGCGCGTACCGATCTCGAACTGACCAGCGCCATGGGGCGGCTGGTGCGGTACGAGCAGGAGGTCTCCCGGCGCCGCCAGCGGCTGCAGCGCACGGCCGACGACTGCAGCGGGGAGATCGCGCGCCGGTACCGGGAGGGCGAGGCGCAGGTGGACGACCTGCTGACCTGACCACGTACGACCTGGCCACGCACGACCTGAGCGCGCACGACCTGACCACGGAAAACGGGGCGACACCCGGCGGGACGGGTGCCTATCGTGGCCCGATGAGCGACGTGCGCACCGTCACCGAGGCCGACTTCGAGGACTGGCACCGGGCCCTGAACACCGGGTTCCTGCGGCCTCCCGTGTTCACACCCGAGCAGATCGAGGCCCGCCGCAGGCAGTTCGTCCCGGGCCGGCTGCTCGGCGCCTTCGACGACGGCCGGTGCGTGGCCACCTTCCGCTCCTTCGCGCAGGAGCTGACCGCGGTGGGCGGTGCCCCGGTCGCGGCGGACGCCATCTCCAACGTCACCGTGAGCCCCACCCACCGGCGCCGTGGCCTGCTGAGCCGCATGATGGGGCAGGACCTCGCGGCGGCGAAGGAGCGCGGTGACGTCGTCGCCACCCTGATCGCCGCCGAGTACCCGATCTACGGGCGGTACGGCTTCGGGCCCGCGACCTGGACGACCCAGTGGACCGTCGAGGTCACCCGGGCCGGCCTCGACCCGCGCTGGTCGGGCCCGGCGGACGGCGGGCGCATCGACCTGGTGGACGGCGAGGACGTGCGCAAGCTCGGCCCCGAGCTGTACGAGCGGTTCCGCCGCGCCCAGCCCGGCGCGGTCAGCCGCGACGAGCTGTGGTGGCAGGTGCACACCGGGGCGGTCCGCTTCCACGACACGTGGACCGAGCCGTTCTACGCCGTCTACCGCGCGGCCGGCGGCGAGGTCGAGGGCCTGGTCACGTACAGGTCCGACGAGACCTGGAACGGCAAGCAGCCCGAGCAGACCGCCGACGTGCAGAAGCTCGTCGCGACCACTCCGGCGGCCGAGCGGGCGCTGTGGCACTACCTGTGCTCGATCGACTGGATCACCAAGGTCAAGACCGGTTACCGCGGCCCCGACGACCTGCTGCCGCACCTCCTCCCGGACCCGCGCGCGGCCCGGGTCACCGAGCAGGCGGACTGGCTGTGGGTGCGGATCCTGGACGTCGTACGGGCTCTGGAGGCGCGGACGTACGAGGGTGCGGGCTCGCTGGTGCTGGAGGTCGTCGACGGCGCCGGTCTCGCCGGGGGCCGGTTCCGGCTGGAGGCGGGTGCGGGCGGGGCGTCGTGCACGCCGGCGGGCGGCGCGAGCCCCGATCTCACGCTGGACGTGGGCGAGTTGGCCTCGGTGTGGCTCGGCGGGGAGTCGCTGCTGCGGCTCGCCGCGCTCGGCCGGGTCCGGGAACAGCGAGAGGGCGCCGCCCGGAAGGCCGACGCCCTGTTCCGCTCGCCCGGGCGGCCGTGGTGCCCGGACATCTTCTGAAGGCCCCTTTCGCCGACGACACGGTGCCTGTTCATCCGTAGCGAGCTGTTCAGTTGTGGCTGTGCTCTGCGGTGTTCAGTTGTGGCTGTGCCATGTCGTGTTCAGTTGTGGCTGTGCCATGTCGTGTTCAGTTGTGGCTGTGCGCTCCGGTGGCCGTCCCCTGTACGGGCTCCCGGCTCCCCTCCGGATGGGAACCCGTTCGGCCAACCACTGGGAAGCTCGACCATGTCCTGCAAGTTGGCAGCCAACTTCACTGTTCTTATCTCCGCCCTGAACCGTCTCATAACCAGCTGCCGGTGAACTGCCTAAAGATGGCGGGAAGTTGTAGTGTTTGTCCGTGGACCCGGAGCACGCCTCCGTCAGTGGACGGACGAGGCCACAGCGGCCACGCTCGTCCCACCAGGAGATCGCCGACGAACTGCGCAACCGGATCAGGTCCGGTGAGCTGCGGCCGGGTCAGCGCATGCCCACGCAGGCCGAGCTGGCCGACGAGTTCGGCGTGGAGCGCGGCCGGGTGCGGCAGGCGTTGCGCGTCCTGCAGTCGGAGCATCTGCTCACCAACGTCTCCAAGGGCAGCCCGGCCACGGTGGCCGGGGTCCCGGGGCCGGCGCGCCCCTTCGCCGGACCGGCCGCGCCGCCCCAGCCCACCACGGCGGGCCTCGCACCGCGCATCGCGGCGGCCTTCGCCGCGCCCCATGTGGAGATCGACGCGCTCTGTCTGACCGCGGTCTCGCTGACACTGGCCATCGGCGAGCCGCTGCGGGATATCCATGCGAGCCGGCTGAAACCGGCCAAGATCGACGTCCGGGTGCTGCTGCCCAGCCGGGACATCGAGCTGGCCTTCCCCACGCCGGTGGACGCCGACGACGGCGGCCTGCTGCACCGGCGCTGGCTGGCCCAGCGCAACGCGCAGGGCCAGGTGCTGCGGCAGAACCTGCTGGCCCTGCGCACCACGCACGGCATCGACGTGCGGGTCTCCTTCCGTGCCCTGCCCTTCACCCCTCCGGTGAAGCTGTACCTGCTCAACGGGGCGGAGGCGCTGTTCGCGTACTACACGCTGCGGCGCCGGGAGCGGGAGATCGAGCACGAGCATCTGAAGCTGTACGACGCCGACGGCACGCGCTCGATGCTGTTCGCCTTCGAAGAGCGGGCCGGGCAGCGTGACGCGGCGTTCGTGGAGCAGTCGCGTCTGTGGTTCGACGCGCTGTGGGGGACGATCAGTTCGGACTTGCTGCTCAGTTCCTAGTGCCGGACCGGTTCCCGGTGCCGGACCGGTTCACAGGGCCGGGGCCGCGACGAGCACGGCGAGCAGGACGGCCCCGGCCGAGAGGGCCCGGTGGCTCTTGGTCTCGAAGCCGACCGAGATCAGGAGCAGGCCGACGGCGCCGGTGACACCGTATCTCCACTGGACGAGCTGTTCCACGAAGAGGGCAAGGACGGGCACGGTGGTTCTCCCTTCAGAAGATCGACCAACTGGTAAAAGTTGGTAACCAACTTCATCTAAGTTGTCCCCACTTGGTCGGAGTCAATAAACAACTTCTCGGCAACTCCCCAAAGGTGGATGAGAGTTGTAGCGTTTGGTCGTGACTCAGGAGCATGTGGCAGTGAACGGCAGCAGCAGGCTCACGCCCCGGCAGATCGCCGACATCCTGCGCGAACGCATCCGCACCGGCGTGCTGCGGCGCGGCGAGCGGCTGCCCACCCAGGCCGTGCTGGCCGAGGAGTTCGGGGTCGAGCGGGGTGCCGTACGCCAGGCCCTGCGGGCACTGCAGGAGGACGGGCTGCTCAGCAACGTCAGCAAGGGCAGCCCGCCGCGCGTCGCCGAGCCGCAGCCCGCCCGCGAGGAGCCCCAGCCGACCATGGTGGCCCTGGCCCCCCGGCTGACCGAGGCCTTCTCGGCACCGCACGTGCGCATCGACGCCGTCTGCCTGACCGCGCAGAGCCTGATGCCCGCCCTCGGCGAGCCGCTGCGGCTGATCCACGAGGGCCGGCTGCGCCCCGACCGGATCGACGCCCGCATCCTGCTGCCCTCCCGGGACATCAACCTCGCCTTCCCGGTCTCCGTGGACGCCGGCAGCGAGGACGACGACGCCGTCCACCAGCGCTGGCTGGCGATGCGCAACGCCCAGGGGCAGGTGCTCCAGTACAACCTCCAGGCCCTGCGCGGCACCCACGACATCGACGTGCACGTCACCTTCCGGGCGCTGCCGTTCACCCCTCCGGCGAAGCTGTACCTGCTCAACGGGGCGGAGGCGCTGTACGCGTACTACATGATCACCCGTCGCGAGGAGCCCACCGACACCGGGACGCTGGAGATGTACGACACCCTCGGCTCCGAGTCCCTGCTCTTCTCCTTCGAGAAGCGGGCCGGACAGCGGGATGCGGCATTCGTGGAGCAATCGCAGAAGTGGTTCGACGCCCTCTGGGAAACCATCACCAAGGACCTGACACTCTCCTAGTGACTTCTGATGCGACTTCTGCTGCGGCATCTGATGCGACATCCGATGCGAAAGAGATCGAGAAGCTTCGAGAACTGATCACACCGGCCCGGGTCGTGCTGTGGGACCTCGACGGACCGATCTGCCGGCTGTTCGCCGGGCACAAGGCGGAGCGGGTCGCCGAGGACCTGGTGGAGTGGCTGGAAGGGCAGGGCCTGCGCGGACTGCTCACCCCGTCCGAACGGGACTCGCTGGACCCGCAGGTCGTCCTGCGCGCCGTCGGCCGCAGCCGCCCGGGCAGCGACCTCGTCGCCGGACTGGAGGAGCGGCTCACCCAGGAGGAGCTGCGGGCCGCCGCCTCCGCGCTGCCGACCGCCTACGCCGACCCGCTGATCCGCACCTGGTCGGCCGTCGGCGTCCGGCTGGCCGTCACCACCAACAACTCGCCCCTGGCGGCCCGCACCTACCTCGACACCCGCGGCCTCACCGGCTGCTTCGCCCCGCACCTGTACGGCCGTACCGAGGAACTGCACCACCTCAAGCCGCACCCGCACTGCCTGCGCCGCGCCCTGAACGCGATGGGCGCCGCGCCCTCGGCCGCCCTGATGATCGGCGACGCCCCGACGGACCTGGACGCGGCGCGGGAGGCCGGGGTTCCGTTCCTGGGCTACGCGCGTAACGAGGCGAAGGCGAAGGTGCTGCGTGCGGCGGGCGCCGAGCGGGTCGCCCGGTCGTTGGAGCCCTTGCTGAGGTTGCTCCGGAGCGGGCGCGTGGTCGGCTAGCATGCCGACACATCCGAGTCATCGCTCGGATTCCTGCGTACTCGTGCGCAGAGACGCGTACACGCGCGCGGGGAACGGCGACGAGCCGCACCACGGCCGCGGGCCTGGCACAGACGAGTGGCGGACCACCCGCCCGGCCGCTCGGCCGTGCCGTGCGGTCGTACCGGCCACGAGCCGGGAATAGCGTGTCTCCCGCCCTTCCTTTTCGCGCGATCGACCCCGGAGCGGCCAGTGGGCGCACCGCCTGTTCCCCGTGCTGCGGCCGGGGGACACGCAGGCAGAGTTCGGACGGACGCCGCCTTGACGGCGTTCCTGGCCCGCGCGGTCGCGGCGGGGGAGTCGAGTGCCGGCTTCCACCACGCCGACCATGTGCTGCCGCTGACCGAGCCGCTGGCCCGGATGCTCGGCCGGGAGCCCGGCACCCTGGTGACCGTGCGGGTGCGGCGGGCGGACGAGGTGCCGGTCGTCATCCGGACCTGGCCGGGCGAGCCGGAGATCCTGCGGGCGGTGCGGGCGGTGCTGCCCCGGGTGCCCGAGTGCCTGGCCGAGGGCGAGGGCTTCGCCGTGCACAGCTATGTGGAGGGCACCCCGCTGGCGGAGCTGTGCGGACCCGGCAAACCGGTCTCCGGGCCCCTGCTGAAGGAGCTGGCCGAGCTGCTCGCCGCCGTCGTCCAGGTGCGCGGGACGGCGCTGCCGCCGCTGCCGCCCGGCTGGCCGAGCAACCACACCGACTCCCAGGGGTTCCTGCGGACCCTGGCCCACCTCGCCGACCGGCAGATCCGGCGGCCCAACTGGAGCCGCTACGGCGGGCTGTTCGTCGCGCTCGGCGTGCCCGAGGACGCGCTGCTGCGGTTCGCCGACCGGGTACCGTCGATGACCCGCCGGCCGTACGGCCTGCTCCACGGCGACCTGCACCGCGGGAACGTGGTCGTCCCGGCCGCGGGGGAGCGGCTGCACTGCGTCGGCTGGGAGCTGGCCTGCTACGGCGACCCGTTGCACGACCTCGCCGTCCACCTGGTGCGGATGCGCTACCCGGGCCACCAGTGGGACGAGGCCGTCGAGGCGTGGGCCGGCGCGGTGCGCCCCGCCGCCGTGGCCGGCCTGGCCAGGGACCTGCGGCACTACGTCGCCTTCGAGCACGCGCAGTCCCTCTACGCGGAGCTGATCCGTGCGGCCCGCACGCTGGAGGACACCTTCGACCGCCCGGCCCTGGACAGAGCGACGACAGCCGTCCACACGGCCTTCCGGCACGCGGCCAAGCCCCTGTGCCTGGGCCGGGTCCCGGAGAGACCGGAGATCGAGCGGGTGCTGTTCCGCCGGGGCGTGGCCGCGAGGTCACTCGGCGAAGCCCCGCACGGGCGAGCGCCGGCCGGGACGGAACCGCCCCCGCGTCCCACCGCGCGCTCGGCATCCGGGACATCCACCGGGCCCGCTGCCCCGCCGGTCGCCGGGGCGCTCATGAGGACCCCGGCGGGGCCGCCGGTCCGACCCGCCGCGTCACCGGTCGTGAGGGTTGCCGCGGGGCCTGCCGCTCCGGTGGTCGCGGGGGTGCCCGCTGGGACCGCCGTCCTGGGGACGTCCGCTGGGCCCGTTGTCCCGGGAGCGTCCGATGAGTCCGCCGTCGCGGGCGGCCCCGGCGCGCTCGCCGTTCCGGGGGGCGCCGGATCGCCTGTGGAGGTGTCCGCCCGTGTGGGTGCGGCGCCGGTCGTGGGGGTGGCTGCGGGGCCCGCCGTCCTCTCGGCCGCCGGGGTGTTCGAGCGGGGTGGGGTCGGGTGGGTCGTGGACCGGCGGGTGGGTGAGCACGCGGAGTTCCCGTACGACGCCGTCGTCGACGCGCTGCTGCTGGAAGGCGCCGCGCCCGCCGAGCGGGTGTTCAAGGGGGCCGCGCACCTCACCACCGTGCTGCACGTGCCCGGCACCCGCTTCCCCGTGGTCGTCCGCCGTGAGGCGACCGTCGTGCTGCGGCGGGAGCCGAGCTTCCTCAGCGAGCACGCCGTGCTGCAGGCGATCGAGCGGTCCGGGGTGCCGGTGGCCGCACCCCGGGTGCTGGCGCTGGGCACGAGCCATGCCACCGACCCCGTGTACCGCTACCGGGGGGACCGCTTCACCGTCCACACCTACGAGGGCGCCCGCGACCTCGGCGGCAGGCCCCGGCACCCGGTGCACGGGCTGCTGCCGCACGAGGCGGACTGCCTGGTCGACCAGCTGGCCGCGCTGACCGGCGTCGACTACGCGCCGATCGACCCGGTGGCCGACCGCCCCCGCTTCCACGACTGGCTCTGCGAGCAGCTCGTGGCACTGGTCGCCGGCCTGCCCAAGGAGTCCCAGCGGCTGGCCCGCTTCCTCGGCCTGCCCGACGCCCCCCGGCTGCGTGAGATCCTCGCCCGGCACCGCGTCACCGACCGCGCGCCGGCCCTGCTGCACGGCGACCTCAACCCCTGGAACCTGGTCCGCCGGGACGACGGGCCGCCCCTCACCCTCATCGACTGGGAGCTGGCCCTCGTCGGCGACCCGCTGTACGACCTGGTCCGGCACATGCACCTGACCCCGACCCGGCCGGAGATCCGGGACCGCATGTTCCGCCGCTGGCAGACCCGGCTGCCCGAGCGGTTCACCCGGAACTGGCAGCAGGACTGGCCGGTGTACCGGTGGATCGAGACGGTCCGCTCGGCCTACGTCGACCTCGACCGCTCGGTCACCGGAGCGAGCCTGGACGCCCCCAACGTCCGCCGCGCGGTGGAGTCGTACGCCATGACCCTGGCCGCGGCCACCGCCTCCCTGGGCCTGTCCTCGCGCCACCGCGCCCCCCGGCTGACCCGCGCCCTGGCCTGGCCGCCCGGTCCCGGTAGCGTGCCGTCATGACGGACACCGACGCCTTCGCCGCCTTCCGGGACCTCCCCACCACCACCCTCGCCGACCTCCTCGGCCGCGCCCAGGTCATGGACATCGGGATACGGCCGTTGTGGGGGCCGGTACCGCGGGTCGCCGGACCGGCGTTCACCGTGAGCTGCCCGCCCGGCGACAACCTCATGCTGCACGCGGCCGTCCACCGCGCCGCCCCCGGCTCGGTGATCGTGGTCGAGTCCGGTGACCTCGACCACGCGCTGGCCGGTGGCAACGTGTGCGCGGTCGCCCGGCGGCGCGGAGTGGCGGCGTTCGTCGCCGACGGCCTGATCCGCGACCTCGCCGAGGTCCGCGAGCTGGGCTTCCCCGTCTTCGCCCGCGGGATCATCCCGATCCCCGGCGCCAAGAAGGCGGTCCGCCCCCTCGGCCGGCCCGTGCGCTGCGGGGGCGTACGCATCGAGGCCGCGGACCTGGTGGTGGCCGACGAGGAGGGGGTGGTCGTGGTTCCGTCCGCCCGCGCCGGGGAAGTGCTCCGGGGGGCGCGCGCCAAGCTCGCCGAGGAGGCGTCCCAGACGCTGGACGACTGGGAGAAGGCGCACCGGGCACGGATCGACGAGATCCTCGCCGCGCAGGGGTTCCAGGGCTGATCCTGGACGGTGATGCTGCTCTTCCTCGACGTCGACGGTCCGCTCGTGCCGTTCGGGGCGGCGGACCTCGACTATCCGCGCTACCGGGGGCCGTTGGGGGTCGCCGCCGGCCACCCGTTGCTGGCCCGGGTCGACCCCGCGCTGGGCGCCCGGCTCGTCGCGCTGGGCTGCGAGCTGGTGTGGGCCACGACCTGGACGGACGACGCCAACGCCGTGCTCGCGCCCTGGCTGGGCCTGCCCGCACTGCCCGTCGTGGAGTGGCCCGACGAGGACGAGCCACCCGGCCTGCTGCACTGGAAGACCCGGCCCCTGGTGGCCTGGGCGGCCGGACGCCCCTTCATCTGGGTGGACGACGAGATCACCGAGGCCGACCGCGCCTGGACCGCCGTCCACCGCGCCGGTCCGGCCCTCCTGCACCGCGTCGACCACCGGTACGGGCTGACGGCGGCCGACTTCGCGGTGCTGGAGGGGTGGGTGGGGGCGGCCGGGCGTACTCCGCCGGGTGGGAGCCGGTGAGTGGCCTGGCGGCGGGGCGTCACGTCCCAGAGCACTCCGCCGGGTGTCGGCCGGTGAGTGTTTCCGTCGTGGCGAGGAGGTGGGTGGGCGCTGCACCGGGCCGGCCGGTCCTGGTCGCCGCCGCGTCCGGACCACCGTCCGCCATGCCGGTCCGGGCCCGATCCGTCGCGTGGGCCGCCGGCAGGGTCGGACGGCGGCCGGCCTCGCGGCGGAGTGTGTCCGCCGTCCTGGTCCGGGCCTGCTCAGTCGCGGGGGGCCGGCGGCACGGGCTGACAGCAGCCGGCCCCGCGGTGCAGCGTCACGCTCCGACGTATTCCGCCAGGTGCTGACCGGTGAGCGTCGAGCGGGCGGAGATGAGGTCGGCGGGGGTGCCCTCGAAGACGATCCGGCCGCCGTCGTGGCCGGCGCCCGGGCCGAGGTCGATGATCCAGTCGGCGTGGGCCATCACCGCCTGGTGGTGCTCGATGACGATGACCGACTTGCCCGCGTCGACCAACCGGTCCAGCAGGCCCAGCAGTTGCTCCACGTCGGCGAGGTGGAGGCCGGTGGTCGGCTCGTCCAGGACGTAGACACCGCCCTTGTCCGCCATGTGCGTGGCCAGCTTCAGCCGCTGCCGTTCACCGCCCGACAGCGTCGTCAGCGGCTGGCCCAGCGTGAGGTAGCCGAGACCCACGTCGGCCATCCGCTCCAGGATCTTGTGGGCGGCCGGGGTGCGCGCCTCACCGGTGGAGAAGAACTCCTCGGCCTCCGTCACCGGCATGGCGAGGACCTCGCTGATGTCCCGGCCGCCGAGGTGGTACTCCAGGACCGACGCGTCGAACCGCTTCCCGTCGCACTCCTCGCAGGTAGTGGCGACCCCGGCCATGATCGCCAGGTCGGTGTAGATCACGCCGGCGCCGTTGCAGGTGGGGCAGGCACCCTCGGAATTGGCGCTGAACAGGGCCGGCTTGACGCCGTTGGCCTTGGCGAAGGCCTTGCGGATCGGGTCGAGCAGCCCGGTGTACGTCGCCGGGTTGCTGCGCCGGGAGCCGCGGATCGGGCTCTGGTCGATCGACACCACGTCGGCGCCCGCCGGCACCGACCCGTGGATCAGGGAACTCTTGCCCGAGCCCGCGACGCCCGTGACGACGCACAGCACACCGAGCGGCACGTCCACGTCGACGTTGCGCAGGTTGTGCGCCGTTGCCCCGCGGATCTCCAGCGTGCCGCTCGCCTTGCGCACCGTCTCCTTGAGCTTGGCCCGGTCGTCCAGATGACGGCCGGTGAGGGTGTCGCCCCGCCGCAGCCCCTCGACGGTGCCCTCGAAGCAGACGGTGCCGCCCGCCGTACCGGCGCCGGGACCGAGGTCCACGACGTGGTCGGCGATCGCGATCACCTCCGGCTTGTGCTCCACGACCAGCACCGTGTTGCCCTTGTCCCGCAGCCGCAGCAGCAGGCCGTTCATCCGCTGGATGTCGTGCGGGTGCAGACCGGTGGTGGGCTCGTCGAAGACGTAGGTGACGTCGGTGAGCGAGGAGCCGAGGTGCCGGATCATCTTCACCCGCTGCGCCTCACCGCCCGACAGCGTGCCGGCCGGCCGGTCCAGCGAGAGATAGCCGAGGCCGATCTCCACGAACGAGTCCAGCGTGTGCCGCAGCGAGCCGAGCAGCGGCGCCACCGACGGCTCGTCCAGGCCGCCCACCCACTCGGCCAGGTCGCTGATCTGCATCGCGCACGCGTCGGCGATGCTGACCTCCCCGATCTTCGAGGACCGCGCCGCCTCGCTCAGCCGGGTGCCCTCGCACTCGGGACAGGTGGCGAAGGTGACCGCCCGGTCCACGAACTCGCGGATGTGCGGCTGCATCCCCTCCCGGTCCTTGGAGAGCATCGACTTCTGGATCCGCGGGACCAGACCCTCGTAGGTCATGTTGATGCCCGCGATCTTCATCCGGGTCGCCTCGCGGTACAGGAAGTCGTGCAGCTGCTTCTTGGTGAAGGAGCGGATCGGCTTGTCGGCGGGGTAGAGGCCCGACTCGGTGTAGAGCCGGTAGTTCCAGCCGCCCGTCTTGTAGCCGGGTACGGAGAGCGCGCCCTCGTCGAGGGACTTGTTCTCGTCGTAGAGCTGGGTGAGGTCCATGTCGGTGACCGAGCCCCGGCCCTCGCAGCGCGGGCACATGCCGCCGGTGATGCTGAAGCTGCGCCGCTCCTTCACCGTCTGCCCGCCCCGCTCCACGGTGATCGCGCCCGCACCGCTGACCGAGGCGACGTTGAAGGAGTACGCCTTGGGCGGGCCGATGTGCGGCCGGCCGAGCCTGCTGAAGAGGATGCGCAGCATGGCGTTGGCGTCGGTGGCGGTACCGACCGTGGAGCGCGGGTCGGCGCCCATCCGCTGCTGGTCGACGATGATCGCGGTGGTGATCCCGTCGAGGACGTCCACCTCGGGCCGCGCCAGCGTCTGCATGAAGCCCTGCACGAACGCGCTGTAGGTCTCGTTGATCAGCCGCTGCGACTCGGCGGCGATCGTGTCGAAGACCAGTGAGCTCTTGCCCGAGCCGGAGACACCGGTGAACACCGTCAGCCGCCGCTTGGGGATCTCGACGCTGACGTCCTTGAGGTTGTTCTCCCGGGCGCCGTGCACCCGGATCAGGTCGTGGCTGTCGGCTGCGTGCGGTGCGGTGAGGTCCATGCCGGCCACGCTAGCGGGGGCGCGGGAGCAATGCTTCTCTAATCCTGACTCACGGCTAGTCCTGACCCACGGCTAGTCCTGACCCACGGCTAGTCCTGACTCACGGCTAGTCCTGACCCACGGCCAGGGAGACCGCGAGGGCGCCGAGCACCGTGCCCATCAGATACCGCTGCACCTTGAGCCAGGAGGGGCGGCGGGCGAGGAAGACGGCGATGGTGCCGGCGGCCAGGACGATGCCCAGGTTGACCGCGACGCTGACGACGATCTGCACCGAGCCGAGGACGAGACCCTGGAGCAGCACGTGCCCCCGGTCCAGGTCGACGAACTGGGGGATGAGCGACACGTACATGATGGCGATCTTCGGGTTGAGCAGGTTCGTCATCAGGCCCATCGAGAACAGCCTGCGGGGCGAGTCGTGCGGCACGTCCTGCGGGGCGAAGACGGAGACGCCGCCCGGCTTCAGGGCGTTCCAGGCGAGCAGGGCGAGGTAGGCGGCGCCGGCCAGCTTCACCGTGAGGTACAGCTCGGGTACGGCGGTGAAGACCACCGACAGACCCAGGTTCGCGGCGAGCAGGTACACCATGAAGCCCAGTGCCACACCGCCGAGGGAGATCAGCCCGGCCCGCCTGCCCTGGGTGATGCTGCGGGAGACGAGGTAGATCATGTTGGGGCCGGGGGTGAGCACCATGCCGAGTGCCACCGCCGCCACGCCCAGGACGCCGCTCACTTCGACCATCAGGACCCCTTGTTCGCTCGGTGGACGTTCGCTTGGTGGACGTTCGCTTGGTGGACGTTCGCTCGGTGGGCGTTCGTTCGGTGGGCCGAGCGCGCGGCCTCCGCGAGGTCGTGCGCGATGTCATGGACCAGGTGGCGGGCGAGGACCTCGACGGTGAGCCGCGGGTCGGCGAGGCGCGGATCGTGGCGGTCCCAGTCGCCGGCGGGCGAGTGCGGCGAGGCGGTCGGCCAGCGCCGTGGCGGCCCGCCCCAGCTCCCATGCCACCCGCAGCGGCTCCTCGTCCCGGTAGCGCACCTCCGGACCGGCCGCCGACGCCATCGGTGCAATCCGTGGAAGCCCCAGGATCGCATCGAGGCGGAGCGGGAACAGCAGGCACATGTCCCGGACGTGACAGCCCCGCTCCAGGGGCGACCATGCGGGCACACCCGTACGGCGGCTGCTCAGCCCCGGATCCCTCAGTAGCCGCTGCCAGCCCGCCGCGTGCTCGCGCAGCGAGTCGACGAGGGAGTCCCTCGTGTGCGTGGTCGTGTTCACCGGACCTGGGCCCCCTTCCCGACCTCGGGCGGTGACCGGAGCCTATTGCCTGCCTTCGATCGATGCAATCCACATCCATTCCCGCTCATTGCACTCGGTGCAATGCTGTGGTTGGGTGGGCGCGTGAAGGACTACCACAGCGTCGCCGACACGGTGGCCGGGGAGATCGCGGCCGGTGCCCTCCGGCCCGGCGACCGGCTCCCCCCGCAGCGTGAGTTCGCGCGGCAGCGCGGCATCGCCAACTCCACGGCCACGCGCGTGTACCGGGAACTGGCCCGCCGCGGCCTGACCGTGGGCGAGGTCGGGCGCGGCACCTTCGTCCGCACGGCCTCCGCGGGGCCCGCGCCCGGCGCCTTCGCGCTCACCGGAACCGCCGACGGCCGGATCGACCTGGAGCTCAACTATCCGGTCGTGCCCGAACAGAACGCCCTCCTCGCCGACGGGCTCGGCGGGCTGCTGCGGCCCGACGCCCTGGGCGAGGTCCTGCGGCCGGTCGGCGCCTCGGGCCCGGCGGCCGTCCAGGAGTCCTCCGCCGACCTCCTGGCCGCGGGCCGCTGGCGCCCCGACCCGGCACGGATCCTGTTCGCGAGCGGCGGCCGGCAGGCGCTCAACGCCGTCGTCTCCGCCCTCGTGCCGCCGGGCGCGCGGCTCGGCGTCGAGGAGCTGACGTACCCGGTCGTCAAGGCCGTCGCCGCCCGGCTCGGCATCACGCTGGTCCCGCTGGCCATGGACGGTGCCGGGCTGATCCCGGAGGCCGTCGAGGAGGCCCACGCCGCAGCGCCGCTGCACGCCGTCTACGTCCAGCCGAGGCTGCACAACCCGCTCTCGCTCTCGATGCCCGCGCAGCGCGTCGAGCGGCTGGCCGACGTGCTGCTGCGGCTCCGGATCCCCGCGATCGAGGACGCCGTGTGGTCGTTCCTGCGCGACGAACTGCCCCCGCTCGCCGCGTACGCCCCCGAGCTGACCGTCCTGATCGACAGCCTGAGCAAGCGCGTCGCCCCCGGTCTGAACCTCGGCTTCGTGGTGGCGCCCGCAGGCCTGACGGGCGAGATCGTCGCCGCCCTGCGCTCGGGCGGCTGGGCCCCCGCCCGGTTCGCCCTGGAGGCCGCCCACCGCTGGCAGCGGGCCGGCACCGTGCGCAGGCTCGTCGAGGCCAAGCAGCGGGACGCGGCCGTACGGCAGGAGACGGCGGCGGCACACCTCGCCGGGTTCGCCGTGCAGAGCGACCCGCGCTCGTACCACTGCTGGTGGCGGCTGCCCCGCCCGTGGCGCGCGGACACGTTCGTCGCCGCCGCCGCGCGGCACGGCATCGGCGTGGCGCCCGCCGCCGGATTCACGGTCGGCGCCCACCACGCCCCGAACGCCGTCCGCCTCGGCCTCGGCTCACCCCGCCCGGAGGTCCTCTCCCGGGCCCTCGCCACCCTCGCCCAACTCGCCCGCTCCGCACCGGAGGACCTCGTCACCGACTGACCCCGCCCGTCCGGATAACGTCCCCGAGGACAGGAAAGTCCACCGACCGGCTCGGAGGTGCCATGTCCCCGCGGATGGAACTGGCCGCGATCACGCTCGACTGCCCCGACCCACAGGCCCTGGCGGCGTTCTACCAGCAGGCCACCGGCTTCGAACCGCACCCGAAGTCGGACGCCGACTTCGCCGGTCTCACCCGCGCGGACGGGCTCTTCATCGGCTTCCAGCGGGTCGCGGACTACCGGCCGCCGAGCTGGCCCGACCAGGTCGTCCCCCAGCAGCTCCACCTCTGCTTCAAGGTCACGGAGGGCCTGGACGAGGCCGAGGCCCGGCTGCTGGCGCTGGGTGCGGGCAAGCCGGATCACCAGGCGCCCGGGGAGACGTGGCGGGTCCTCACCGATCCCGCCGGGCATCCGTTCTGCATCGTCACGCGCTGACGGGCGTCCGGTCCCGGGCCGGTTGTCCGTGCCGGCCGCGGATCTGCGCGACGGGGGCCGTCGGGAATAGCCTGGAAACGGGCGGCAGCGGGGCGCAACGGCCCCCCGGTTGCCGTCCCTTCACCGAGGGGGACGTGAACGAGGGAGGCCGAGAGCCATGCCCTGGAATCTGAACGGCACGTACCTGGAGAGCTGCAACTGCGACGTGGTGTGCCCGTGCACCACCTCGGGCCTCACCGCCCCGGCCGACCAGGAGCGCTGCCAGGTGACCTTCGCGTTCCACGTGGCCGACGGCGAGGTGGACGGCGTGGACGTCTCCGGCCGCAACGCCGCCGTCTTCATCGACGCGCCCCGGGTGATGGCCGAGGGCGGCTGGCAGGTGGCGCTGTACCTCGACGCCTCGGCCGACGACGACCAGGCGGAGGCGCTGGGCAAGGTCTTCTCCGGCCGGGCCGGCGGCCCGATGGCGGCGCTCGTCCCGCTCATCGGCGAGGTCCTCGGCGTGCAGCGGGTGCCCATCGACTACCACGACGACGGCCGCCGTCACGCCGCGCGGGTGGGCGACGCCATCGACATCCAGATCGAGGACCAGGTCGCCCCGCAGTTCGGCGAGGACGGTCCGGTGATGGGCCTGACCGGCATGTTCCACCCGGTGAACAGCACGCTGACCATCGCCCGGTCCACCCGTGCGACGGGCCAGGGGGTGTACGGCCGGTCCTGGGACTTCTCCGGCGGCAACGGGCATTCGGCGCCCTTCACGTGGTCCGAGTGACCGGTCGGCCGGTCACCGTCCGCGCCGGGGCGGGTCCCGCCGGAGTGCTGCTGGCCGTGGCGGCCGCCGCCTGGGTCTGGGTGGTGACGCGCTGGGGCGGCATGGCGGCGATGCCGGGCACCATGGGCCTGGGCCTGCCCGCCTTCCTGGCCGTGTGGACGCTGATGACGGCCGCGATGATGCTGCCCGCCACCGCACCCGTCGCCGCGCTGTACGCGCGGACCCTCACCGTGTACCGGGCCTCGCGCATGACCGTGTTCACGGTCGCCTACCTGCTCGTCTGGGCCGCGGCCGGGCTGCCGGCGTACGCGCTGGCCGCCGGCCTGGACCGGGTGGCACGTCTCCCCGCCGTGGCGGGGGCCGCGGTGGCCGCGGCCGTCTTCGCGGTCAACGGCGTCTACCAGCTGACGCCCCTCAAGGACCGCTGTCTGGCGAAATGCCGCTCGCCGATCGGGATGATGCTGCGCTACACCTCGTACCCGAAGCCCTCGCGTGATCTGCGCGCCGGAGTCCATCACGGGGCCTTCTGCCTGGGCTGCTGCTGGTCGTTGATGCTGCTGCTGGCGGCGTTCGGCGTGATGAACCTGTGGGCCATGGTGGCCCTGACCCTCGTGATCACCGTGGAGAGGCTGGCTCCGGCCGGCCGCCTGGTGGCCCGTGCCGTGGGGGTCGTCTCGATCGCCCTGGCGGTCGCCGTCTTCTGGGTCCCGGCGCTGGCTCCGGGCCTCATCGGCGGCAGCATGGCCGGCATGTAGCGCCATGGCCGGCGTTCCACCCGGCGCGACACACTCTTGCAAGCGGATGCTTGCAATTGTTAGCGGCGGTGGGGCAAGGTGGAGGCATGGCATCGCTGAACGTCGGCAACCTCGGTGAGTACCTGCGCGAGCAGCGGCGGAACGCCCAGCTCTCGCTGCGGCAGCTCGCCGACGCCGCCGGCGTGTCCAATCCGTACCTGAGCCAGATCGAGCGCGGGCTGCGCAAGCCCAGCGCGGAGGTGCTCCAGCAGGTCGCCAAGGCCCTGCGCATCTCCGCCGAGACGCTGTACGTCCGCGCCGGGATCCTCGACGCCGAACGGGACCGGGACGAGGTGGAGACCCGAGCGGTCATCCTCGCCGATCCTTCGCTGAACGAGCGGCAGAAGCAGGTGCTGCTGCAGATCTACGAGTCCTTCCGGAAAGAGAACGGATTCGGGGGCGGCGAACCGGCGGCGGACGAGGGCGGCGCACCGGTGACGGAGGACGCGGCCGGCGACACCGCCGTGCGCGGCACCCGCACGGCCGGTGCCGACGATGCCGACGCAGGCCCGCGGCGGACGGCCGGATGAGCCGGACCAGGGCTCCGGCCGCCGCACCGCGGACCACACCAACCTCAGCCGAACGCGAATCCGGGAGGACCTGATCACCATGGCCATCACCGACGACCTGCGCAAGACCCTCAGCGACCCGACTCCGCTCTACTTCGCCGCAGGCACCGCCGACCTCGCCCTGCAGCAGGCCAGGAAGGTGCCCGCCCTGGTCGAGCAGCTGCGCGCCGAGGCCCCGGCCCGCATCGAGGCCGTGCGCAACACCGACCCGAAGGCCGTCCAGGAGCGGGCCGCGGCCCGGGCCAAGGAGGCGCAGGAGACCCTGCAGACGAAGGTCACCGAGTTCATCGGCACCCTCGACGTGGACCTGAAGAAGCTCGGCGAGAGCGCCCAGGACCTGGCCCTGCGCGGGGTCGGCGTCGCCGCCGAGTACGCGGTCAAGGCCCGCGAGACCTACGAGAAGGTCGCCGAGCACGGCGAGCAGGCCGTGAAGGGCTGGCGCGGCGAGGCCGCCGAGGAGATCGAGGACCTGGCGATCGCCGTCGAGGGCAAGCCCGAGCCGGTCCAGGGCGAGCCGAAGCCGGCCGAGGACGGGACCGAGACGGCCGCGGACCGCAAGGCCGCCGCGAAGAAGGCTCCGGCCCCCCGCAAGGCCACCGCCACGAAGAAGACGACTCCGCCGGCGAAGTGACCGGCAGAGCCACCGACGGGCCGGGCACCTCTGGGGTGTCCGGCCCGTTCTACGGGTACGGTTGCCGCGTACGGCGCGAACGGCGGGCACGGATCGGGAGAGACAGCGGGCGGTGGGCAGCATGCTGATGTTGGGCTTCAGCGGGTTCATGGGGATCTTGAAGATCGTCCTCATGGCCCTGGCCGCGTTCGGCCTCTTCGACGCCGCGTTCCGGCGCGAGGACGCCTTCCGCGCGGCCGACAAGCAGAACAAGGTGTTCTGGCTGATCATCCTCGGGATCGCGCTCGTGGTCAGCGCGATGTTCTCGATCCTCGGCATACTGCCGGTCGCCGGCCTGGTCGCGAGCATCGTCTACATCGTCGACGTACGCCCCGCGCTCAGGCAGGTCGGCGGGGGCAACGGCTGGCGCCGCCGCCGCGGAAGCAGCAGCGACGGCCCGTACGGCCCGTGGAACGGCGGGCGCTGACAGGCGCCCCCGGCAGGGGGTGAGCCGCCCCCTGCGGCGAGCCCCTACGGCGCCCGGTCCAGCAGCACCACGGCGACGTCGTCCGTCAGCTCACCGCCGTTGAGATCCCGCACCTCGCTCACCGCGGCCCGCAGCAGCGCCTCCCCCCGCAGCCCCTCGGAGAGCTGCCGGCGGATCATCTCCACCATGCCGTCCTGACCGAGCCGCTCGCCGTCCGTGCCGACGCGGCCCTCGATCAGCCCGTCGGTGTACAGCATCAGGCTCCACTCCGGGCCCAGCTCCACCTGCATCCGCGGCCAGCGGGCGCCGGGCAGCAGCCCGAGGGCGGGGCCGTTGTTGTCGTACGGCAGCAGCCGGGCCGTCCGGCCCGGGCGGGCGAGCAGCGGGGCCGGGTGACCGGCCAGGCACAGGCCCGCGCGGCGGCCGTCGGGGGCGATGTCCACCGTGCACAGCGTCGCGAAGATCTCCTCGTCGGCGCGCTCGTGCTCCAGCACCTCCTGCAGCGTGCTCAGCAGCTCGTCCCCGCACAGCCCGGCCAGCGTCAGCGCGCGCCAGGCGATGCGCAGCTCCACGCCGAGCGCGGCCTCGTCCGGGCCGTGGCCGCAGACGTCGCCGATCATGGCGTGCACGGTGCCGTCCGGGGTGCGGACGGCGTCGTAGAAGTCGCCGCCGAGCAGCGCCCGGGAGCGGCCGGGGCGGTAGCGGGCGGCGAAGCGCAGCGCGGAGCCGTCCAGCAGCGGGGTGGGCAGCAGGCCACGCTCCAGCCGGCGGTTCTCCTGCGCGCGCAGCCGGCCCTCCGCCAGCCGCCGCTCGGCGCTGTCGGACCGCTTCCGCTCCACCGCGTAGCGAATGGCACGGCTGAGCAGCCGGCCGTCCAGCTCGTCCCGGAACAGGTAGTCCTGGGCGCCGACGCGCACGGCCTCGGCGCCGCGCTCGGCGTCGCCGGAGGCGGTCAGCGCGAGCACGGCGTGCCGGGGCGCGAGCTGCAGGACGTGCTTGAGCACGGCCAGCTCGTCGTCGGTGTCGCTGCCTCCCGGGGCCGGGAGCGCGAGGTCGAGCAGGATGCAGTGGACGTCGTCGGTGAGCAGCCGCCCGGCCTCGGTGAGGTTGCGGGCGGTACGGATGCGGATCGGCTTGCCGGACGAGTCCAGCAGGTCGGGCACGATCGGCGAGGCCGCCGGGTCGTCCTCGATCAGCAGCAGGGTGAGAGTGGCGCCGGTGCCGCTGGTGGGCGTGGCGTCGCGGTGGGCCTCTTCCTTGAGGGGGCCGCCGACTGCGGTGGCGGCCTGCGCCTGACCACTCTCCACGGCCGGGATCGCTCTCTGCCGCGGTACGGGTACGGGCATCGTGTTGGGTTCCTTCCCTCCCCCCGAGGGCACGGCGGCGTCGAGGGGTCTCGAGCCACCGACCGGGACCATAGCGGGTGCTCCCACCCCGATGGAATGGTGTGAGCCGCGCCGCTCGCGCGCAGCCCGTTGTCATATGCCGCGTTCTATACCGCAGTTGGACACCCCGCCGGACGGCCGGGGATGACGAAGCTCACGTCGGGCCCCGGTTTGGGGGGAGGTTGGTGGTGGACTGGGTCACATGGCGCACATCACGGGGACATGGCGGGACATGACCCGGCTCACGCGTCGGGCCGTACGACCCCCAGGATCGGCATCGAACCGGCGCCCGCGACCGTCACGGTCCGCCCAGGTCGCGGGGCGTGGATGATCGCGCCGTCGCCGACGTACATCGCGACATGGCTGGCGTCGTCGAAGTAGATGATCAGGTCGCCGGGGCGCATGTCCTTGACGTCGACGTGCTTGAGCTGCTTCCACTGCTCCTGCGAGGTGCGCGGGATCGGGTGGCCGGCGGCCGCCCAGGCCTGGGAGGTCAGGCCGGAGCAGTCGAAGGAGTCCGGCCCCTCGGCGCCCCACACGTACGGCTTGCCGAGCTGGCCGGTGGCGAACCCGACCGCCTTCTCGCCCTGCGCGGAGGCCTTGCCGTGGATCCTGTCGAGGATGCCGGTGTCCAGCCACTTCGTCTGCGCCTTCAGGGCGGCCTGCCGCTCCAGTTGGTCGAGCCGCTCCTTCTCCTTCTTCTCCAGCTTCGATTCCAGCTTCTGCGCGGCCTCGATCTGCTGCTGGATCTTCTTCTTGGCCGCGGCCTTGGCCTTGCTCTCCGCGTCCAGCTTCTTCCACTGCGCGGCGGCGTCGTCGGCGTAGTCCTGCAAATCCTGCTGGGTGCCGGTCACTTCGGTGATCAGCTTGTTCGTCGCCCGCTGACCCTGGAGCACCAGGCCGGCGCCGTCCAGGAACTGGCCCGGGTCGTCACTGAGCAGGAACTGGGCGGTGGGCGGCAGCCCGCCGGTGCGGTACTGGGACCGGGCCGCCGCGCCTGCCTGGTCCTTGAGCCGGGCCAGCTTCCGCTGCCCGGCGTCGATCTTCTTCGCCAGCTCGACGATCTCGGCGGACTGCTTCTTCGCCTTCTCCTCGGCCGCGTTGTAGGCGTCGGTGGCGACGGCCGCGTCGTGGTAGAGCCCGTCGAGCTTCTCGCGGACCTTTTCGAGGTCCTTGCTCGGCGGGGGAGTTGCCGAGCCGCTCGGCGTGGGCGTGGGCGTGGGCGTGCGCGCCGACGCGAACGCCGTGCCGGGCGCCGCGAGCACGGTCACCGCGCAGACCACGGTCAGGGCAGCCGTGAGCAGGCCGCGCTTGCCCGTACCCATACCTCGTCCCCCAAACTGATTTACCGTCAGTAACTTACGGTCGCCTGAGGGATCGTGCCACGGCCGCGTGCAAAGCGACAGAGGTCGTCCGAAGTCGGATTTCCCCCTTCACCCACCCGTACGAACGATCTCCTCGCCGATGTGACGAACGACGCACGGAGATCGTTCCGTGCGGGGCGCGCGGTGTACGGCGCACGCCCCGGCGGCGGTACACGCCCCGAGCGGGGGAGGGCAGGCGCGCGTCGGCCGGACCGGTCCCGGCCCGCCGGCCCGTGTCAGCCGGTGGCGGGCGCCAACGCGGCCCAGGACACGGTCAGTTCACCCTGCCGCCAGCGAGCCGGGGAGTCCGTCACCGGCCAGTCGGCCGCCAGGTCCCGCACCGTGCGCAGCCAGCGCTGCCGGGCGCCGTAGGCGGCGTAGGGCGCGGCGGCGGCCCAGGCGCGGTCGAAGTCGCGCAGGAAGGCGTGCACCGGCTCACCCGGCACGTTCCGGTGGATCAGCGCCTTCGGCAGCCGCTCGGCGAGGTCCGAGGGGCGGTCCAGGGAGCCGAGCCGGGTGGCGAAGGTGACGGTCCGCGGCCCCTCCGGGCCGAGCGCCACCCACACGTGCCGCCGTCCGATCTCGTCGCACGTGCCCTCGACCAGCAGCCCGCCGCGCGACCCCGCGTCCGCCGGGGCGAGCCGCGCGCGCAGCCGCTCCCACACGGCGGCCACCTGCTCCTCGTCGTACTGGCGCAGCACGTTCGCGGCCCGGATGAGCAGTGGGCGCCCGGGGACGGGGACTTCGAAGCCGCCGTGCCGGAAGGCCAGCCCCTCCCGCTCGAAGGGCCGGGCCGCCGCCACCCGCTCCGGTTCGATCTCGACGCCGACCACGCGCGCGCGGGGCGCGACGGTACGCAGCCGCCCGAGCAGCTCGACCGCGGTCCAGGGCGCCGCGCCGTAGCCGAGGTCGACCGCCACCGGGTCCGCGGCGCGCCGCAGCTCCGCGCCGTGCGTGGCCGCGATCCAGCGGTCCATGCGGCGCAGCCGGTTGGGGTTGGTCGTCCCGCGCGTCACCGTTCCCACGACGGGGCTCCCCCCGCTCGGGCGGAGCCGAGGGTGGGGGAGGGAGGTGGCGCGGGCTCTCATGCCTACGAGGGTAAGCGGGGCGCGCGGGCCACCGGTCCGGCCGACGGGCGCCGGCCGGACCGGCCCCGGGCTCGGCGGGAGCCGTGGGCCGCCTTGCGCACCGGCGACGACGATGCGGCACCGGCGACGACGATGCGGCACCGGCCCCGACCGGCGCGGCCGCCGCACCCGCGATCGCCGGGGTGTCCCCGGAGGCGCCGGTCCCGGCGAGGCGGGTACCGCCGGCCGCCGGCGACGGGGCGCTGCCCGAGGTTGTATCGCCACAGGTCAAGGTCCGGCCAGGGGCCTGCTCTGCCGGTTCGAGCGCCGGTCGGGGCCTCGCGGGGCGTGGCCGTCCGACGACGGTGCGCAGCCCTCGCGTCCCCGAAAGGTTGAGCGCGCGAGGGTCATGATTGGGTAAAGCCGCTTGATCGGGACTCGATCAGGAATGGCAGGGCACCCGCTCGCTGTTGGACCCCGTCGGAGGGCGAGGTCGGCCCTCCGCTCGGCATGCCCGCAGCAAGGAGGACAGCCAGGTGAGCCAGTACGTCAGCAGGCTCGGGCGACGCTCCCCGTCGGCCGCTTCCCGGCTCCGGCTGCTCCGCAGGCCCCGCCGGGTCGCCATGCTCTCCGTGCACACCTCGCCGCTCCACCAGCCCGGCACCGGCGACGCCGGCGGCATGAACGTCTACATAGTGGAGCTGGCCCAGCGGCTGGCCGCGCACGGCATCGAGGTGGAGATCTTCACCCGGTCCACGGCCGGCGGGCTCCCCCCGTCCGTCGAACTGGCCCCCGGCGTCCTCGTCCGGCACATCGACGCGGGCCCCTACGAAGGCCTCGCCAAGGAGGACCTCCCGGCCCAGCTGTGCGCCTTCACGCACGGCGTGATGCAGGCCTGGGCCGGCCACCGCCCCGGCCACTACGACCTCGTCCACTCCCACTACTGGCTCTCCGGCCACGTCGGCTGGCTCGCCGCCCAGCGCTGGGGCGTCCCCCTGGTGCACGCCATGCACACCATGGCCAAGGTCAAGAACGCCAGCCTGGCCACCGGCGACACCCCCGAGCCCGCCGCCCGGGTCATCGGCGAGACCCAGATCGTCGCCGCCGCCGACCGCCTGATCGCCAACACGGCCGAGGAGGCCGACGAGCTCGTACGGCACTACGCGGCCGACCGCGCCAAGGTCGCCGTCGTGCACCCCGGCGTGAACCTGGACCGCTTCTGCCCCGCCGACGGCCGTGCCGCGGCCCGCGCCCGGCTCGGCCTGCCCCAGGGCGCCCTGGTCCCCCTCTTCGCGGGCCGCATACAGCCCCTGAAGGCCCCGGACGTCCTGCTGCGCGCGGTCGCCGTCCTGCTCGACGAACGCCCGGAGCTGCGCTCCCGCATCGTCGTCCCCGTCGTCGGCGGCCCGAGCGGCAGCGGGCTCGCCAAGCCGGAGGGGCTGCAGAAGCTCGCCGCCCGGCTCGGCATCGCCGACGTCGTCCGCTTCCGCCCGCCGGTCGGCCAGGAACAGCTCGCGGACTGGTTCCGCGCCGCGTCCGTCCTGGTCATGCCGTCCTACAGCGAGTCCTTCGGCCTGGTCGCGATAGAGGCGCAGGCCGCCGGCACCCCGGTGCTCGCGGCCTCGGTCGGCGGCCTGCCGGTGGCCGTGCGCGACGGCGCGACCGGTTTCCTGGTCGAGGGCCACGACCCGGCCGACTACGCGCGCGTGCTGGGCCGGTTCGCCGACGAGCCGGCCCTCGCGGCGACCATGGGTGAGGCCGCCGCCCGGCACGCGCAGTCCTTCGGCTGGGACACGGCCGCCGCCACCACCGCCGACGTCTACACGGCCGCGACCCAGTCCCACCGCCGTCGCGTACGCTCCCCGCATGGGTGATGTGGAGAAGGCCGGGCAGGTGCTGGAAGGCGTCTTCGAGGACGCCGAACTGGAGTGGGAGAGCCCCGAGGCCGGGACCTACGTGGTCAAGCTCCCCGGCACGCGCAAGCTGTCCACGACGGTCTCCTTCCTCGTCGGGCGCCACTCCCTCTCCCTCAACGCCTTCGTCATCCGCCACCCCGACGAGAACGAGCCGGGCGTCCACCGCTGGCTCCTGGAACGCAACCTCAAGCTGTACGGCGTGAGTTACGCCGTGGACCGGCTCGGCGACGTCTACGTCACCGCCCGCCTGCCCCTGGCCGCCGTCACCCCGGACGCGGTCGACCGCCTGCTCGGCCAGGTCCTGGAGGCCGCCGACGGCGCCTTCAACACCCTGCTGGAGCTGGGCTTCGCCTCCTCCATCCGCAAGGAGTACGCCTGGCGGGTCTCCCGCGGCGAGCCCACGCGGAACCTGGAGGCGTTCATGCACCTGATCGACCGCCCGACGGACTGATCGCGCCGCACCCCTTCCCTCCTCGCTCCTGGCAGTGGCATGCTCACCGCCAACGCATTCATGAACGTAGTTCATATACATGACTGTGATGGGGTGGTGGGACATGATCCACGGGCACATCGGCAGGCGGACGCTCCTCGTCGGCGCCACGGCGGTGGCCCTCGGCGCGGCGACCGGCGCGGCGACCGGCACCGCGCAGGCGGCCGAAGTCTCTCCCCTGTGGCGGGAGTTCACCCGCACCCCCGTCACCCACCCGCAGATCCCCTGCGTCGGCCGGTCCGGCTACCGCGGCGGAGCGACCCGCTTCCCCCGCCCCCGCGTCGTCGCCGACGTCACCGACCACGGTGCCGTCCCCGACGGCACCACCGACTGCGCCCCCGCGATCAACCGTGCCATCGCCGCCGCCGGACGGGCCGGCGGTGGCACGGTCACCATCCCGCCCGGCACCTTCCGCATCGACGGCCTGATCCGCATCGGCGACTCGAACGTCGTCCTGCGCGGCGCCGGCAGCGGCCGCACGACCCTGTACGCGACGAAGAGCCTCACCGAACTGATCGGCCCCTACGGCTCCCGCTACGGCGGGGACAAATCCTCCTGGTCCTGGGCCGGCGGCCTCATCTGGCTCGCGCCGAGGGCCCGCTGGGACTCCCTGGTGGCCGCCGTCCGCTCCCGGGCCTGGCCCTTCGAGGGCTGGACCGGCAACAAGCGCGACGAGTGGACGACCCTCACCGCCGTCGCACCGGCCCGCCGGGGCGACCGTACGGTCACCGTCACCGACCCCCGCGGACTGCGCCCGGGCCGGCTGGTCCTGCTCCGCCTCGCCGACGACCCCGCCCACACCCTCCTGCAGCACATGGCGGGCGGCGGCCCCGGCCCGGCCTCGTACGTCTGGGACGACAAGACCAAGCTGCTGTCCTACGTCCCCTACGAATGGCCCGTCCGCGTCACCCGCGTCCACGGCCGGCGCGTCACCCTCGAACGCCCGCTCCCGCTCGACGTACGCCCCGAGTGGGACCCCCGGCTGACCACGCACGTACCGGAGCTGACCGGCTCGGGCGTCGAGGGCCTGACCCTGGAGGCGGTGCAGACGCCGCAGTCCCCGCACCTCCTGGACAAGGGCTACAACGGGGTCGTCCTGCAGTGCGCCTACGACTGCTGGGTGGACGACGTCACGGTCCGCCACGTCGACAACGGCTTCGGCCTGGTCGCCGCCTCCGCCTGCACCCTGCGCGGCACCCGGGTCGCCGGCCGCGGCTCGCACCACCCGTACTTCTGCCGCGAGGGCTCCCACGACAACCTGATCGAGGACTTCACGATCGAGGAGCGCACCGTCCCCGCGCCGGCCGGCACCCAGCTGCACGGCATCAACGTCGAAGGCCTCTCCTCCCACAACGTCTGGTCCCGCGGCGAGATGCGGATGGGCACCTTCGACAGCCACCGCGGCCTGCCCTTCGCGAACGTCCGCACCGACATCACGGTGAACAACGACGGCCGCCACGGCGGGGACGCCAGCGCGGGCCCCCTGTTCGGCGCCCGCTTCACGCACTGGAACATCCGCGTGACCAACGGGCGCGCCGGACTGATGAAGATCGACGGCCTGGCCCCGTACTCGGCGACCGTCGGACTGAACACGGTCACGGAGTTCGACCAGACCGACGTCCCCGACTTCACCGGCGACCTGCACTCCCGCCTGGAGCTGTACGGCACCACGGACGCCGTACGCCCGCGCAACCTGTACGAGGCTCAGCGGGCGCTGCTGCGGTAGCGCCCCGGGGTCACCCCGACCAACTTCTTGAAGTGCCGGGTGAGATGGGCCTGGTCGTAGAACCCGGTGGCCGGGGCCACCTCGCCCGGTGCCAGCCCGTCCAGCAGCAGCCGCCGGGCCCGGCCGACCCGACGCGACATCAGGTACTGATGCGGGGCGATGCCGTACGCGCCGCTGAACGCCCGTACCAGATGGGCGGGATGGGCGTGCATCAGCCGTGCGGCCTCCTCCAGCGAGATGCCGTCGACGACCCGGGCGTCGAGCAACTCCCGCAACCGGCGGCCGAGTACGGGATCCCGGCGCGGGGCCACCGGCTCGGCCCGCCGCCGCAGATGATCCCGCAGCCGCTCCCCGACGAGGACGAGCCTGCTCTCCGCCTCCAGCTCGTCACCGGGCCGGGCGAGCGCGGAGTGCAGCTGCCCGACCCGCAGCCGCAGCACCGGGTCCCGCAGATCGGGCCCGTCCACGGCCGGGCCGATGAACTCGTCGCCGAGCCGGCTGCTGTCCAGATAGACGACCCGCTTGCGGAAGCCGTCCGGAGTGGCGGGCGAGCCGTTGTGCGGCACGTGCGGCGGGAGCAGGCTGACCGTGTCGTGCGGGGTGCCGTGCTCGTGCCGGTCCAGGTCGTACCGCACGGCGCCGTCGTCCACGATCAGCAGCGTCCAGGCGTCGTGGACGTGCATCGGATAGGCGTACTCGGTGAAGTGGGCGTGGAAGACCTCGACGACACCCGGTACGCGCGGGCGCCAGGCGGTGACTTCCTGCTGGTCGGCGGCCACGCAAAAAACGTACAAGACCCGCCGCCCGGCCGCCCGGCAGTCTCACTGCATGAACACCGAACCGATCCGCCCCGAGCCCGTCCGCTTCGACACGAAGATCGCCGTGCTGCTGCGCGAGGACCTGGAGCCCTGGCAGCGCCTCAACGTCACCGCGTTCCTGGTCAGCGGCCTGGGCAGCCAGGTCCCCGAGGTGATCGGCGAGCCCTACGAGGACGCGGACGGGGTCGGCTACCTGCCGATGTTCCGCCAGCCCGTGCTGGTCTTCGAGGGCACCAAGGAGACCCTGAAGGCGGCGCACGACCGGGCGCTCAGCCGGTCCCTGCCCCGCGCCGTCTTCACCGCGGACCTGTTCGCGACGGGCAACGACCGCGACAACCGCGCGGCGGTGCGTGCGGTCCCGACGGCCGATCTGGACGTGGTCGGACTGGCGGTGTACGGGCCGCGGAACGGCGTGGACAAGGTGCTGAAGGGGTCACGGATGCACCCGTGACCCCTTCAGGGCCCCCGTCGGGCCCGTCCGTCAGCCGAACATGCCGGGCACGTAGTCACCGGCGGGCTGCTGCACGATGACGTTGGCGCGGTTGTAGGCGTTGATCAGGGCGATGAGGGAGACCAGCGCGGCCAGCTGGTCCTCGTCGTAGTGCTTGGCCGCGTCCGCCCACGCCTCGTCGGTGACCCCGCCCGCCGCGTCGGCGATCCGGGTGCCCTGCTCGGTCAGCTCCAGGGCGGCCCGCTCGGCGTCGGTGAACACCGTCGCCTCCCGCCAGGCCGCGACCAGGTGCAGCCGCGTGGCGGACTCGCCGGCGGCGGTGGCGTCCTTGGTGTGCATGTCGGTGCAGAACGCGCACCCGTTGATCTGGCTGGCCCGGATCTTCACCAGCTCCTGCGTGGCGTGCGGCAGCGAGGAGTCCCCGATGACCTTGCCCGCCGCGTTGAAGTGCTTGAAGAGCCGGCCGGTGACGGCGTTGGTGTGGAGGTTCAGCCGAGCGTCCATGGTCTGCTCCTGTGTGGTTGTCGCTGCTTACACCTCTCTGACGGGAGGGGGCCCGCGGATGTGACACGGCTGAGTGTGACGCACACCACCAGCCCGGTGGGTGGGTCGACCGAAGGGGTGAACATCCCCTCCACTCGGACTGAGCTAGGAAGAGGACCGCAGACCGCGAGGGGCGCGGACGGGACCGTGAACGGAATCTGCACAGCGTGTCCGCATCCCCGGACCGGGAGGGTTCCGTTGGTGCGGGATGTCCCGGTCGTCGTGGCGGTGGCAAGACCCGCGGCCCCTCAGGAGGGCCCGGCATGTGGAGAAACTGGCCCCGGCGCGTGACCGTGCCCGCACGGATGGGTCACCGGTCACCACCAACGGTGCGGGTGCGGAAGGCGGTTGACTGGATGCCCGGTGCGCTCCGTGGTTTGATCGCTCGCGCCGTCGACATCGCGCCACCGTGTCCGGAAAGGACGGCGCACGCCTGCGGCCGAAGCTCCCGCCCGTCCCCGGCGGGGCCGCTTCCCCCTGTGGACCACCCATGCGAAGGGCAGTTGTCATGAACTCCGCTCACCAGGTACAGACCCGCGAGATCGCGGACGCCGAGCTCGACGGCGTCTCCGGCGGTCTGAGCCCCGAAGCCGGCCTCACCGTCGACTCCGTCACCCTCGGCAGCGCCGACGTGCTGTCCCAGCTCGGCGCCGTCCAGGGCCAGGCGCTGGGCGCCCTCGGCCAGCCCCACCAGATCGGCGTGAACGCCGCCTTCTGATCGGTGCCCTCTGATCGGTGCCTGTTGATCGGCGCATTCTGCTGGGGTGCCTTTTGACGGGTGCCCTCTGAGCGGGTGCACCGAGCCCCCTGCCCGCGCGTCCGGCGCCGGCAGGGGGCTCGGCCGTTCAGGCGGCGCGGACCCCGGCCTCGGTCCTCGGGCCGGTCACGGCCGGGCGCTGCGGCGGCAGCCGCCGCATCAGCACCCCGTATCCGACCCCGGCGATCGTCCCCACCACGGCGCACATCCCCCACAGCCATCCCGCGCCGAGCCGGTCGATGACCGCGCCCGACATCAGGGGCGCGACCAGCGAGGCGACGGCCCAGGACAGCGTGTACATGCCCTGGTAGCGCCCGCGCCCGTGGACCGGCGACAGCAGGACCACCAGCCCGGTCTGGGTCGGCGCGCTGACGATCTCGGCGAGGGTCCACACGCACACCGTGAGCATGAAGACGCTGACCGACCCGGCGAAGGCGGTGAGCCCGAAGCCGTATCCCGCGAGGAGCGAGGAGACGATCAGCAGGGTGCGCGGGTCGCGGTGCTGGATGAACCGGGTGACCGGGATCTGCAGGGCGACGATCAGGACGCCGTTGACGGCGATGGCCAGGCCGTAGTCGGCGGGCGAGAACCCGGCCCGCCCCATGGCCACCGGCAGTCCGACGGACCCCTGCTGGAAGACCAGCGCGACGAGGAAGGACAGCCCGACGACGGCCATGTACCGCCCGTCGCGCAGCACGGCCATGAGGCTGACCTCGTCGTCCGCCTGCCGGGCCGTGGCCGCGGGCCGCGACTCGGGCAGCTTGGCGAAGACGACGAGGGCACAGGCCAGGGTCATCCCGGCCTCGATCAGGAACCCGGCCCGATAGCTGACCTCGGCGATGAACCCGGCGGCGGTCGAGGAGACGGCGAAGCCGAGGTTGATGGCCCAGTAGTTCAGCGAGAAGGCCCGCACCCGGTCCTCGGGCCGGACGATGTCCGCCATCATCGCCTGCACCGCCGGCCGGGAGGCGTTGGTGGCCATGCCGACGGCGAAGGCGACGGCCGCGATGGCGGCGGGGTCGGTCATGAACCCGAGCAGCGCGACCGAGCCGGCGGTGGCGGTCTGCGCGATGAGCAGGGTCGGCCGCCTGCCCAGCCGGTCGGCCATCACCCCGGCCCCCAGCGAGGAGACGACCCCGCCGAGCCCGTACAGCGAGGCGACGAGACCGGCGTAGGAGGCGGAGTACCCGCGGTCGAGGGTGAGGTAGAGGGCCATGAACGTGGCCACGAACGCGCCCAGCCGGTTGACCAGGGTGCTGGTCCACAGCCACCAGAACTCACGGGGGAGCCCCGAGACGGTCTCCCGGGCGGCACGTCTGAGACCGGCGGCGGACATGACGGAACCCCCATGAGGACACGGCACCCCGGCTCGGGCGCTGTAAGTGACTGAAGCGGTGGGCACAGCTTACCCGCACCGGTCGGCCGATGGCTCCTCGATTAACAGAGACCGGCAATCGTCCACCCACCGGCCGGTCCGGGCAGCGCCCCGAACGCGTCGATTACGCTCTGACCCATGGCCGACGCACCGTACAAGCTGATCCTCCTCCGCCACGGCGAGAGCGAGTGGAACGCGAAGAACCTGTTCACCGGCTGGGTGGACGTCAACCTGAACGAGAAGGGCGAGAAGGAGGCGGTCCGCGGTGGCGAGCTCCTGAAGGACGCCGACCTCCTGCCCGACGTGGTCCACACGTCCCTCCAGAAGCGCGCGATCCGCACGGCCCAGCTGGCCCTGGAGGCCGCGGACCGCCACTGGATCCCGGTCCACCGCAGCTGGCGCCTGAACGAGCGCCACTACGGCGCCCTGCAGGGCAAGGACAAGGCGGCGACGCTGGCCGAGTTCGGCGAGGAGCAGTTCATGCTCTGGCGCCGCTCGTACGACACCCCGCCCCCGCCGCTCGCCGACGACTCGGAGTTCTCCCAGTTCGACGACGCGCGCTACGCCACGCTCCCGCCGGAGCTGCGCCCGAGGACGGAGTGCCTGAAGGACGTCGTCCACCGGATGCTGCCGTACTGGTTCGACGACATCGTCCCCGACCTGCTGACCGGCCGCACCGTCCTGGTCGCGGCCCACGGCAACTCGCTGCGCGCCCTGGTCAAGCACCTGGACGGCATCTCCGACGCCGACATCGCGGGCCTGAACATCCCGACGGGCATCCCGCTCTACTACGAGCTCGACGCCGAGTTCAAGCCGGTCACCCCCGGCGGCAAGTACCTCGACCCGGAGGCCGCCGCGGCGGCGATCGAGGCGGTCAAGAACCAGGGCAAGAAGAAGTAGCCCCTGCGAACATGCCCCTGAGCTGCGCGGACGGCGCGGCCCAGGGGCGTTTTCACGGCCTGGGCCCTCTCCGGGCCCTCAGGCCCCCGGGTCCTGCGGCCGGAGCGCTCGCCCGAGAGCCTTCCGGGCCCGGTCCCGGCTGCTCGGCATGAGGTGTGCGTACACCTTGAGCGTCAGTCCCGGGTCGGAGTGCCCGAGGTACTCAGCGAGGGCCTTGATGCTCTCCCCGGCGTCCAGGAGGACGGACGCGTAGAAGTGCCGCAGGGCGTGCATCCCGTGCTCGCGGGCGGCGGCGTGCTCGCGGCTCTTGGCCTTCGGGATGACACCGACCTTCGCAAGAGCGGGCTTCCAGTGGTCTTCGTTCAGCGAGGTCCGCCAGATGTGCCCACCGTTGGGCCCGGTGAAGATGAGCCGCCGGGTCACCGGCTGGCCGTTCGCTCGCATCCACGGGAGTTTGATCTCTACCGGCGGGAATCGCTTCATGTGTTCCTGTAGTGCCTCTGCCACTGGATCGGGCAGCGGTACGTCACGGAGCTTGCCGCCCTTCGGGGGCGCGAAGACGGCCTTGCTCAGGCTCAGCTTGAGCTGCTGCACCACGTGCAGCGTGCCGCTGTCGAAGTCGATGTCATCGACGGACAGGCCGAGGATTTCTCCCTGCCGCAGGCCGCATCCGGCGCCCACGTCGACCATGGGCCGGAAACGCTCGACCATGGCGGCGCGCACAGCGAAGACGCGCTCAGGCTCCCAGGGGACGACGCGACGCGCGCCCATGGCCGGCGGGGTCACCGTTCGCGAGTTGCAGGGGTTCCGGCGCAGGCATCCGTCCTCTACGGCTGCGGAGAGCACGGCGCGGACGTTAGAGAAGATGACGCGTGCGTACGCGCCGGACATGCCGGATGCTTCGAGCTGCGTGACGAACTCTCGGATGTGGCCCGGCTGGAACGACCCGAGCTGACGCGCGCCGATGCGAGGGAAGGCGTGCAGCCTGAGCTGAGACTCCATAGAGGCCCGTGTGTTCGGGTCGCCGCTCTGGCTCGCGAGCCACTTCTCTGCGAATGCCTGGAAGGTGGTGCGGGACGCGTTCGGGTCGATGAAGTCGCCGCGGGCGACGTCTGCCTGCATGGCACTCAGCCACTGCTCGGCCTGGCGTTTCTGTCCGTCTGGGAAGGACTTTTCCTTGCGCTTCCCCTCGGGCGTGAAGTAGCGGGCGCGGTAGCGCATGCCCTTGCCGTGGCGGTCGGTCTTGATTCGGACGGTCTTGCCGTCGGTGCCGGTGGTGGTCGCGAACCAGCGGTCGTGGATGTGCCCTGCCATGAGGAGCGGAGTCCTTTCCCAGCATGGAGCAGGGGCGGCCGTTCAACGGCCGCCCCTGGCTGTGGAGGCTGCGTCAGGCCGCGACGCGGTCGACGCTCTTGAGCTGAGTCACGTAGGCCCCCACTTCGGCGGGGTCGTAGCGAATGTGCTTACCGATACGGAAGCCGGGAGGGCCGGTGCGCTTCCTGCGCCACTGGTAGACGGTTTCGAGGGGGACGCCGAAGATCTCGGCGATGTCGTCGGGAGTGAGGTACCGGTCGGGGAGATCGCTGCGGAGGGTGGCGCGAGGGTCGGGTTGAGCGGAATGGGTTCGGCTCATTTGGTCCTCAGAGGTTGAGTCGCATTGGCTTCGGGCGGAGTCCGCGCCTGTCCGAGGTGTGGATTTCTGCGTCACCCGCGTCATCTGCGTCATTTAGGCTTCTGGCCTGCGGGTTTTGGGTGACGCAGGGCGTTGGGCCTGCGTCATCGGTGACGCAGGTGACGCAGGATGACGCAGACAGAGGCCGTCTGCGTCACCCTCGTCTGTGCAGGTCACTGGCCGTTTTCGGGGCCAGGGTGACGCAGGTGACGCAGGATTTCCTACTTAGGAAAAAGTGGGGCCGTGTCTGTGGTGGTGCGGTGCGGCTCAAGACGTGAAGAAGGAGCCGCTGCGCGGCGCGACTACTGGGCGGCGCTGCCGCCGAACAGCAAGAGGAGCACGCCGCGACCGGGTGCTCTTCTTGCTGTTGCGGTCTGCGGCGGTGCCGGTCAGAACGCCTGCTGTTCATGCGCGGGAGGGGCGGGAGAGCGGGTCATCTCGATGTAGCGGCCATCTTTGGTGCGGCCCGAGTCGATGATGACGCCTCGGGCCGCGAGGGTGGGCTGCAGGCGCTTGAGGCGGTCTGAGAGCACTTTCCCGGTGGTGGGCCAGCCTTTAGGCAGGGCACGGAAGTCCTCGCCGCTGTAGAGGCGGCTGAGGCAGTGCAGCCATTCGGTGGAGGTCATCCGCTGCGGGCCGCCCGGTTCGAGTTCTGCGGCGTGCCTGAGGACGGTCTGCGCCAAGAGGTCGCCCTCGATGACGTCGTCGTTGAGGTCGTCCAGGCTGGCCCGGTAGGCGGTGAGAGCTCCCAGCCCGGTCGCTGCGTCGAGCTGCGCGCACAGGTGGGCGAAGTCCGCCATCCGCAGATCGGTAGGGGTTTCCGCCTCGACCGCGCGGACCTTGACCGTGAGGTCCAAGAGCGAGCCGAGAACGACGGGCAGCACTTCCGCGTACTCCGCCCACAGCTCCGCTTCGGTGCGCCGCACTTTGGGCCTCTCCAGGCGCAGTGGCAGGAGCCGTTCGGCGAGGTCGGGCCGGATGACTCCGACGTCGATGCCGGTCAGGAGCAGGGGCCGGCGGTAGCCGACGCGGAACACGTCGCCGTCGGTGAACAGGGCGCGCTTGACGTTCTCGGCTCCGGTCACGATGCAGCACATCGCGTCGGACAGCTCCGGGGTCATGTGGGAGAGGTTGTCCAGGGCGGTGACCCATCCGGCCGCCACGGCAGCAATCAGGTTCTCCTCGTCCCTGGGTGCGCGGCGCAGGTCGCCGCTCATGCCCTCGATGATCCGCACGAGCATCCGGCCGCCGGTGGACTTGCCCGCACCCTGCGGGCCGGTGAGGAAGGGGGCGGGGACGGGGACGGACGGGCCGAGGCAGCCGATGAGCCAGGCGATGGCCAGGCACTCGGTCTCCGCGGTGGCGAAGTTGCACAGCCGCATCAGCAGGTCGATGCCTTTGCCGTCGGTGTCCTTGGCCGGCAGGGGCAGTTCCCCGGTGAGCTGGGTGCGCCGCCAGCACACCTCACGCGGGTCCGGAATCGCGATGTCCCAGCCGGTGGGGTGGATCCGGACGGACTGCCCGTCATCGCGGTCCAGGTCCAGCCACGTCGCCCCGTCGAAACCGGGGGCGACGCGGATGTGCACGGGCTGCACGTCCTCGGACAGTGCGAGTGCTTCGATCAAATCCAGCGCCTCCTTGAGGGCGGTTCCGTTGAACACGCCCAGCCCGTCCTTGAACAGGCCGACCATGAGTTCCTGCCGGTGGCTTCCCGTGGTGCCCTGCGAGCGGATCGGGCGGGCCACGGGGTGGCCGTTTTTCTGTGCGTAGACGGTGCCGTCGGCGGTGCGGAAGTACCGGAAGTGCGCCTGTGCGTAGTCGGTGATGACTTCGCGGGCGGGGTTCTTCTCGTCGTCGGCCATGGTCACAGTCCCAACCGTGTACGTGCGTTGGCCCATGCGTCGGTGCAGTGCCGGGGGGATTCGCCCTTGCCTTGAGCGGCGATGAACAGGCGGGCGATGTGGTTGTCGGTGAGGCAGCCGCACCGGCCGTGCGTCGACAGCACGGCGAGGAACGTCCGGTAGACCGTGGCATGGATCGCGCTGCGGGCCTCGGTGATGCGCTGCTCCGCCATCGCGATCCCACGGTGCAGGTAGGCGGGCGTCCGGTGGGGACACTCTCCGCCCCCGGCAGGCGCCGGCACGTGGACGGCCTGCAGCATCGGCCGGGCGGAGGGCTCCTTCACGGCCAGCGCGCGCACGGCGTCGGGCAACTCGGCCATGCTGCCGGTGCCGAGTCCGAGCCACCGGGCGTAAGCCATCGTGGATTTGATGTCCACGCCCGGCCGGACCGCGTTCACCGACCGCATGGCCCCCCGGTAGATCCAGTGCTCTCCGCGCGTACTGGGCACGGTCCGGGTGGCGGGCAGGGTCTCGTGGGCCCAAGCGACGGCCGCCGCGTTGTCCAGGTCCACGACCGTCAGCCCGGCCCCGCCGGGGTGGTAGGCCACCGCCGCCGCCTCGCGCCACGCCCGCACCCACGTCGGCGAACCGATGGTGTGGGGGTCAGTGGTGGCGGCGGCCCAGCCATGGCACGGCTGCGGGCAGGCACAGGGGCCGGGAGTCTTCATGTTCGGCCGGCCGCCGCACACGTTCTCCGCACAGCGGCGGCAGTTCCCGAACGGCGCCTTCCCTTCGCGAAGGGGCATGACAGGCAGGCCAGTGGCCGCGAGGCGGGAAGCGGTGTGAAGGTGGTCGTTCATGCCGCGCTCCTGTCAGTGAGCAGTGTCTGGCGATGGGTGGGAATTGCACTGATCACACGGGTGCGCCAGGTGAGGGCATAGTCGATGCAGTTCGCGCAGTTTTTGTGCGTGTGGCCGGGCAGCGGGGGCCGGTGGCGGGCGTGGGAGCTCCAGGCGGCGGAGTCGGCGGAGGCGAGCAGATGGCCGACGCGTTCCAGGCCGAGAATCTTGAAGCCGAAGCCGTGGAGCTTGAAGCCGTGCGCGGCCATGGCAGTGACGATCGCGGCGCCCTCGCGGGTAGATTGCAGGCGGCATACCGACCCCAGTCCCACGATCGGCTCACGCCGCAGGTCGACACCCGCCCTCTCGTATAGCTCTACGCACCGCTCGTACTCGGGGATGCTGCGCCCCTGTAGGACTGGAGCGATGCGCAGGTCGGGTGCGAGGGAGCGCAGTTCGAGGAAGTTGGCGACGGTGCGCCGCTGGTGTTCGGCGACGCTCAGATGGGTGCCGACGAACACGTTCTTGCCGACGGTGCCGCCATGGATGATGAGGTCTTCACACATCCAGTCCTGCTGTGCGGCCCAGTCGTAGGGGCCGACGCATTCCCAGATGCGGCGCAGGTCATCCACGTACTGGCGAGGGGTGCGGGTCCAGCGGCCGTGGCGCTGGAGTTCGGAGAAGCCTCCGGAGTCGACCGCGTACGGGCCGAGCGCCGGGTAGAGCTTGGCGGCGGCCGTGAAGTGCTCGGCTTTGAGGAACAGTGGCACGTCGGTGAGCTTGATCCAGTGCCGCTTGTGGGTGGTCAGGTAGAACCGCATCCCGCTCGCGGCGGGAGCGCCCGCCGGTAAGGCTCGCGGGAGGGCGATGGGTTGCGTCATGCTGGATATCTCCAGTTCCTAGGAGTGGTGCTGGGACAAGGGCGGCCCCGCGTTCTTTGGCGAGAGGTGGGGGCCGCCCTTGGCGTAGCTAGTGGTTGGTGGGCAGGTACCAGGGCCACTGGGTCATGCCGTCGACCTCGGTGGCCGGGGCGATGGTGTCGGGCTCGCGCTCTTCGGCGGTGAGGTACAGGCGGACGTTGTTGCCGTCTCGGGCCGGGTACTGCCGGGCGGTGCCCGTGACGAACAGGCGGCGCAGGGCGGTGGTGATGCTGTCGGCTTCGGCGGGGTCGCAGACGATGCGGATCGCGAACATGGACGGGTTCCCTTCGGGTGGGTTCAGCCGTGGAAGTGGTTGCGCTTGAAGGTGGCCTTGCGGATGTTGACCGTCGCCCCGGCGCCGTGACGGTTGGCGCTGAAGACCTGCACGGCGATCCAGCCGCCGAAGATGACGGCGGCGAGGGTGATGAGCTGGGTGATGAGCGCTGTCAGCGCGGCGATGAACGTGGTCAGCAGCAACAGACCGCCCGCCACGGCGAGGAACCCGACCCCTCCGAGGGCGACGTTCACCGCCGTCCGGGACACGGGCGGCTTGGCCGTGACCGGTTCGGGCTGGGCGTGGTGGATGGCGTAACCGGTGACGACCTGACCGTCGGGCAGGACGACGCTCGCCACGGTCGGAACCGCGCTCGGCTGCACCGGCATCACGGGCGCGGGGATGACGGCGGCCGGGGTGATCGGGGCCGGGTGGTGGAGGTCGACGGCCCGGCCGGCGGGCGCGGGCGGGGTGGGTTCGGTGTGCATGCGGAATCCCTTCAGGTGCTGGATCAGGGAGGCGGAGGCCCCCCTTGGGGGTGCCGTGTGGAGGGGGTTTCGGGCCTCTGAGCTGGGATGCCTCCCTGACTCCCTGAGCGATCATTTCCGCTGGTCAGAGCCAGGGGGGCGGGTCAGGGAGGCGGTGAGGGAGTTCTCCCTGCCTCCCTAACCCGAACCTGGTCGGCTCCCTGCGGTCAGGCGTCGGAAGCGGAACCGTCGGCGTCGCGGTTGGCGAGGGCACGGGCGATGTGGTCGCGGGAGACGACCATGCGACCGTCGGACTTGTACGGCTCGGCGCCGGTGCCGTCCAGGACGCGGGTGAGGTCGCCGGGTGACCAGTCGCCGTAAGCGTCCGGGTTCAGCGCGGACAGTCGCTTGATGACGTCCTGAGTGCGCAGCCGGGGGGCGTCGCCAATGGCGGCGGCGATGTCGGCGAGCGGGTCGCGTTCCTCGCCCCGTTCGACGGCGTGCAGGGTGGTCACGCCGTCGCGCAGGGCCTTGGCCCGGTCGGTGATGGCTGCGGCGGTGTCGTCATCGATGTAGTGCGTGCGCACGGTGATGGACGACTGGCCGGCCGGAATCTGGATGCCGTCGGAGGCGACGACCAGGGTTCCCCGGTCCAGCCCCGGGCGCAGCAGGTTCGGTGCCGCGCCGCCGTCGACAGCCTTGTCCCCCAGCGCCATGCGGGCTTGCGACTCTGTGCCCAGCGCGAGGGAGGCGCGGGTGTGCGCGCCCTCGCGGACCAGCTTGGGCAGGTTCTCGTTGGTGGGGTCCTGGGTGCCCTGCCACATCAGGACGTTGACGGCGCGGCCCTGGTTGTGGATTTTGCGGACGGCCATGAAGTACCGGGAGTTGGCCTTCGCGCCGCCGTAGGGGCGCTTGTCCTCGTCCTTGGCCGGGCACATGAACGCCACCTGCGCCTCATCAACCAACACGATCAGCGGCGGGAACTGAGTGCCGGGCGGGGCCTGGATACGGCGGTTCATCTCGTCCACCGCACTCTCGACCATCTCGGTCACCTGGATCACGTGCTCATCGGTTGGCCCTTGGATGAGTGTGCTGGCGAGGCCGTCGAACATGGCCCAGTCGCCCACGCCCTTGAGGTCACCCATGAGGAACTGCACCGAGCGGTCCAGCGACAGCCACAGCGCCAGAGACCGCAGAGCCACGGTCTTGCCCTGGTTCGACAGGCCGGTGATGAGCAGGTGCCGCTGATACAGACTCAAGCTCGCCGCGTCGCCGCGCAGGTCCTGGCCCCACGGGGCGCGGCCCTTGGCGTAGTCGGCGGTCATCGTGTCGTCCGTGGCCAGCGGCGACGGCCCGATCGGCTCATCGAGCGCCCCGGAGTCGGCCACCCACAGCCGCACCGTGCGTGCCGCCTGCGGGATGGTGATGAACACCTCGTGCTCGTGCCGGGACAGGTTCTCGGCGAGCTTGCGCCGCTTGGCCTGGATCTCGTTGGTGGACACCCCTGACGGCAGGGTGACATCGACTTCCACGCCGCATCCGGCGATGACGATCGGGGACAACATCGACGCGCCCGCGTCGCCCATCTCCGTGATGGCCTTGCGCAGGGCCGGGATGCCCAGGTCGCGCAGGGCCTTGACCACGATCGACGGGGTGATCGGCTCCCCCTCGTTGCTGCGGGCGCCTGCCGGCAGGGCCCACTGCGGTGCGGCCTGCTGGTGCGCGCCGACCGACCACAGAGCGAGCAGGGCCAGGAAAGGGCCGATGGAGATCAGCGGCCCCCACACCACCTGCACGATGGTGATCATCAGGTTGATGAACTTCACGACCGCCATCAGCGGGGTGACCACGTCGGCGGGGTCCTTGGTGGCGACCGCCATCGCGACACCGAGCAGGACGAGTCCCCCGACGCCCATACCGGCGCTGACGGCCGCGCCCTTGGCCGCGTCCAGGGGCGAGTGAAGCAGGTCCATGCGGCGGCGGTGGCGGGCGTCGCGGAAGCGCTGCCCGCGCTCCTCCCACTCGGCCGCAGCCTCGAAGTTGCCCGCGGCTTCGGCGGCGCGGAGCATGCGTTCGTAGCGGGCGGCGGTGCGTCCGTCCCACGCGCGGCGGCTCACGATGCGGGCGCCCCCGACGACGTACAGGCTGTGCCGGGCCACCGTGCGGGCGGTGGTCTTCGTGGCTTCGTGGGTGACGAACGTGCGCACCGCGCGTCCGGAGCGCAGCCACAGCGGAACCGGCCGGGGTGCCGGCCGGTCGGGGACCACGGTCAGCGTGGTCACGGCCGCCTCGTTGGTGAGGGGTTCGGGCTCTTCCTTGTGCAGGTGAACGACGTTGCCGCTCATAACGGCAGACTCCTGACTGCCCCGAAGCGAGGCGAAGCGAGAGGGAAGGGTGCGGCGAGGGGGCCGGGCCCGACGGGCCCGGCCGGGCTGGTCACCACCAGCCGGAGGACTTCTTCGCGGCCCGCGTCGCGGCGGCCTCGTTCACCACGCGCTGCCGCTCGGTGTGCAGCGCGGCAATCTCCGCGACCAGCCTGGTTTCCGCCGACTGCCAGGCGGTGTCCAGCTTCCGTTCCGCGCGGCCGGGACTGTCGCCCCGGGTGATCCGGTAGGAGCCGGACGCGAGAGCTCCGAGCACGGCGCGACGTTCGCGGCCGTTCAGCGGCCACATCTCGCGGTTGCGGACCGCTTCGAGCTTGCGGTTCGTCTGCTGGATGGCCTTATCCAGGCGGCGGGTGTCGGGCTTGCCCATGTCAGGCACTCCTCAGGGCTTGGGAGGGTTGGGGGAAGGCGCAGGGGGTGCACATGCCGAGCGAGGCGGGGATGACGTAGCCCGCATCCCGCCGGCAGGCGGGGCAGATGCGGCGCGCAGCATTCGCACGGGCCAGTGCAGCCCATCGGGCGGGCGTCATCGGGCGGACGGGCTTGGCCAGGTCGATCCTGTACAGGTAGGCGACCAGCGGCGGCCGGCGGCGGCGTGGCCGTTCGAGCTGTGCGGCCACGTCCTGACCACCCGGCCGCAGACCCTGTGCGCGGAGTTGGCGGCGGGTGGCGTAGCCGTCCGGGGCGAGGCGCCACCGGAACACCGGCAGCGCCCCCATCACGCGGCCCGCTCGGCGAGCACCGCGTCACGCAGCTTGCGGGCGTTGACCGGGGAAGTGCGCAGGGCCCGGCGGATGCCCTCAGCGGTCACCTTCTCGTCCGGCCAGTCGGCCGTCAGGATGTGGGCCTCGGCCATGAGCTGTTCCGGGGTGCGCCGGGTCCGGGGCGTCTTGGCAGCGTCCGGAACGCGGTACGTCGCCCGGGGCGGCCGGGTCGACTCAGCCGCCACCGACCGCGCCCCAGCCGACCGGGACGGGGCCGACTCGACCGGGGCGAGGGCGGGCACGGGCTTCAGCGGAAGAGCCGACTTCCCCAGGTCCACCGGGACCGGATCGGGCACCCGCACCACCGACACGGCGGCCGGGACCGGGGTCGATTCCGGCAGGTCAGCCGTAGACCGAATCATCTGGGTATTGGTGGATTCCTCCGCATTCACGTCCGGGGCAGGAATCGGGGCCGGACGGTGGTGCAGCACCTTGGCGACCAGGTCGGACCCGAAGTAGATCGACCCGACCGGAAGCGACGTCGCGAGCAGGACGAGCGCCCAGTTCGCGGGGGCCCAGTCGGCGAGCCGCCCCCAGTCGACGCCACGGCCGTGCAACTCGGGCACCAGGCCGTGCACGTAGTTCAGGACCAGTGAGGCGGCCGTGTAGGTGCCCAGCACCTTGAGCGCGAACGACCGGTCACGGTCGACCAGAACGAGGGTGGCGACCAGAGCGAGCGCCATGAGCCCGTCGACCACGAACGGGTACAGCGTCGCCGCTGTCTCGTCCGCGCCGACGGCACCGGCGATGTCCCGCAGTGCGTTCCACGAGACGCGAAACGCCATACCGACCACCGCGACCAGCGCGAGTACCAGCAGGATGCGTCCCTTGCGGTTCATGCCGCGCCGCCCGGCAGGCTCACCGTGGCGGCGTGGTTCGCCAGTGCCGCCCGCTCCGCCAGGACCCGGGCGAGCGCCCGGCGGGTGCGGCGGGCGTCCAGCTCGGACGGGATGCGGTCCAGGGTGACGATCTGCGCGTCGAGCAGGTCAACCTCCGCCAGGATCAGCGGCAACTCCTGCTCGATCGCGTCCAGCTCCGCACCGCTCGGCTCCATGAAGTCGGCGAACGCGGTAACAGCGTCCTGAACAGTGACGATGGGATTCATTGAGTCGTGTTCCTCTCGCGTAGGAGCGGCCCAAACAGCGCCCCCGGTGTTCCTGCACCGGGGGCGCGCGCCGTTGAAGTCGGAACATCCGGCTCCCCTCAGCGCTGCTCGTGCGAGACGAGCAGCGGAGGCAACCGGCCACAGCAGAAGCTGCGGAGGTCAGTTCATGGATGCGCGGTCCTGTGCCGCGCCGGCCGCCTTATCGGAGGAGGCGGCCACCTCGTCACGCTGTTCAGTTCTCAAACACCGCTCGCTTCCTTCGAGCCCGTCTCACGAGGCCCTCCAGGCGTATGACGCAACGTCAGTACATGGCGCGATGCCAGCAGTTGGGCTTGTACCAACAACCTGACGGTTCATGAGTTTGCACGCCTGGCTTGGGTAGCGCAAGCGATTGGGCGTATGTTGTTGGAACAAGTCCGTCAAAACCTGGAGAGTCAACGTGGGCGAGCAGACGCCGCGTTACCACCGCATCGCTGATGAGCTGCGGCATCTCATCGACACTGGGGAGCTGAGCCCCGGTCAGCAGCTACCAACAGAGCACCGTCTTATGGAGCAGTACTCGGCGAGCCGCAACACCATCCGGTTGGCCCTCAGGCGACTGACGGAAGAGGGCCTGTTGGTCGCTGGGCAGGGGCGAGGCAGCTTCGTCAGGAAGAGTCATCCGGCGGCGGTTTGGGATTGGTCCGTCCTCGAGTCCCGCTCACGGCACAGCTCAGCGCAGAGCAACGGCGACCAGTGGTCCACCGTGGTTGAGGAGAGCGGTAGCAAGCCTCGCCAAGAGGTCAACGTGTCCATCAGACGGCCGCCGGCAGAGGTTGCCGAGCAGCTAGGCCTTGACCCTGAGTCCGCACTCACTGTCGTTCGGGAGCGAATCCGGTTCGTGAATCAGGAGCCGTACGCCCTAGCCGACTCATACTTCCCCGAAGAACTGGTTAGGGGCACTCCGCTGATGCTCCCCGAAGACGTGTCGGCCCCTGGTGGCGTGCTGGCGAGCAGTGGGCTCATCCAGACGCACTACCGCGACGAAATCACGGTGCGCATGCCCACTCGCACGGAGTCCGAAAGGCTCGCTCTACCCGCGGGGACACCGGTAGCCGTCCATCGGCGTACCGGTTACGACAAAGACGGTCGTCCGCTCCGCGTCATGATCAGCATCCTGCCCGGCGATCGTCACATCATCCGCTACGACGTATCGGCGGACTGACTCGTGATCATCCCTCGTCGACTGGATCGGCCGGAGTTCGGGCCTGCTGCTCCACAGCGCGTTTGGTATGCGGCCTTCGGTTCCAACATGCACGTGGCGCGGTTGGCCTACTACCTGGCCGGCGGCAAGCCCCCCGGTGGCCGGCGAACTTACCCCGGATGTCGCGATGACCGACTCCCGGAGCAAATGGAGCCGGTCATGCTGCCTGGCGAGCTGTACTTTGCTCTCGAATCTCAGGCATGGACGGGTGGCATGGCCTTTTACGACCCTGGCTCAGACGGTCAAACGGCCGCACGCGCCTACCTGGTCACCGCAGAACAGTTCTCGGACATCGCTGCTCAGGAGATGTATAAGGATCCAGGGGCGATGCTTGACCTCACAAAGGTGCTTGCCACTGGTCGTGCTGAGATGGGCACCGGACGGTACGAAACGCTTGTCTGCCCCGGATACCTCGACGGTCACCCGGTCCTGACATTCACGGCGCCCTGGGGTATGCGCGACGTTCAGTGGAATGCACCTGCCGCGACCTACCTGCGGCATCTGGGCTCGGGTTTGAGAGAGGCGCACGGTTGGCCAGTGAAGCGGATTGCTGAGTACCTGGCAACGCGGCCGGGTGCGGCCGGCCACTGGACGGCTGAGGCCGTGGCGTCGGTCCTCCAGACAAAGGATGGCACCCCGTCCGGGAGGTGAACCTGCATAACTGTTGCCATCACGCTCACCCTGATCTGCTGCCGTTGACTCGTGATCATCTGATACGCGAATCATGCTGCAGCAAACGCGCACGCAGTGCCGATGCACGTCGGCACGTCTCCCCAGTCGGCCAGCCCCATGCCCACCGCTTCCCTGCCGATTACCCGAACTGAATGCAACGCGCCACGATTAGAAGGGCGGCACCGGAAACTGTGTAATCTGGCTTGCTGGCATACCTTTTCGGGCGATGATTTCTTCGGCTTTCTTTTTGATTCCTGCCGCAGAGGTGTCATAGATATACTGAATGGTGCGGTCTAGAATGTCGATGGCGTCCAGCACGTCGGGCACGCGAATTTCGCCCCCATGGCTACCGAAATTGCCTGTCCACTTGACAGCTAGCACAAGATTGGCGGCCTCGGAAAACTCCGGTTTTGCAACCTTGAATCGCTCGATTCGGTTATGGAGGCTGATATCGTAGCTCTTCCCCTTACTGAAGCCGCGCCTCGGAATTCCCTCATGGTCCATCAGGGCTTCGACCGCGGATCTCAGTCGATTCGCTGCCGAGCTTGGATCCGCCCAAAGGATGGTGGACGCTGCCTCGATTCTTTCCCGGACTTGCTTAGGGCAGTCGCCGAAGTCTTGCATCAGGGGCAGTTCAGGCATGAAGAATAGAGGCGTCAAAAGCTCCTTATAGCCTTCCTCCGTATTCTCCATGTAGATACTCGTTCGTCCAACCACTCGAACGAGATCGCATGTCTCCTTATAGCAGCGCAGGACGCAGTGGAATGCGCCATAAATGAAGTCAACGTCCCAGTATTCGAGTGCGCGCCAAGACTGACTTTGGTTGGCTTCTTCGAGTACCAACGAACCTGGAACGACGGTTAGGCCAGCGCGCTTGCAAGTCGGGCAGGGGATGTAGGGCCATTCTTTGGGGTCGTCAGACAGCCCCCGGGCTATCCGGCGGAGGTCCTGCACGAAGAGGTTGGGCATGGAGACAGTTTGCCAGCGGCGGGCGCTTCCCCGCTCTGCGTTTCCATGAACAGCTCGCGCGACCACCTTCCCGTGAGAGGTGCCGACCCCCGCCGTAGATCTGCTGGCTTGGGCAGCGGTACGTCACGGAACTTGCCGCCTTTCGGGGTGCGCACGCAGCCTAGCTCTGGCTCAGCTTGAGTTACTGCATCACGTGCAGGGCGCCGCTGTCGAAGTCGACGTCATCGACGGGCAGGCCGAGGATCTGCCCTTGCCGCAGGCGCATCCGACCCGGCGGTGGATCGCCGCCAATCAGTGGCGCGAACCAGAGCGGCGGTAGGGCGAAGCGGCACGGATGGCGCCGCCGGACCAACCGCGACGACGGGCCTGCCTGGGTTCACATCGCTGGCTGCCACCGGGCATGTAAACGGTCCCGCGGCGACTCCCGTAGCGATGCGCTCCGCTAGATCGTTGAAGGAATCCCAGCCTGCACTCACTGCCGGCCCGACACCGAGTTGGCCATCCTTGACTAGGCCTGTTTCATGGGAGCCGCCTTCTGTGCGGCGGCGTTCTTCTTCGGTATTTCGTGCACCTCGGCTGACTCTCCGCGGACCTCGTTCGCCTGGGCCACCGATCTGTTCAAGACGGCCATCAGATCAGAACAAGTCGAGCTGATCAGTATTACTCTCTGAGCGGGCGCGCCTGGAAGCTTCGTACTCGTCGAGTGAACCCAGAGTGCGAATTACCGTGGCGTCATAGAGCCAACTCAGATTTCCTTCCTTTTCGAGGCGGCCGCTCACCTGAATGGCCAAGTCCTCCTCGTGGGCTCTGATTGCCTCGTGGTAGTCCTCTTCATCCGCGAGCCTCACTCGGACCTTCCGCGGTCCAGTAGACTGCAGCGCATCCACGCCGAAAACCCCCGGGCTGCCAGCTTGCTTTTTGGCGAGCAGATGCACTCTGCCGATAATTGAAACCTGAGCTGTAGATTGATCCTCGGCGAGCCTGATTGCGGCCTGAGTTAGTGTTGGGACATCCGAGGCGCGAAACTCAAAATGATTTTCTAGGTTGACTGGTGGTGTCGACGCCTTATCCCACTCAATTGTGAGATCGGCCTCATCGGCATTCGTGGCAATGCCGATGATTGCGTTAGTCATCTCGTATGAGATGCCATCCACTACACCACTCTCAAAGCCCGCGAGAGAGCCGCTCGATCGGTAGTGTTCCAGGGCCTCAACGGTGGCTCCCACGGCATGTGCAACAGCCTCATTGACTGTGCGCAGTCGGATAGCCCCGGGATCCCAGGCGGAAGGAAGGGCGTCGGTTGACGGCTTAAGGCTTACCTGGTCATCAGGCGGCGCCAAAGCCGTGACGATGTAGCTTCCGGGTGCCGTTTGGCCCATCATTACCCGATCTAGATACCTACTGGCGAACCTGCCGTGGCGGTTCACGAAATGACGTTCGGGGCCCAAATAATACTTGGCGCCAGCCAAAAGCGTCCTTCGGGCGGACTCGATTAGTCGCTCTCCGCTCCTCCAGGAAATCAAGCCGCTCGGGGCTCGCGATTCTTTCCTGAAGCGAAATTCATCCGAGGAAGACAGTGCGATTCTAGGGTAGAGTGATCGTGCCCAAAAATCCCTCTGGCGGGACAATTGAAGCAATGCCGAATGCATCAATAGCGGGAAGTCGACCGCTGCCTTATCGAGGGGGATTAGGACACTTGGGGCTACCGAAAATGACCCTTCCTTGCCTGGCGGAGCGTACCGGGCGTAGATGCCTTCCCGGCCCCCAACGTTCTCCCACCCAAGGTCCTTGAGAACTACGCGTAGCCTATTCGGATCGACATTCTCAGGGATCGTGGTCTCGCCTTCATCCATCAAGCGACTCACCCCTGTCCTGCCTTTCCATAATCTTAATTAGGGCGTTTGCGTCAAAGGTGTTATCCGTTGGGACGTCAATCACCGGTTTGACCAGTTCTGACGTCTTGCCCTCTAGATGCGTCCAGTAGCACTCGCGTTTGACGAGGAGGCCGCCGGTCACAACCTCCGTCCATGCGAGCTGCTCAAGCGGCACTGTCATAACGATCAGGATCTTCTTGATGTGCGTGCGCGGGGCGGCTAGCCCCTCAAAGTACTCCCGCTTCGAGAACCGATACTGAAACGACTTGGTATCGCGGTCAGGGGTGACCTGTGTGGTGCACTTCAGTTGCGCGAAGAGGATGGCCTCCTGCTGCAGGTGCGTAGCGGGAGGGCGAATGAACTGGACGTCGACACCGAAGGTGTCCTTGCCGACCACCTCTACCGAGCAGCCAGCGCTCGCCGCCACGCTAGAGACGTAACCCTCTTGGAGCTGCTCCATCATCTTCGTGACGGTGCGAGGGTGTACTGCCTTGATGTTCTGGGCCCGAGGCTTCTTACCATCGTCCGCCGCTGGCGAACCCCCCATGCGAGACACCCTCCAACTCGTCTCACATGAGGGTAGATCACCTGCCGTGTATAGGGGAGTAGTTGGGCTGCGGTCATGAGTCGAACCTAGCTCGGTGCACTGACAGAGCCGTCGTCTCCGTGTGCTGGGGCCTGCTCGGTCCCACCATGTGTCCTTCGTCAAGTGGGCGCGTGGCTGGAGGCTGCTCCTCTTCGTAGCTGAGGGTCCGAGACCACACCGACGGGCCCTCTCTGGGCCCTCCGAGGACAACAAGGGACGGCCAACGACGACCGACCATGACCGCTCGATCGCTGGTCGGCGGGGGTTCGTGCCCCGCTGACCTGGTCAAAAAACCGGGCCCCCCAGACCCAGGGCAAGAAGAAGTAGCTCTTGCGATCATGCCCCTGAGCTGCGCGGGCGGCGCGGCTCAGGGGCATTTTCCTGCGGCTCTCCCGGCTCGCGCGGCTCCGCTCGCGCGGGAGCGCCCCGCGGCGCGTGGCCGCGGGGCGCCTTGTGGGGTTCAGTCGATCGTCTCCCCGTCGTGCATACCGCCTCTGCAGAGGTTGGCATTCAGATCGGGCATTCCGCCGGCCTGCTTGCACTGGGAAGGGGTGACGAAGGATGGAGCACCCTGTGCGGTGGCGGCGGTTGCTGCTGCGGCGCCTGTGAGGCCGAGTCCGGCGAGGGCTGCCGTGGCGACGGCGGCGGCGAGGATTCGTCGAAGGCGCATGTGGTTCCCCTTTCACGGATTGCCTGGGTTGGGGCACTAGCCAGTTTGATCTTCACCCATGTGGGTGGCACGTCATGTTGGGCCATTCGGGTGAAGCGGCTTCCGTGATCAAGCCCCTGACCTGAGCTTTCGATGCGGGCCGAGTTCGAGGAGCACATCGCCGAGCTGGTCGGACGTCAAGGGCGGCGCAGGCAGGGCGGGCGCGGCCGGGCGGGCGCGGAAACCGTCGAGGACCAAGGCGAGCGGGCGGGTCCAGGCGTCCGGGGCGACGGTGCACAGCGCGGGCACGACCCGGCCCAGCGCCGCGAGGGCGAAGAGGACGTCCTCGGTGGTGAGGTCCGGGCGTACGGTGCCCTGCGCCTGGCCGCGGCGGAGCAGGTCCGCGACGGTGACGCGGTTGTGGGCGTGGACGGCATCCAGAGAGGCCACGCCTTCCAGGTTCGTCGTCATGAGGTCGTTGGTGCCGCGATCTTCGGCGAGCGTCGCGAACACGGTGTGCAGGTACTGCGTCAGCCCTGTCCACGCGTCCTGCGCGGCGCGTGCTCGCTCACCGGCGGCCATGGTCTCGGCGAGAGCGTCCCGGAAGACTTCGTCCACGAGCGCGGCGCGGGTCGGGAAGTGGCGGTAGAGGGTCGCGTTGCCCACGCCCGCGCGCCGGGCGATGACGTCGAGCGGAGCGTCCAGCCCCTGTTCGGCGAAGACCTCGCGGGCCGTCCGCGTCAGCAGCTTCCGGTTGCGCAACGCGTCACGGCGCCCGGTCGGCGCGTCGCCGCCCATCGCGTCTCCTTCTTCCCCGTCTCGTCCCCGTGCCGGAGAGTGCTCCCCGTGCCGGAGCGTGCCCCCGTACCGGAGAGTGCTCCCCGGTACGGATGCTACCGCCGGCCGGGCGGACGGGGGTCCGGCTGGATCGCGTCGCCGCCGTCAAGGGACCGGACCGGTGTCTACCAGCGCACGGGCAGCTCTCGCAGGCTCCGCATGAGGCTGGTGCGCCACTGCGGGGTGCCGTCACCGTCGAAGGCCAGGCCGGGGAAGCGGTCCAGCAGGACGCGCAGGGCCAAGGTCGCCTCCAACCGGGCCAGCGGGGCGCCCAGACAGTGGTGCAACCCGTGCCCGAAGGCGAGGTGGGCGCGCGTCGCGGACGGATCGCGGCGTATGTCGAACCGTTCGGGATTGTGGAAGGCCGCCGGGTCGCGGTTCGCGGCGGCGATGGAGAGCACGACACGCGCGCCCGCCGGTATCCGGACACCACCGAGGGCGACCGGTTCGGCCGTGTAGCGGTAGGTGCCCGCCGGCGCGGGCGACTCGAAGCGGAGCGTCTCCTCCACGGCGCCCTTCAGCAGCTCGGGGTCGGCGCGGAGGGCGGCGAGCTGCCCGGGATGACCGAGCAGCAGCTGGACGGCGTTGGCGATGAGGTTGACCGTGGTCTCGTGTCCCGCCACGAGCAGCAGGAAGGCCATGCCGAGCAGTTCCTCCGGGGTGAGCCGGTCGGCGCCGTCCCCGTCGTGGGTGCGGACCAGGGCGTGCAGCAGATCGCTCTCCGCCGCGTCCCGCAGCCGCCGTTTCTCGTCCGCCAGCCCCGCGAGGTACGCGGCCATCTCCTGCGAGGCGCGGGCGGACTGCTCCGGGTCGTCGAGGGCGACGACCTTCGTGGACCATGCCCGGAAGGCGGCCCGGTCCGCGTCCGGCACGCCGAGCAGCTCGCAGATGATGGTGAGCGGCAGCGGATAGGCGTATGCGGCCACGAGGTCGGCACGGCCGTCGGCGGCCACGGCGTCCAGGAGCGCGCCGGCCGCCTCCTGGACGCGGGGCCCGAGCGCCTGGACGCGGCGTGCGGTGAACTCGCGGGCCACCAGCGTCCGCAGGCGGGTGTGGTCGGGTGGATCGACCTGGAGCATGTTGCGGCCCACGGAGTACAGCCCGTCGTCCACGAAGTCGGCCGAGTGCCGCACGTCATTGCGCAGCCTGGGGTCGGCGAACGCGGCGCGCACCTCCTCGTGCCCGACCACCAGCCACGACTCGTCCCCGGTGGGGAAGCGCACGTGGTGGACGGGCCCGCGGGAGCGCAGCGCGGCGAAGGCGGGGTAGGGGTTCGCGGTGAAGTCGTCGGTGAGGTCGGCGAGTCGGACGGTGGGGTGCTGCGTGCGCATCGGCGGCTCCCGGACAGAAGTGGGGACCATTCCCCGTTCAGGCGTCGGAGCGACCGTAACACGAAGCGGGGAGCGGTCCTCGTTTCACCGAGGGCGCTCCCCGCGACGACGTCCGCCGGCGCGTTACGAGGTCTGTCCCGTCTGCTTCATCCGGGCACGGTTCTCCGCGAGGGCCTCCTGCACCTTGCGCTCGACCTCCTCCGGGTCGACGCCCAGGGCGCGCCCCATGTGGATCGACCACACCTCCGAGCGCACGTTGGTCTCGAAGTCGAGGTCGGCGCGGACGTTCTCGCGGGCGGCCTGGCGGTTCTGGCTCACCATCACGAAGGTGGACAGGAAGATCGCCTCCAGGCTGACGATCATCGTGAGCAGTCCGAAGGGGAACGGGTCCCAGACGAGTCGCTGGCCGAAGACGCCCTCGTTGCACACGATCCAGACCGTGAACCACGCCGCGTGGATGTAGACGAACTGCATGGTGCCGGCGAACGCGGTGATCGCGTCCGCGATCCGGTCCTCGGTCCCGCGCATCCGCGCGAGCACGTCCTGCTCGCGCGGCAGTCGCAGCGCCAGGCCGCCCAGCCCCCTCGGACCACCCTGATCGCCGGGACCGCTCGCCGCACCGCCCATGCTCACTCCCGACCGCCGTCCCTGTGCGCCGGGCGACAGCGTACGGCCGGGCGGGTGCGAACCAGGCGACGACCGACGGCGGACACGCCCGCGTACGTCGGGCGGCGGAGCGGCGCCGGGCGGGCCCGGTCAACCGGCAGGAGGGCCCCGTCAACCGGCATGAGGGCCCCGCCAATCGGCACGAGGGCCCCGTCAGCCGCACGATCAGGCCAGGCTGCGGGCGGTGATGTCGCCGTGGGCGGTGGTCGCCTGGATGGTCAGGGCCGCGGCGGCGCCGTCGGTGTTCCTGAGCGTGTTCTGGATCCGGCCGTAGCTGGTGCCGGCGTCCAGGGTGGCGGAGACGCCGGGGGCCGCGCCGACCGAGATCGCGCCGTGCTCGGTGCGCAGCACGACCTTGCCCCGGACGGCCTCGGCGATGTGGAGGTCGCCCTTCTGGGTGCTGATCTCCGCGGACCCGCCGAGGCGGCCGACCGACACGTCACCGGCTTGGAGGGTGAGGCGGGCGCTCGCGGTCTCGTCGAGGTCGACCGTGGCCTGCGCGGCCTCGAAGGCCACGTCGCCGAGCCGTCCGAGGCTGTGGAACTCGGCGGCGGCCGCCTTCGCCTCGACCCGGGAGCCGGCGGGCAGCTCGACCGTCACCTCGACGGCTCCGGACTGGCCGAGGAGCCGGCTCTTCGCCGGTGCGGCCTCGATCCGAAGGACGCCGTCGCCGTAGACGACCTCGATCTGCTCCGCCGCCTTCACGTCGCGGCCCTTGGAGGCGTCCGCGGGTAGCACCTCGACGACGGTGTCGGCCCGGTCGGCGGCGACGAACCGGATGCGCCCCGCGGGGATGTCGAGGACGGTCGAGACCGGGGCGGGGGTGGCGAACTTGTGCATCGTGCGCTCCTTCGGGTCGTCGTCTTTCTGATGGCGGAAACGCTACGTTGCTTTCCATGGGGTGGCAACAAGTTCGTTGCGTGGGGCTGATGAATCTGCAGTTCAGAGCCTAGAAATCGTTGCAATGGTTTGTCTTCTAACGCAACGATTTTCGCGCCACCGTCCGCCGACGTTGCAATGGGTCAGGGGTGAACGCTACAGGCGGGCACGAAAAAGGGCCGGTGTGCAGTGATCGCACACCGGCCCCCTCGTCGGTCGTCAGGTCAGCACTGGCACGGGCTGCCCGACTGGCACCCGCAGCCGCAGCCCGAGCCGCAGCCGCACGCGCCGACCAGCGGCAGGCTCCTGATCTCGGCGGGCTGCTCGGTCTCGCGCTCCTGCGTGGGGTCGGGCGTGGTGCTGGGGGAATCGGCCATGGGTCCCTCCTAGACGCTGGGGCAGGGGTGCCCTCGTCCATTTCATGCCCGCTCCGCTGGGCGCATCAACGGCGCACGGAGGCGTCCACGCGCCCCGCCCGGCGGCCGCGCACCACCGCGCGGACCCCGGGGGTCACGCGCCCTCGACCCCCGTCGCCGGCTGGATGTCCTGCTGGAGCTCGTCCGCGTGCTCGCCCGTGACCAGGAAGACCACGCGCTTGGCCACGGCCACGGCGTGGTCGGCGTACCGCTCGTAGTAGCGGCCGAGCAGGGTGACGTCCACGGCCGTCTCGATGCCGTGCTTCCAGCGCTCGTCGATCAGGTGCTGGAAGAGGGTGCGGTGCAGGAGGTCCATCTCGTCGTCGTCCTGCTCCAGCTGCAGCGCGAGGTCGACGTCCTTCGTCACGATCACCTCGGCCGCCTTCGCCATGAGGCGCTGCGCGAGCTGGCCCATCTCCAGGATGGTGGCGTGCAGGTCGTGGGGGACGGCCCGCTCCGGGAAGCGCAGCCGGGCCAGCTTCGCCACGTGCTGGGCGAGGTCACCGGAGCGCTCCAGGTCCGCGGACATGCGGAGCGAGGTGACGACGATACGGAGGTCCGTGGCCACCGGCTGCTGCCTGGCCAGCAGGGCTATCGCCCGCGCCTCCAGGTCGTGCTGGAGCTCGTCGACCTTCTTGTCCGCCTCGATCACGCTCTCGGCCAGCTTCAGATCGGTGTCCAGGATGGCCGTCGTGGCGCGCCCGATCGCCGACCCGACCAGCCGGGCCATCTCCACCAGACCGTCGCCGATCGAGTCCAGTTCCTCGTGGTACGCGTCCCGCATCAGGGTTCCCTCTCATAGGTGTGCTTGGTCCCCACGCTCCCACGTTCTGCCCCGCACGCGTCCGTTTCCGCCACCCCAAATGAACCAATCCTGGCCCCAAGGTGAACTCTGAGCGACGAGTGACGGTGCTCGCACCTCGACGGCTGTGGTCATGTCGTACGCCCTGCTTAACCTGGAGGCATGGACGTGAACGCGGCGGTCGCCGCAGCGGCAGCGATCGCCGGGGTGCTCACCGGTGTCATCGCCATGCTGGCGTTCCGCTGGAGCGAACGCGACCAGAAGCGACCGACCAGGACTTCCTTGCACACCGATCCCGTACTCCCGCCCGGCGTGGACACCGTGTTGTCCGTGCTCCGCTCCTCGGCCGTCGTCCTCGACGAGGCCGACGCCGTCGTCAAGGCGAGCTCCGCGGCCTACGCCCTCGGGCTGGTCCGCGGCGGCAAGCTCGCCGTCGAACCCATGCTCCAGATGGCCCGGGACACCAGACGCGACGGGGAGATACGGCAGGTCGAGCTCGACCTGCCCCGGCGCGGCACCGGACGCGGCGAGGCCCTCGCCGTCTCCGCGCGTGTGGCTCCGCTCGGATCCCGCCTGGTCCTGCTGCTGGTCGAAGACCTGACCGAGGCCAGGAGGATCGAAGCCGTACGACGCGACTTCGTGGCCAACGTGAGCCATGAGCTGAAGACGCCGGTCGGCGCGCTCTCCCTGCTCTCGGAGGCCGTCATGGACGCCTCCGACGACCCCGAGGCGGTCCAGCGCTTCGCCGGCCGCATGCAGATCGAGGCGACCCGGCTGACCAACCTGGTCCAGGAACTCATCGACCTCTCCCGGGTGCAGAACGACGACCCCCTCGAGGACGCCGAGCCCGTCCGCGTGGACGAGCTGGTCGCCGAGGCCGTCGACCGCTGCCGCCACCAGGCGGGCGCCAAGCAGATCACCATGGCCGCCGGCGGCACGGCCGACCTGCACGTCTGGGGCAACAGGGGCCAGCTGGCCGCCGCCCTCGGCAACCTGGTCGAGAACGCCGTGAACTACTCCCCGGCCCGCACCCGCGTCGGCATAGCCGCGCGCCGGGTCTCCGCGCCCGGGGGCGACATGATCGAGCTTGCCGTGACCGACCAGGGCATCGGCATCTCCGACAAGGACAAGGAGCGCATCTTCGAGCGCTTCTACCGCGTCGACCCGGCCCGCTCCCGGGCGACCGGCGGCACCGGCCTGGGTCTCGCGATCGTCAAGCACGTGGTCGCCTCGCACGGCGGGGAGGTCACGGTCTGGAGCGCCGAGGGGCAGGGCTCCACGTTCACCCTCCGGCTGCCGGAGGCGGGCGCGGCCCGCGACCGCGCACAGCAGCACCCCGACCTCGAAGAAGAGGCCGGCGGCCCCGACCCATCCCCGTACGAACCGCTTCCCGCCCCGGAGGTCCTTCCGTGACCCGAGTGCTCGTCGTCGAGGACGAGGAGTCCTTCTCCGACGCCCTGTCGTACATGCTCCGCAAGGAGGGCTTCGAGGTCGCCGTGGCGGCGACCGGCCCCGACGGACTCGACGAGTTCGAGCGCAACGGCGCCGACCTCGTCCTCCTCGACCTGATGCTGCCGGGCCTGCCCGGCACTGAGGTCTGCCGCCAGCTGCGCGGCAGGTCCAACGTCCCCGTCATCATGGTGACGGCCAAGGACAGCGAGATCGACAAGGTGGTCGGCCTCGAAATAGGAGCCGACGACTACGTCACCAAGCCCTTTTCCTCGCGTGAGCTGGTCGCGCGTATCCGGGCCGTGCTGCGCCGCCGCGGCGAGCCGGAGGAGGTCACCCCGGCCGCGCTGGAGGCGGGTCCGGTCCGCATGGACGTCGACCGCCACGTGGTGACGGTCGCCGGTTCCAAGGTCGACCTCCCCCTGAAGGAGTTCGACCTGCTGGAGATGCTGCTGCGCAACGCGGGCCGCGTCCTGACCCGCATGCAGCTCATCGACCGCGTCTGGGGCGCCGACTACGTGGGCGACACCAAGACCCTCGACGTCCACGTCAAGCGCCTGCGCGCCAAGATCGAGCCGGACCCGGGCGCCCCGCGCTACCTGGTGACGGTCCGCGGTCTGGGCTACAAGTTCGAGCCGTAAACCGGTACTTCGAGCCGCGCACCGGTTCGCGGTTCCACGAGCCGCGCAACGCTTCGCGGTTCCACGACGAAGGGCGCCGGGCTTGGCGCTTGAGGTGGTCGCTGCCGGATTTGGTCACGGTCGTCTCCACAGCGGGACCCCACGCATTCCCGCCGGACGTCGCGTGAAAG
>NZ_JBFBBK010000033.1:0-105852 GCF_040682635.1 Streptomyces sp. NPDC051133
AGACAAAACAGGCACCGCCCCTGTCCGCCGACCGTGTCCGCGCAGGCTGGCAGGGGCGTGGACGGGGTGGTGATAGCGGGGATCACCGCCACCGGCTTCTGGGGTCTGTGACCCCACGCCCCCGTTCCCATTTGGCAGCCAAGTTCCACGGCCAGGAGTCTCCCGCCCGCCCTGCTCGCGCACCCCCGGCCCCGGAACGAACCTGCCGATCACCGCGACGAACCGGATGACGCCACGCCCGCGCCCACGCCCACCCACACCCCCACCACCCGGCGGCCGCCGCCCCACCCGGCGTCCGTGCGAGACGCGACCGCGCCCCCACCCGACCCCACGGCGCGAACGCAGCCGACCCCGGGGCCCGTCACCGGCCCGGGCCACCGCCCTTCCGGGCCGCTCGCCTCGCTCCAGCCCGACACTGACCGAGAAGCGAGCGGCCCTACGGTCACCTGCGAACCGCGTCCACAGCGGCCGACGTCTCCTGGGCGGCCGGAGTCTCGTACCCCGCCACCACCCACCCCGCCGAACCCGAGCCCGAATCCGCCACACCTTCCCCCCGCCGGTCCACAGCCCAAGCCACGCTCGCGACGCCCAGGCCGAGGACCGCGAGGGCGGCGCCCGCCAGGGCCGGGGACGTCGTGCCGAAGCCCGCCGCGAGGGCGAGGCCGCCGATCCAGGCGCCGCCGGCGTTCGCCAGGTTGAAGGCCGCCTGGTTGGCGGAGGAGGCGAGGGAGGGGGCCGCGGCAGCCTTCTCCATCACCATCAGCTGGAGCGGCGAGCCGGTGATGAACGCCGCCATGCCGAGGAGGGCCACCGCGAGCGCCGCGCTCCACTCCGCCCGCATCAGCAGCGGGAAGAGCAGCAGGACGGCCCCGAGTGCGGCCAGGCCGCCGAACAGCGTGCCCCGCAGGGAGTGGTCCGCCAGGCGGCCGCCCAGGAGGTTGCCGGCCGTGGCGCCCACGCCGAACAGCGCGAGCAGCAGGGTCACGTTCGTCTCGGCGTAGCCCGCCGCGTCCGTCAGCATCGGGGTGACGTAGCTGTAGGCCGCGAAGAGCGCGCCGAAGCCCGCCACCGTCGTACCGAGGGCCAGCCAGACCGGGAGGGAGCGCAGAGCGGCCAGCTCGCCGCGCAGGCCCGTCGGAGCCGCTCCGTGCGCCCTGTCGTGCGGGATGAGCAGCGCCAGCGAGGCGATCGCGGCCAGGCCGATCACGCTCACGCCCAGGAACGTCGCCCGCCAGCCGAGGTGCTGGCCGACCAGCGTCGCCACCGGCACACCCGCGATGTTCGCAACGGTCAGGCCGAGGAACATCAGGGACACGGAGCGCGCCTTGCGCTCCGGCGGGACCATCCCCGTGGCGACGACGGCGCCCACGCCGAAGAACGCGCCGTGCGGCAGGCCGCTGAGGAAGCGGGCAGCCAGCAGGGAGTCGTTGCCGGGGGCGAACGCCGACAGCGCATTGCCCGCGACGAACAACGCCATCAGGGCGATCAGGACGGTGCGCCGGGACATGCGCGCGGTGAGCGCGGCGAGCAGCGGGGCGCCGATGACGACGCCCAGCGCGTACGCCGAGACCAGGTGCCCGGCGGCGGGGATGGAGATGTGCAGGTCGTCCGCCACGTCGGGGAGCAGCCCCATCATCACGAACTCGGTGGTGCCTATGCCGAAAGCGCCGACGGCCAGAGCGAGCAGGGCCAGGGGCATGGAGAGCCTGTGCCTTTCCAGGTCGGAGAGCGGAGTTCCGTACAGCCTATTCCATATGTTCAGCTACGGAACAAAGTCTCCCGGGCCCGGTATTCCAGCGGGTTACGACGACGTGTCGAGCTTCATACGGGCCGCCACCGGAAGGTGGTCGCTGCCGGTGCGCGGCAGGGTCCAGGAGCTCACCGGATCGACGCCCCTGACCATGATCTGGTCGATCCGCGCCATCGGGAACGACGCCGGCCAGCTGAACCCGAAGCCGCTGCCCGCCGCGCCCTGCGTGGAGCGCAGCTGGGAGGTGACGGCGTTGAGCGAGCGGTCGTTCATCGTGCCGTTGAGGTCCCCGAGGAGGACGACCCGCTTCAGGGACTCGTCGGCGATGGCCTCGCCGAGCGCGTCGGCGCTGGTGTCCCGCTGCCGGGCCGTGAAGCCGGCCTTCAGCTTCACCCGGACCGAGGGCATGTGGGCGACGTAGACCGCGATCGGACCCTGGGGGGTCGCCACGGTGGCCCGCATCGCGCGCTCCCAGCCGAGCTTGATGTCGACGGCCCTCACGTCGGTCATCGGGTACTGGCTCCACAGCCCGACCGTGCCGACGACCGCGTGGTACTTGTACGTCGGCGCCAGCGCCTTCTCGTAGACGGGTACGGCGGAGGCGGGCAGCTCCTCCAGGGCCAGCAGCTGGGCGCCCGAGCCGGCCACGTCGCGCGCGGTCGTGGCCGGGTCGGGGTTGTCGGCGTTGACGTTGTGGGTGGCCACCATCAGGTCGCCGCCGGAGCCCGTCTTGTCGGTGAGCAGCCCGCCGAAGAGGTTCAGCCAGACGATCGCCGGGAGCAGCACGGCGAGGACGGCGGTCGCCGACTTCCGGACCAGGCCGAGGACCAGCAGCACGGGGACGGCCAGGCCCAGCCAGGGCAGGAAGGTCTCCGAGAGGCTGCCGAGGTTGCCCACCCCGTTGGGGATGTGCGCGTGCAGGAGCATCACCAGAGCGAGCAGCAGGGCCAGTACGGCGAGGACGATGCCCCGTCGCCAGATGCCCGCGTCGCCCCGCCAGCCCGCCGCCAGGCGGCGTGTCAGGCGTCGAAGCCGGGATCCCGGACGCTCGGGCCCCGAGCCGCCGTCGTCCGTCTCCGTCATGTACGCCTGCTGCGCCATACCGTCTGCCTCACTGCCTGCCGTGCACACACCGTCGCCCCCGTGCCTCTTCCGACCCTAGGGGATGATCGGCTCCGTTCCGCCGTCCCATGACGGCCGTACGGAAGACGAGGACGAACGAAGCGGGGCTGGGAGTTCCGTTCCGCCGTGCGACACGTGAGGTCTGTGACGAAACGCGCACATACGTGCTACGAGGCTGTGGAGCTGACGGGTCGTAGGCCGGCCAGGACCGTGTCCACGATCTCCTCCGCCAGCCCCTCGGGCAGGTCGGCGTCGGGGCGCATCACGGTGCGGACGAGCATGGGGCCGATGAACAGGTCGTTGGCCAGCTCCGGGTCGATGTCCGGCCGCAGTTCGCCGCTGCGCTGCCCCCGGCGCAGCACCTCCATGGCGAGCACGCGGCGGGGCGTTATGACGCTGGCGTGGTACGCCGCCCAGATCTTGGGGCTGCTCTTCATCTGGGCGTACACGTTGTGCAGGATCACCGACGAGCGGCTGGCCAGGCCGCGTTGGCGCAGGGTCTCCAGCAGGGCGACGAGGTCGCCGCGCATGGAGATGCCGGGCAGCACGGGGTCGGGCGGTTCGGCGGCGCGCATGACGTCGACGAACAGCTCCTCCTTGCCGCTCCAGCGGCGGTAGATCGTGGCCTTGCCGACCCCCGCGGTCCGCGCGATGCGCTCGATGGAGAGTTCGGCGAGCGGGACGCCTTCCTCCAGGAGCTTCATCACGCCTTCCAGGATGGCGCGTTCCACGGCCTCGCTGCGGGGCCGGCCCCGGGCGGGGCCGACCGGGCGGGGCCGGCTGTCGGCAAGGCTCACGTCGTTTCCGTCCTTCCGGTGTGCTGCGGGGATTGTCCCGCAGCGACCTTCCTTTCCTCTGGACGCTCGCTGGACGACCGCTGGACGACCGCCGGACGCCTCAGTCCGCGGCGGCGACCAACTCGGCCTCCCGCTCGCCCTGCTGACCGGCCGGCGGCTTGCCCGGCAGGAAGAGGGCCGTCACCACGGCGCCGACGAGCGCGACGCCCACGCCGCACAGGGCGGTGACGTGCATGGCGTGCAGGAAGGAGGCGTCGGCGGGGTCGACGAGGGCCCGGCCGCGCGGGCCGAGCTTCTCGGCGATGCCGAGGGTGGCCTCGATGGACTCGCCGGCCTTGTCACGCAGGGCGGCCGGCAGCGGGCCGAGCTTGCCCTCGATGCCGTTGCGGTAGGCGGCGGACAGCACCGAGCCGAGGACGGCGATGCCGAGGGCGCCGCCGACCTGGCGGAAGGTGTTGCTGAGCGCGGAGGCGGAGCCGGCCTTCTCGCGCGGCAGGGCCTGCATGATGACGACGGAGGTCGGCGTCATGATGTGCGCCATGCCGGTGCCCATGAGGAAGAAGACGATCTCCAGCAGCCAGATCGGGGTGTCGGCCTCGAACGTGGCGAACGCGCCCAGCGTGGCCGCGATCAGCACCAGGCCGGCGGTGGTGGTGGCCTTGTTGCCGAACCGCTCGACGACCAGCCGGGCGCGCGGCGCGAAGATCATCTGGGCGGCCGCCAGCGGCAGCATCAGCAGGCCGGACTGCAGCGGCGAGTAGCCGCGCACGCTCTGGGTGTAGAAGACCGAGAAGAAGGTGACTCCCATCAGCGCGAAGAACACCAGCGCGATGGCGGCCATGGCGGCCGAGAAGACCTTGTTCTTGAAGTAGCCGACGTCGAGCGACGGGTGGTCGCTGCGCTTCTCGAAGACGACGAAGGCAGTGAGGACGACGAGACCGGCGGCGATGGTCGCGAGGACGGTCGTGTCGGTGAAGTCGGCCAGCTGGCCGCCCTTGATGATGCCGTAGACGAGCAGGACCAGGCCGACGACGGACAGGACCACGCCGACGGGGTCGAGGCGGCCCGGGTGCGGGTCGCGGGAGTCGGGCACCAGCCACAGCATCAGCGCGAGCGCGACGATCACGATCGGCACGTTGATGAGGAAGACCGAGCCCCACCAGAAGTGGTCCAGGAGCGCGCCGCCGGTGATCGGGCCGATGGCGATGGCGAGCCCCACGCCGCCCGCCCAGATGCCGATGGCCTTGGGCTGCTCCTCGCGCTCGAAGACGTTCATCAGCACGGCGAGGGTGGCCGGCATCACGAAGGCGGCACCGAGGGCCATCAGGGCGCGGAAGGCGATCAGCTGGCCGGGGCTGCTCGACTCGGCGGCCAGGGCGGAGCCGACGCCGAACACGGCGATGCCGGCGAGCAGCACCTTCTTGCGGCCGAGGCGGTCGCCGACGAGACCGGCGGTGAACAGCAGGCCGGCGAAGACGAGGGTGTAGGCGTTGATCGCCCACTCGATCTGGCTCTGGGTGGCGCCGAGGCCGGTCGGTGCCGGGGTGGAGATCGTCTTGATGGCGACGTTCAGGATCGAGTTGTCGAGCACCACGATCAGCAGGCTCAGCATCAGCACGCCGAGGATCGCCCAACGGCGCCGGTGCACAGCTTCCGGTATCCGGGAGGCAGGGACGGAGGTTGTCATGTGTTCGAGCGTACGACCATTCCGATACGATACCGTCTCGTATCTTAATTTCTTTACTCAGCCCTTACTACGGCTGGGTTTCACCGGTTCCGAAAGGGATCACAGGGGGCCCCTCTGGCCGTGACTGGCACGAGGTGCCACCATGGACTCGATCCGGGGACGCCGTCAGGGCGCCTCGAGATGACTGAAGGAGCCGTTGCCATGACGCAGCTTTCGGCTGCCCAGAACAAGCCTTCCGACGGCAGCAATGCGCTGTACGGGGGGAAGGGCACTCGCCGCATCACCGTCCGCGACATCGCCCTCGCCAAGGAGCGGGGCGAGAAGTGGCCCATGCTCACCGCCTACGACGCGATGACCGCGTCCGTCTTCGACGAGGCCGGGATCCCGGTGATCCTGGTCGGCGACTCGGCGGGCAACTGCCACCTCGGGTACGAGACCACCGTGCCCGTCACCCTCGACGAGATGGCGGTGCTGTCGGCGGCCGTCGTCCGCGGCACGACCCGCCCCCTGATCGTCGGCGACCTCCCCTTCGGCTCCTACCAGGAGGGCCCGGTGCAGGCGCTGCGCTCGGCGACCCGGCTGGTGAAGGAGGCCGGGGTCGGCGCGGTCAAGCTGGAGGGCGGCGAGCGGTCGCACGAGCAGATCCGGCTGCTGGTGGAGTCCGGCATCCCGGTGATGGCCCACATCGGGCTGACCCCGCAGTCCGTCAACGCGATGGGCTACCGCGTGCAGGGGCGCGGCGAGGAGGCGGCGCAGCAGCTGCTGCGGGACGCGAAGGCCGTGCAGGACGCGGGCGCCTTCGCGGTGGTCCTGGAGCTGGTGCCGGCGGAGCTGGCGGCCGAGGTGACGCGGGTGCTGCACATCCCGACCGTGGGCATCGGCGCGGGTCCGGAGACGGACGCGCAGGTCCTGGTGTGGACCGACATGCTCGGGCTCACCTCGGGCCGGGTGCCGAAGTTCGTGAAGCAGTACGCGAACCTCCGCGAGGTGATGACCGGCGCGGCCAAGGCGTTCGCCGAGGACGTCGTCGGCGGCGCGTTCCCGACGGAGGCGCACTCCGTCCACTGATCCACCGTCGCACCAAGGACAGCCCGCCGATCTTCCCCCGTCGGCGGGCTGTCCCTTTTACGGTCCCCTCACGTTCACGGCCCCCTCGCGGCCGGCCGGAGCGCTCTCGGAAACCCGAAGCTTTGGCCTCAACTTGCCTGTGATCAAAGGCAGTTGAAGTGAACCTCTTGTAACGGTGTGGCGTCGAAAACGCCAGGAGACCCACCAGGCCCCTGGGGCGGTGGTGCACTTGACGGTGTGGGACGTCTCACATCGGGGGGAACGTGCAATGGCCCAGACACAGACGATCTGTTCCGGATGTTCCACCGCCACCGTGCCCGGAGCGGCCTTCTGCGGCAGCTGCGGGAGCGCGCTGACCGTCGCCGGCACCGTCGGCGCGGCGCGCCCGGCACCGGGCCGGACCGTCCCGCGCTGGAGCGGCGGCCGGGACCTGACCCGGTACATGTGCGCGGCCGTCTACCTGGACCGGAGTTACGCCGACTCGCTCATCAGGGACGTCGCCGCCGAGCCGCACCTGGGCGTGGCACCGGCTCCCGGCTGCGACGTGCCGGTGGTGCTGCGGTACGCCTACGAGGCCAACGCCCGGCGGCACGCCCGGGACCTGCTCCTGGCGGCCGAGTTCCTGGTGCTGCTCGTCGGCCTGCTGGTGCTGGGCAGCGCCCTGACCGTGTTGCTGATGCTCGTGCTCGCCTGGCTGACGACGCTGGTGTTCGCGCTCTCCACCCAGTACGGCGAACGCCTCCAGCGGCTGCGCCCGGACCGGTTCGACCCCGCGCAGGCGCCGCCGCCGCCCAATGAGTCCGCCGCCGGCCGGCTGCGCCAGATCGACGAGTACGCCCAGGGCAACCTCAGCGTCTACAGCGGCTTCTCGCCCTTCACCGGATACGGCCAGGAACTCGACTCGTGGTCGCTGGTCTTCGACGTGACCAGCTCGGGCCGCGAGGGCGTCACCCCCGCGGAATTCGACGTGACCGACCTGTACGCGCATGTGGCGCGCCGGGTCGGCGAGCTGTCCCTGCCCTGTCTGGAGATCGAGGAGCGGGTCTTCGTGGAGGGGTCGGCGCTGCTCGGCGACCCCCGCTTCCTGCCGGACGCCCTCGGCCGCCCCTTCGCCCGGATCGGCGCCGAACGGGTGGAGGCGCTGAAGCGGGCCCCGGAGGAGACCGCCCGCGTCTATCTGGTCACCCATTCCTCCGGCTGGGGCGGCGAGCTGGTGACCTCGGTGTTCCTGCGGCTGGTGCGCTCGGACTCCAATCTGTTCGTCGAGGCCGTGCCGACCGTGCTGTGCCCGCTGCTGGACCGCTACCGGACCATCGACGGCCTCATGCCCAGCCCCTCACTACGGGAATTCCTCGCGATGATGTTCCAGAACGTCGCGAGCATGCCCTTCGTGCTGCTCGCCTCGCCGGTGCGGGCGGTCACGGGCTTCTTCCCCGACTTCCGGATGCGCAGCCGGCTGAAGAAGCAGCACCGGCAGATCACCCGGCTGAAGATGTTCGACTACGGGGCGCGCCACAGCGTGCGGCAACTGGCCTCCGGCACGGACCACCGGCGGTACTTCCAGAAGGCCGACTCCGGCATGGTCCTCAAGACCGTCGAACGGCGGATCCTGGACGCCCTCGTGGAGTTCGCCCTGGAGCACGACATCGACGCGGGCGACCTGATCAGGCGCCAGGAGACCATCATCAACAACGGCATCATCGCCACCGCGGGGGCGAAGGTCGAGTCGAGCGCGGTCGCTTCCGGCGACAAGTCCCGGATCCAGACCATCCTCAAGAAGATTCCGCTGCCCAACACGGACTGACGACACACGGACCGACGACACACGGCCCTACGACGACCGTGAACGAGAACGAACGGGGACCGGCATGGACGGACGCAGCAACGACGGCGTCATCGCCACGGGAAACGCCCAGGTGAGGAACGCGGTGGTCGCGAGCGGCAGCAACGCGCGCGTCGACTTCCGCGTCACGGAGCGACAGGAGGCCCCGGCCGCCGACGGCAGGCAGCCGACCCCGCAGGAGATCAGTGAGCTGCTGGCCCGGTTCGTGGAGGTCCTGCGCGGCTCGGACCACCCCGAGCGGGACGATCTGGCGGAGTTCGCCGAGGACGCGCGCGAGGAGCTGGCCGCGCCCGAGCCCCGTACCGGGAAGCTGCGCCGGGTCGCGAAGGCGCTCGTGGAGGCGGTGCCCGGCTTCACCGCGCTGGCCTCCCTCGCCGTGACGATCGAAGAAGCGATCCGCGGGCTCTAGGCGGAGGCGAATCCATGCACTTCTGCGTTCACTGCGGCGTGCGTATCGAGAACGCCGCACAGCAGGTCTGCCCGAACTGCGGGGCACCGTACCCGGCCGGGCGGCCGGCCGAGCCCGCCGACGGGGACAGCTTCGTGCGCGTGGGCGCCACGCGCCTGCCGACCTGGCTTCCCTGGGCCCTGGCTGCCGTCCTCGTCGCCGGCGGCGTGACGCTCGGGGTGGCCTTCGCCAACCGCTCCGACACCTCCTCGGCGGGCGACTCCCCGGCCGGTCTGGTGTCCCCGCAGACCTCGTACGGCGGCTGGAGCGTCACCCCGACCCCCTACGAGGACGGGTCCGGCACGGACGAGCCCTACCCCGGCGGCACCTACTCGTCCGACGACGGCGGCCCGGACACCGACACCCCCGGCCCCGCCGAGGAGACCTCGCAGGACTCCGAGGACGCGAGCACGGTCGTCACGTCCTACTACGACCTCCTCAACGCGGGGGACTACTCCGCGGCCTGGGACATGGGCGGCTCGAACCTCTTCAACGGCTCCTACGCGAACTGGGTGGCCGGCTTCCGCACCACGGCCCACGTCGACGTCACGACCTCCGACGACGGCTACGGCGAGGTCGGCGTCGCCATCCGGGCGACCCAGACCGACGGCTCGGTGCGGAGCTTCACCGGCACCTACAGCGTGCAGGACGGCAAGATCGTGGGCGCCCGCATCCGGGAGGGTTCGTAGCGTCCGACCTGCGCGGAGCAGGCCGCCGCCGGTGCCGTCCGGTGCGTGTCGGCGGTCTGTCGGTGGCCTGTCGGCGGCCTGTCGGCCGTTTGTCGGTGGGGGCTGGCACTGTCTTCCGCATGACGCGAATCGATGACAACCCCGCCGGCGCGAGCCACGCGGTGACGGTGCGGGGACTGGTCAAGCACTACGGCGAGACCAAGGCACTGGACGGTGTCGACCTGGACGTGCGCGAGGGCACCGTGATGGGCGTGCTCGGCCCGAACGGCGCCGGCAAGACCACCCTCGTGCGGATCCTGTCCACCCTGATCGCCCCGGACGCCGGACGGGCCACCGTGGCCGGCTACGACGTCGTACGGCAGCCGAGGCAGCTGCGCCGGGTGATAGGGCTGACCGGTCAGTACGCCTCGGTGGACGAGAAGCTCCCCGGCTGGGAGAACCTGTACATGATCGGCCGGCTGCTGGACCTGTCCCGCAAGGACGCCCGCGCCCGCGCCGACGAGCTGCTGGAGCGGTTCTCCCTGACGGAGGCGGCCAGGCGGCCCGCGAGCACCTACTCCGGCGGTATGCGGCGCCGGCTGGACCTCGCCGCCTCGATGATCGGGCGGCCCGCGGTCCTCTACCTGGACGAGCCGACCACCGGTCTCGACCCCCGTACCCGCAACGAGGTCTGGGACGAGGTGAAGGCCATGGTCGGGGACGGGGTCACCGTGCTGCTGACCACCCAGTACATGGAGGAGGCCGAGCAGCTCGCCTCCGAGCTGACCGTGGTGGACCGCGGCAAGGTCATCGCCACCGGCGGCATCGACGAACTGAAGGCCCGCGTCGGCGGCCGTACCCTGCGCGTCCGGCCGGTCGACCCGCTGGAGCTGCGCCCGCTCGCCGGCATGCTGGACGACCTGGGCATCACCGGGCTCGCGGCCACCACCGTGGACGCCGAGACCGGCACCCTGCTGGTGCCGATCCTCAGCGACGAGCAGCTGACCGCGGTGGTCGGCGCGGTCACCGCGCGCGGCATCACCCTCTCCTCCATCACCACCGAACTGCCCAGCCTGGACGAGGTGTTCCTGTCCCTCACCGGCCACCGCGCCAGTGCCCCGCAGGACGCCGAGCCCGCCGACGCCCGCCAGGAGGTCGCCGTATGAGCTCCCACCCGTCGCCCACCACCACCCTGAACGAGGCGCTTCGCGCCGCTCCCCCGACCACCGCCCCCGCCCCCACCGCCTCCGACGTCCGTATCCCGCTGCGCGGGCATCTGCGGCACACCGGCGCGCTGATCCGCCGCAACCTGCTCTGGATCCGCCAGGACCCGGAGTCGATGTTCGACGCGCTGCTCATGCCGATCGTCTTCACGCTGCTGTTCGTGTACGTCTTCGGCGGCTCGATCGGCCAGGCGCTGGGCGGCGGCCAGGAGCGTTATGTGCAGTACGTGATCCCCGGCATGCTCGCGATGATGAGCATGACCCTGTCGCAGGGCGTGGGCACCGGGTTCAGCCAGGACTTCAACAGCGGTGTGATGGACCGGTTCCGCACGCTGCCGATCGGCCGCGGGTCGGTGCTGTTCGCGAAGATCGCCGTCGAACTGGCGCGGATGCTGTTCGCGACGGTCATCCTGATGGTCGTCGCCGTCCTGGTCGGCTTCCACATCCACCACTGGGCGGGCCTGTTCGCGACCGTGGGCCTGTCCGCGCTGTTCGCCTCCTCGATCATGTGGGTGTTCCTCACCCTCGGTGTGATGCTGAAGAGTGCGCAGTCGGTGCAGGGCGTGGGCTTCCTGGTGCTGTTCCCGCTGCAGTTCGGCTCGTCGATCTTCGCGCCGACCAAGTCGATGCCGGGCTGGCTGCAGGCCTTCACCGACTACAACCCGCTGTCGACCCTGGCGGACGCGGCCCGCGGGCTGATGATCGGCGGGCCGGTGGCGCACGACCTGTGGGTGACCGTGGGCTGGTCGGTGGCGATCACCGCGGTCATGGCGCCGGTCGCCATCCACAAGTTCCGCACCAAGAGCTGACGTAACGCCGTGCCTCAGACCAGGGCGGTGGCCTCCGCGAGGGAGAGGCCACCGCCCTCGGCGTACGCGGCCCGGTAGGCCGGCTCGCCGAGGTTCTCGCGGATCCGGGCCTCGGTGAGGTCGTGGATCCTGCGCTCCACCCCGGACAGGACGTGGCCGGGCGGCAGCAGGGCGTCGGCGGCGCCCAGGCAGCGGGCGGCGTCGACGGCGCGGCCGCCGCCGTCGAGGCGGGCGAGGCCCGTCGCCGCGACCGTCAGGCAGATGGAGTCCAGGTGCGGGGCGATGGTCCGGCTCAGCGGGTCGAGGGCGAGGCGCAGCGCCTTCCGGCTCCGCTCCAGGGCGTCCTCGGCGCGGCCGTCGATTCCGTCCAGCCAGGCCTCCTGCACCAGGATCATGGCGTCGAAGACGACGAAGTGCGCGATCTTGAACTCCTCGCGCAGCCGGCGCAGCTGCTCCCGCGCCTCGGCGGTGCGGCCGGTCAGGCCGAGCCAGCAGGCGAGGAACAGCCGGGCGGCGGGCATGGACTCGTTGAGGTAGCCCTCCTGGCTCGCGATGACCTCCCGGAGCAGGCGCTCGCCGTCCTTCAGGTCGCCCGCCTCCATGAGGGCGTTGCCGAGGCGGGCGCGGAGGATGGCCATCTGGCCGCGGGCGCCGAGGCGTTCGGCGTGCTCCATGGCCGCCCGGTAGTCGTCGGCGGCCGCGCGGTAGGCCCCGCGGCGCTCGTGCGCCTCGCCGCGGGCGGACAGCGCCTCGGCGGTGCCCCAGCCGTCACCGAGGCGGCGGAAGATCTCCAGCGCCTCCTCGGCGTCCTGGGTGGCGCTGCCCGCCCAGTCGGCGCGGTTGGCGAGGAGGTTCGCGCGCAGCTGCAGCGTCACGGCCAGTTCCTGTTCGAACCCGGGGGTGTCGCGGCAGGTCTGGACACAGGCGTCGATGACGGTCCACATCTGCTCGGCGCCGCCGGTCAGCATGACGGCGAAGAACCAGAGCAGGCCGGGCACCCGGCAGGTCTGCGGCAGCCCGGGCTCGTAGGTGGCCACGATGGCACGCAGCTTTGCCTGCGCCGCGGGCGTCTGCCACGACTCCAGGTCGTGGTCCATGCAGGAGAGATGGGCGAGATGGACGCCGCGCCGGGCCTCGGCGAGGATCTCGCCGGTGTACGGCGGCGGGGCATCGGTGCAGCGCTGCCACAGGGGCGGGGCGGGCCGTACGGGTTCGGCGAAGGGGTCGGGGCCGAGCCCTATGACCTCCTCGCACCAGACACGGGTCTCGATGCGCTGGTCCCGCATCTGCCAGAAGATCACCATGGACAGCACCAGGCACAGCGCCTCCTGCTCGTCCCGCGCGGCGACGGCGTGCCGCAGGGCGGTGCGCAGGTTCTCGTACTCCAGCTCGAACCGGTCGATGGCGGTGCGCTGTTCGGGGCCGCGCAGCAACGGATCGGTGGTACGGGCGAGTTCGCGGTAGTACGTCAGATGGGCGTGCTCCGCGTCGGCGCGCCGGCCGGTCTCGTCCAGCCGCTCGCCCGCGTACTCGGCGACGGTCTCCAGGAGCCGGTAGCGCATGCCGCCCCCGGCGCCGCCGGCCGGCGAAGGCCCGGCCACCACCAGGGACTTGTCGACCAGGGAGCCGAGCGCGTCCAGGGCGGCCGGACCGCACACGGCCTCGGCGGCGGGCAGGTCGCAGCCGCCCGCGAAGACGGACAGCCGGGCGAGGACGTCCCGTTCGTCCGTGTCCAGCAGCTCCCAGGACCAGTCCACGACGGCCCGCAGGGTCTGCTGGCGGGGCAGGACGGTGCGGCTGCCGGAGGTGAGCAGCCGGAAGCGGTCGTCGAGCCGGTCGGCTATCTGGCGCGGGGTCAGCATGCGCAGGCGTGCCGCCGCCAGTTCGATCGCGAGGGGAAGTCCGTCGAGCCGCCGGCAGATCTCGGCGCAGGCGCCGGGGTCGTCGTCGGTCCGGAAGCCGGGCCGGGCCGCGGCGCCCCGGTCGGCCAGCAGCCGCAGCGCGACCGGTTCGGGCAGCGGTTCCACCGGGCGGAGCAACTCACCCGGCACGCCCAGCGGTTCCCGGCTGGTGGCGAGGACGGTCAGCTCCGGGCAGCGGGCCAGCAGGCGCTCGGCGAGACGGGCGGCCGCCTCGACGACGTGCTCGCAGTTGTCCAGGATGATCAGCATCCGGCGCCGGGCGCAGTGTTCCACGATCCGTTCGAGGGGGTCGTCGTACCGGTCGGCGACCGCGCGCATGCTCTCGGCGCCGGCGCCGTGCAGCACCGTCTCGCGGGCGCCGATCGCGGTGAGCACGGCCTGGGTCACGGCCTCGGGGTCGTCCACGGGGGCCAGTTCGGCCAGCCACACCCCGTCCCGGACGGTGGGCCGTACGGCCTCGGCGGCCTCCTGGGACAGCCGGGTCTTCCCGGCGCCGCCGGGCCCGAGCAGGGTGACCAGGCGGGCGGCGGCGAGATCGGCGCCGATGGCCTCGATGTCGGCTTCCCGGCCGACGAAGGAGGTGAGGCGGGCGGGCAGGTTGCCGAGGGCGGGCGCGGGCCGCGGCGCCGGGGGCGGTTCCTCGGCCAGCAGCTCGGCGTGCAGGGCGCGCAGCTCGGCGCCGGGGTCGGAGCCGAGCCGGTCCGCGAGGAGCTGCCGTACGTCCTCGTAGGCGGCGAGCGCCTGCGCAGGGCGGCCGGTGTCGCGCAGGGCGCGCAGCCGCAGCGCCTGCAGCGGCTCGTCGAGCGGGTGGCCGTCGCACAGGGCGGTCAGCTCGGGCAGCGACTGCTCGGCGTGCCCGAGGGCGAGGGCGGCGGTGTGCCGGGCGCGCAGGGCGTCGACGCGGCGGGTCTCCCAGCGGGCCGCCTCGGCGGTGTGCTCGGGCAGGTCGGCGAGGGCGGGGCCGCGCCACAGGGCGAGCGCGTCGTCCAGGACGACGGCGGCCTTGGCCGGGTCGCCGTCGCCGAGCGCGCGCAGGCCGTCGCCGGTCAGCCGCTCGAAGCGGCCGAGGTCGACGTCGTCGGGGGCGGCGGTGAGCCGGTAGCCGCCGTCGGCGGAGGCGACGGCGTCCGCGCCGAGGGCCCGGCGCAGCCGGCCGACGAGCGCCTGGAGCGCGCCTGCGGCGTCGGCGGGCGGGTCGGCGCCCCACACCTCGTCGACCAGCACGCCGACGGGGACGGTCCGCCCGGCCCGCAGCGCGAGCACGCTCACCAGGGCACGCAGCCGCGCCCCGCCGACCGGGACGGCCGTGCCGTCGGGGCGGAGTACCTGGGTGGTGCCGAGCAGGGAGAAGCGCACGGGGTCCATTGTCTCCGGAGCCGTCAGGGGCGGTCACCGGGTTCGTCCGGCGTGGCGCCGGGGTCGTCCGGGTCGTCGGGGTCGTCCATGTCGTCGGGGAGGTGGGAGATCCGCAGGACGTGTGCGGTGTCCGGCGCGTCCAGGGTGACGAGGGCTCCGCAGGTGCGGCGGACCCGGCCCAGGCCGTCCACCGTGCCGCGGTCCACCTCCTCGAACCACTTCGGGCAGCTCTCGACGGGCTCCAGCGTGACGGTCCCCGGTACCGCTTCGAGGGTGCGCCCCGTGCCCCGGAAAGCCAGCCCCTCCTCCAGCTGCACCGGTTCCGGAGCGGAGGCGGGCACGTGGAAGCTGTACTCCTCGTGGACCAGGTCGACGGCGCGGACCCGGCCGGCGGTGGGGCGGTCGGGACCGCCGTGGTTCTCCACCCACGCCTCCGCGCCGTACCCGTCGTTCTCCCGCCGGTCCTCCTCGGGGTAGGCGACCAGCTTCCAGGCCACCTCGTCACCCACCGTGAACGGTGTTCCGCAACAGCCCATCTGCCAGTCCTCGTAGAACACCCTCATCAGTGGCATGCCCCCAGCTTCCAGGAACCGAACGGCGATCGCGAGACGTTTCCCCCAGGAGTCCGCGGCCGGTACGGTCGCACTCCCGACCGTCCCCGGCCGCACAGGAGTACGTCCATGACCACCGCCACCACCCGTCACGGCGACCGGAGGGTCAGCCCCGTGTTCGTGGGCATCCTGGCCGTGACCGCGGTGACCGGCTGGGCCACCTGGACCGGGTTCGCCGCGCAGCCGGGCCTCGCGGTGTTCCTGTTCGTGACGGCGGCCTGGCTCGTCTCCCTGTGTCTGCACGAGTACGCGCACGCGCGCACGGCCCTGCACAGCGGTGACATCACGGTCGGCGCGAAGGGCTACCTCACGCTGAACCCGCTGAAGTACACGCACGCCCTGCTGAGCATCGTGCTCCCGGTGCTGTTCCTGATCATGGGCGGGATCGGTCTGCCGGGCGGCGCTGTGTTCATCGAGCGGAACCGCATCAGGGGCCGCTGGCGGCACAGCCTGATCTCGGCGGCGGGCCCGCTGACGAACGTCCTGTTCGCGGCGGTGTGCACGGCGCCCTTCTGGCTGCACGCCCTGGACGGGGTGCCGGGCGGCTTCCGCAACGCGCTGGCGTTCCTGGCCCTGCTGCAGGTGACGGCGGCGATCCTGAACTTCCTGCCGGTGCCGGGGCTGGACGGCTACGGGGTGATCGAGCCGTGGCTGTCGTACGGCGTGAAGCGGCAGGTGGAGCCGTTCGCGCCGTTCGGGCTGCTGTTCGTGTTCGCGCTGCTGTGGCTGCCGTCGGTCAACGTGGTCTTCTTCGACGGGATCGATGCGATCCTCCGGGCCCTCGGCGTGGACGACTTCTCACAGGCCTGCGGCCACGCGCTCTACCAGTTCTGGAAGGGCACCCCGGAGATCTGCACGATCAGCCCGTGACCGAGGTGTCCCGCCCGCCGGCGGCCCGGCCGCGCTTCACGTAGTACCAGGTCATGTTCGACGACAGGCCCGCCAGCAGCACCCAGACGATCCCCAGCCAGCTGCCCTGGGCGAAGGAGACGACGGCCGCGGCCACGGAGAGTGCGCAGACGGCCAGGGTGTAGAGGGCGATGCGGGGCATGGGGTCGGCTCCTTGCGGGGGACACTGCTACGGCGACCAGTGTCCCCCATCGGCCGGGGCGGCTCACACGTCGGTCAGGCGCAGCCCGGCGTGTGCCTTGTACCGGCGGTTGACGGCGATCAGGTTGGCGACCAGCGACTCGACCTGGTGGGCGCCCCGCAGCCGGCCCGCGAAGATCCCCCGCATGCCGGGGATGCGCCCGGCGAGGGCCTGCACGATCTCGACGTCGGCGCGCTCCTCGCCGAGCACCATCACATCGGTGTCGATCTGCTCGATCGCGGGGTCCTGGAGCAGCACGGCCGACAGGTGGTGGAAGGCGGCGGCGACCCGGGAGTCCGGCAGCAGGGCGGCGGCCTGCTCGGCGGCGCTGCCCTCCTCGGGCTTGAGCGCGTAGGCGCCCTTCTTGTCGAAGCCGAGCGGGTTGACGCAGTCCACGACGAGCTTGCCGGCCAGTTCCCCGCGCAGCGACTTCAGCGTGTCGCCGTGGCCGTCCCACGGTACGGCGACGATCACGATGTCGCTGCGGCGGGCGGTCTCGGCGTTGTCGGCGCCCTCGACGCCGTGGCCGAGTTCCTCGGCGGCGGCCCGGGCCCGCTCGGCGGCCCGGGAGCCGATGATCACCTTCTGGCCGGCCCGGGCGAGCCGGTAGGCGAGGCCCTTGCCCTGCGGTCCCGTGCCGCCGAGCACGCCGACGACGTACCCGGAGACGTCGGGCAGGTCCCAGGGGTCCTTGGCGGGGGCCTTGGCAGGGGTCTGTGCGCTGTCGGTAGAGGTCATGGGGCGACTCTACGTCCGTGTCCGGGGCGGCACCGGGTCAGGTGAGCAGGTGGACCGGCAACCGGCGGAAGGTGATCGTCTCGTAGGCGCCGAAGTCGCCGGTCTCGTAGAGGAGTCCGACCGTGTCCGTGTCGACGCGGACCAGGTCGGAGTAGGCGGCGGGCAGCCCGTCGACGGTGAGGGCCGTGCGCCAGGTCGTGCCGCCGTCGGCGGAGGCGCGGATCGTCATCAGGGCGCGGTAGGCGGGGTCGGCGGGGGCGGAGAACAGGAGCAGGTCGGGGTCGCGGAGCTGCAGGACGGAGGCCTCGCAGACGGGGGCGGTGAGGCCGGCCTGGGGGCGGAAGCGTTTGACGAGGGTCCTGCCGCCGTCCCCGGAGTGGGCGTCGGCGCGGTTGCCGGGGGCGGGCGAGTCGTTGCGGGTGTTGAAGTAGACGCGGCCGTCGGGGAGTTCGGCGGCCGTGGTCTCGTTGACGTTGATGTACCCGTCGGTGTTCTCGTCGAGGTAGCCGAGGTACCAGCTCTCGCCGCGGTCGTCGCTGAGCAGGCGGTGCCCGCTGTTGTACCTGGCCTCGGCGCCGGTGTCGGTGCCGGTGGGCGGCAGGGTGTGGTTGGCGGGGACGAGGACCCGGCCGCCGCTGAGCTGGAGGGCGTGCCCGGGGGTGGTGGCGTACCAGCGCCAGCCGGGTTTCCGCACCTGCGCGGTGATCTCCTTGGGCCGGGACCAGGTGCGGCCGTCGTCGTCGCTGTGCTGGACCCAGACCCGGCGGCCGTCGGCGTCCTTGACCTGGCCGCGCAGGATGGCGGCCTCGGTGGCGGAGGCGGCGGCCCGGACGTGGACGAGCAGGATCCGGCCGGTGTCGAGGACGACGGGGGCGGGGTTGCCGGCGAGGTTCGTCCCGTTGCTCGCGGCGACCTGGAGCGGACCCCAGGTGCGGCCGCCGTCCGTGGACCGCTTCAGCACGATGTCGATGTGGCCGTGGTCGGCCGCGGAGGCGACGCGGCCCTCGCAGAAGGCGAGGAGGGTGGGGCGCCGGGTGGCGACGACCGCGGGGATGCGGAAGCTCGCGTAGCCCTCGTGGCCCGCGCGGAAGGGGGTGCTGACCTCGGTCATCGGCGGCTCCTCGGCGGTGGGCGCGGATCGTACGGGGATCGGTGACTGTCCCCACGTCGGGCGAATTCGGGGTGAACTCCACGTCACAAGTGGCCGGTTGCGGCAGGATGCGGGCCCATGGACGCCGTACGGGTCGCGTTGCTGCGGGAAGTGCTGGCCGGAACGGAGTGGCTGGGGGCCACCCGGAGATTCGCGGGGGTGCTGCGCGGGTCGGTGGTGGCGCACGGGGGCGGGCTGCTGCTGGTGGGCACGCCCGCGTACGAGCCCTGGCATCTGGCCGCGCACCTGGTGGACGAGGCGGCGTGGTCGGGTACGCCGGAGCTGGCGCCGACTCTCGTGCGGCATCACGCGCGTCCCTCGGATCCCCCGCATCTGGCGGTCGGGCCCGGGCGGATCGAGGCGGCGCGCCGGGGCGAGACCCTGCTGGTCGTGGCGCCCGAGGAGCCCGCGGCGCTGCTGGAGCGGGTCCACTCGGCACGGCGGACGGGGGCCACGGTCCTGGCTCTGGGCCCGGGCGGCGGTGAACTCGCGGCCATGGCGCACGACATGCTGGCCGTGCCCGACGCGGCGGAGCTGGACCTGGACACCGTGCAGCACCTGGTCAGCGCGGCGGCAGGAGAGAACGCGGGCCCCCCGAGGGCCCGCCGGGGTTTCCGGGACCGTCTGGCACGGCTGGCGGAAGCCCTGACGGCACCACCGCCTGCCCCTTGGTGATCCCGCGGGGCGGGAAAACCGGTTGCCCGTGATCTGCGGGCGGCCGAGCATGCCTCAGTGAGCCGAGCCCTTCTCCCCGACCTCTCGCCCTGGAAGGCGTCCCTGGACTTCCGGCGGCTGTGGATGTCCGGTCTGATCAGCACCTTCGGCAGTTTCCTGACCTTCGTCGCCCTCCCCGTCCAGCTGAAGGACCTCACCGGCTCCGCGGCGGCGGTTGGCGCGATCGGTGCGGTGGAGCTGCTGCCGCTCCTCGTGTGCGGTCTGTACGGCGGTGCCCTCGCCGACGCCCTGGACAAGCGGAAGCTGATCGTCTGGACCGAGGCCGGCCAGGGCCTGCTCAGCGCCGCCCTGCTGCTCGACGCGCTGCTCCCGCACCCCGCGGTGTGGCCGCTGTACGCCGTCGCCGCCCTCTCCTCCGCCCTGGTCTCGGTGCAGCGCCCGGCGCTGGACTCCCTCTGGCCCCGGATCGTCGCCCACGACGACATGCCCGCCGCGGCCTCCCTGAACTCGCTGCGCTGGACCGTCGGCGGAGTCGCGGGACCGGCGGTCGCGGGCGTGGTCGTCGCCTACGCGGGCCTGGGCTGGGCGTACGCCGCCGACCTGCTGACCTTCGCCGTCTCGCTGGCGTACCTCGTGCGGATCGCCCCCTCCCCCGCCTCGCACGAGGCGTCGAAGCCCTCGCTGCACGCCGTCCTGGAGGGCGCCCGGTACGCCTGGAGCCGCAAGGAACTCCTCGGCACCTATGCCGTCGACCTCGCGGCGATGTTCCTGGCCATGCCGCTGGCGGTGCTCCCCTTCCTCGCCGACGAGCTGCACGCCGCATGGGCGCTGGGGATGATGTACGCCGCCGTCCCGGCCGGGGCCCTGCTGGTGAGCCTCACCGGCGGCTGGACCTCGCGGGTCCACCGGCACGGGCTGATGGTGGTGCTGTCGGCAACGGGGTGGGGTCTGGCGGTGGCGGCGGCCGGAGCGTGCGGGAACGTGTGGCTGGTGCTGCTGTTCCTCACCGTCGGCGGCGGCTTCGACATGGTCAGCGGGATCTTCCGGGCCGCGATGTGGAACCAGACGATCCCGGACGAGCTGCGCGGCCGGCTCGCCGGGATCGAGCTGCTGTCCTACTCGGTCGGCCCCCAGCTGGGCCAGGTCCGGGCGGGTGGCCTCGCCGCCCGGTTCGGGGTCCGGGCCTCGGTCTGGTCCGGCGGACTGGCCTGCGCGGGCGCGATGGGCCTGCTCGCGCTGTGCCTGCCGCGGCTGATGACGTACGACGCCCGCACCGACGAACACGCGGTGCGGATGCGCGAGCGGCGCGCCGCCGTGCGGGTGTGACCGCTCGTCACCCCTCGTCGTCGCCGTCGCCCGCCGCGGGCGCGTCGTGCCAGCGCGGGTCGTTCTCCCACTGGAGGTTGCGCTCGGCGGCGGTCTCCATCGCCTGCTGGGCCTCCTGCGGGGAGGCGTACGGCCCGAAGCGGTCCTTGCCCGGGCAGTCAGGGCCCTCCTCGACCTTCTTGTGCTCCAGGCAGTAGTACCACTCGCCCGGCTTGCCGACGGTGCGCTTCTTGAACAGGGCCATGGGCAGCTCCTCTCGCCACCGACATGTTCCCCCATGTCCGCTCGATAGACTCGTCGGCATGTCTGGCCAGTCGCTGCTCGTCCCAGGGGAGCTGTCTCCCACCCGTTCGGTACCCGGAAACATCCGCCGCCCCGAGTACGTCGGCAAGCCCGCGCCGACGCCGTACACCGGGCCGGAGGTGCAGACCCCGGAGACCATCGAGGCGATGCGGACCGCCGGCCGCATCGCCGCGCAGGCGATGGAGGAGGCCGCGAAGATCATCGCGCCCGGTGTGACCACGGACGAGCTGGACAAGGTCGCCCACGACTACATGTGCGACCACGGCGCCTACCCGTCCACGCTCGGCTACCGCGGCTTCCCGAAGTCGCTGTGCACGTCGGTCAACGAGGTCATCTGCCACGGCATCCCGGACTCGACGGTCCTCAGGGACGGCGACATCGTCAACCTGGACGTGACCGCGTACATCGGCGGGGTGCACGGCGACAACAACGCCACCTACCTGGTCGGTGACGTGGACGAGGAGTCCCGGCTGCTGGTGGAGCGGACCCGGGAGTCCCTCACCCGCGCGATCAAGGCGGTCAAGCCGGGCCGGCAGATCAATGTCATCGGCCGGGTCATCGAGTCCTACGCCAAGCGGTTCGGCTACGGGGTCGTCCGTGACTTCACCGGTCACGGCATCAGCTCGTCGTTCCACTCGGGCCTGATCATCCCGCACTACGACAGCCCGCACGCGACGACGGTCATGCAGCCCGGCATGACCTTCACGATCGAGCCGATGCTGACGCTGGGCACGCACGAGTACGACATGTGGGACGACGGCTGGACGGTCGTGACGAAGGACCGCAGGCGGACCGCGCAGTTCGAGCACACGCTCGTGGTGACGGAGACGGGTGCGGAGATCCTCACCCTGCCGTGACGCCACGCCCGGCCCGGGCCCGCTCTCCCCGGAGAGCGGGCCCTTTTTCCTGCCCCGGTTCCGGTTTCCTGCCCGGTTCCGGTTTCCTGCCCCGGTCCGGCCCCTGATGTTTTCCCGACGTCCCGTCGGTAAACTTACCGACAGGACGTCGGTATCGAGGAGTGTTCAGGAGTGCCCATGGAGTCGTTCTCGTCCCTGATCCGCACCGCCTCCCACGAGCAGCACGTGGCGGCGGAGACCTCGACGTTCATGAGCGACCTGCTCGGCGGCCGGCTGGGCGTGGACGCGTACACGCGCTACACCGAGCAGCTGTGGTTCGTCTACGAGGCGCTGGAGAGCGCGGCCGGGCGGCTGGCGCCGGATCCGGTGGCGGGGCCGTTCGTGCGGCCGGAGCTGTTCCGGCTGCCCGCGCTGGAGCGGGACCTGGCGCATCTGCGGGGGCCGGGGTGGCGGGCGGACCTGAGCGCCCTGCCCGCCACCCGGGCGTACGCGGACCGGGTGCGGGAGTGCGCCGAGCGCTGGCCCGGCGGTTACGTGGCCCACCACTACACCCGCTATCTGGGCGACCTGTCCGGCGGCCAGATCATCCGGGGCACGGCGGAGAAGACCTGGGGCTTCGCGAAGAAGGGCGACGGCGTCCGCTTCTACGTCTTCGAGGGCATCGCCAACCCGGCCGCGTTCAAACGCGGTTACCGGGAGCTGCTGGACTCGATAGCGGTGGACGAGCTGGAGAGGCAGCGGGTCGTCGGGGAGTGCAAGCGGGCGTTCGCGCTGAACACCGACGTCTTCCGGGCCCTGAGCGAGGAGTTCCCGCTCAGCGCCTAGAACCGGCACAGCGCGCCTGGCGCACCTAGCGCTCCAGGACGACCCGTCCGCCGACCTCCACCCAGCCGTGCGGCTGCGGGGCCGTCAGAATCTGGGAGCCCCGGCCCTGCCTGATGTTGAGGGCGCGGCCCAGCCGGTCGGTGAGGAGGAGGGCCGCCGCGCCGGTCGCCTCGTCCTCCTCGATGCCGTCGTCCCGGCCGGGGAAGGCGCGGGCGCGGATCCGGCCGGCCGCCTCGTCCTCCCAGGCCCAGGCATAGACCCACTCGCCGGGCGGGGGTACGTCGAGCGCGTCGACCTCGGCGGCGGTGGCGTACCGGCGCAGGGTGCGGGGCGGTGCCCACTCCGCCCGTGCCTCGATCCAGCTGAACTCGCCGTCGAGCCGGGTCCCGACGACCCCGGCCGGGGTGACCAGTTCGGGGACGTCCAGCAGCCAGGCGGTGCCGACGCAGGGGTGGCCGGCGAAGGGCAGCCGCAGGCTGGGCGTGTAGATGTCGATGACACCGCGCTCGGGATCGTCCACGAACACGGTCTCGCTGAAGCCGAGCTTGCCGGCCAGCGCCTGCCGGTCGCTCCGCTCGGGCAGGACCGAGCCGTCGCGGACGACGCCGAGTTCGTTGCCGTAGCCGCCGTCCGGTCCGCAGAAGACGCGGAGTACGTCGTAATCAGTCACCGTGAAATTGAAACATCGCGGCCCGCGCGAGCGCGTCCCAGGCGGGGGTGCCGCCGGTGAGGGGCGTCTCCTCCGTGCGGGCCGCGGCCACGCTTGCGGCGCCGGACGCGCCGAACGGTCAGCGCACGCGCCCCAGGTGGATGACGGTCACACGGACACGGCGGTCACTGATCTCGTACATCACCCGGTATACGCCGACGTGGATGCGCAGCAGATCCGGGCTCCCAGATGACCTCGTATCTCACGCCTCGCCCTCACCGAACACGCGCCGGTAGGCCTCGTCGTGCGGAACGCCGGCGTCCTCGGCCCGGGCCTGGCGCGCGCGGTAGGCGGCCAGCGCCCGCAACTCTTCCAGTTCCAGGGCGTCGGCGGGACTGACCAGTATCGCGACGCCCCCCCAGCCCGCACACCCGGCGTGAGACCTGAATCACCACCCCCCGGGGTATAGGTGAGGTAAGCCTCAGGTAAGTTAGGGCAGCCTCACCACACCAGATCCGCCAGGAGCCCGCATGCGAGCCGTCCGACTGACCGTCACCGCCGCCACCGCCGTGGCGGCTCTGACCGCCCTCTCGGCCTGCACCGCGAAGAGCGATGCCAAGGACGGTGACGCCATCCAGGTCACCGCGGCCGACTCGAAGTGCGACACCTCCGCCACGTCGGTCCCGGCCGGCCAGGTCACGCTGAAGATAGAGAACAAGGGCGCCAAGGCGACCGAGGTCGAGATCCTGTTCCCGGACGACCGGATCGTCTCCGAGAAGGAGAACATCGGGCCCGGCACCAAGTACACGCTGACCGCCGAGGTGAAGGCCGGCTCGTACGAGATCGCCTGCCGGCCGGGGATGAAGGGCCACGGCGTCCGGCAGAAGCTGACCGTGACCGGCTCCGGCACCGCGGCGAAGCGCGACCCGAGGCTGGACCGGGCCGTCGCCGAGTACCGGCAGTACGCCCAGGACCAGGCCGACGAGACGCTGCCGCGGGTCGAGACCTTCGTGAAGGCGGTCAAGTCCGGCGACCTCGACGCCGCGAAGAAGGCCTACGGCCTCTCCCGCCTCGGCTGGGAGCGCACCGAGCCGGTCGCCGAGTCCTTCGGTGACATCGACCCGAAGGTCGACGTCCGGGAGGACGGCCTGGAGGGCGGCCAGAAGTGGACCGGCTGGCACCGGCTGGAGAAGGCCCTCTGGCAGGACAAGAAGATCGGCGCCGAGGAGAAGGGCCTCGCCGACCAGCTGGTGAAGGACCTCAAGGACTGGCAGGGCCGGGTCGGCAAGGCCGAGATCACCCCGACCTCCATGGCCAACGGCGCCAAGGAGCTGCTGGACGAGGTCGCCACCGGCAAGGTCACCGGCGAGGAGGACCGCTACGCGCACACCGACCTGGTCGACTTCAAGGGCAACGTCGAGGGCGCGCAGAAGGCGTACGAGCTGCTGAAGCCGGTCGCCGCGAAGAACGACCCGGCGCTGACCGGCGAACTGGACAAGCAGTTCGCCGCGCTGAACACGCTGCTCGACAAGTACCGCTCGGACAGGACGGGTTACGACTTCGTCTCCTACGACAAGGTCACCAAGGGCCAGCGCAAGGAGCTCTCGGACGCGGTGAACGCGCTCGCCGAGCCCCTCTCCAAGCTCGCCGCCGCGGTGGTGAAGTGATCATGACCGACACCAACGGCAGCGGCAGTCCCTCGCGCCGGGCGCTGATCGGCTGGGGCGGTGCCGGGCTCGCGCTCGGGGCCGCGGCGGCCGGGGGCGCGGTGGCCATGGCCAAGGCGGGCGACGACGTGGACCCGGTGGCCGCCGAGGCGGGTGGCGCGGTGGAGTTCCACGGCGCCCACCAGGCCGGCATCGCCACCCCGGTGCAGGACCGGCTGCACTTCGCCGCGTTCGACGTGAAGACCGAGGACCGCGCCGAGTTCGTCCAGCTGCTCAAGGACTGGACCGCGGCGGCCCGGCGGATGGCCGCGGGCAAGCCGGTCGGCGAGGGCGCGTACGGCGGGCTCGCCGAGGCCCCGCCGGACGACACCGGCGAGGCGCTCGGGCTCAAGCCGTCCCGGCTGACGCTGACGATCGGGTTCGGGCCCTCGCTGTTCGAGAAGTTCGGCCTGAAGGACGAGCGGCCGGCGGCCCTGGTCGACCTGCCCAAGTTCCCCGGTGACAACCTGGACCGCTCCCGCACCGGCGGCGACCTGTGCGTCCAGGCCTGCGCCGACGACCCGCAGATCGCCGTGCACGCCATCCGCAACCTGGCCCGGATCGGCTTCGGCAAGGTCGCCATCCGCTGGTCGCAGCTCGGCTTCGGCAAGACGTCGTCGACCACGCCGGACGCGCAGACTCCGCGCAACCTCATGGGCTTCAAGGACGGCACCCGCAACATCGCGGGGACGGAGACGGACCGCCTGGGCAAGTTCGTGTGGGCCGCCGACGGGGACGGTCCCGGCTGGATGACCGGTGGCTCGTACCTGGTCGCCCGGCGCATCCGGATGAACATCGAGACCTGGGACCGGACCTCTCTGCAGGAGCAGGAGGACGTGTTCGGACGGGACAAGCGCGAGGGCGCCCCGGTCGGCAAGGCCAAGGAGCGCGACGAGCCGTTCCTGAAGGCGATGAAGCCCGACGCCCACGTCCGGCTCGCCCACCCCGACTCCAACGACGGGATCACGATCCTGCGCCGGGGCTACTCCTTCACCGACGGCACCGACGGCCTCGGCCGCCTGGACGCCGGCCTGTTCTTCCTGGCCTACCAGCGGGACGTGCGCCACGGGTTCATCCCGCTGCAGCGCAGGCTGTCCGCGCACGACGCGCTCAACGAATACATCCAGCACGTGGGTTCGGCGGTGTTCGCGGTACCTCCCGGTGTCCGGGACGCGGACGACTGGTGGGGCCGCACGCTGTTCTCGAAGGAGGCGTAGCCCGTGTTCTCCAACTACCTGATCGGCCTGCGCGAGGGCCTGGAGGCGTCGCTCGTCGTCTGCATCCTGATCGCCTACCTGGTCAAGACCGGCCGCCGGGACGCCCTGCGGCCGATCTGGACCGGCATCGGCATCGCGATCGCCATCGCGATGGGCTTCGGCTGCGCCCTCGAATTCGGCTCCCAGGAGCTGACGTTCCAGGCGCAGGAGGCCCTCGGCGGCTCGCTGTCGATCGTGGCCGTCGGGCTGGTGACCTGGATGGTGTTCTGGATGCGGCGCACCGCCCGGCACCTGAGGTCGGAGCTGCACGGCAAGCTGGACGCGGCCCTCGCCATGGGCACGGGCGCGCTGGTCGCCACCGCGTTCCTCGCCGTCGGCCGGGAGGGCCTGGAGACCGCGCTGTTCGTGTGGGCGTCGGTGCACGCGGCGTCCGACGGCACTCCGCGCCCGCTGGTCGGCGTGGCGCTGGGTCTCGCCACGGCCGTCCTGCTCGGCTGGCTGTTCTACCGGGGCGCGCTGCGGATCAACCTGGCCAAGTTCTTCACCTGGACCGGCGGCATGCTGGTCGTCGTCGCGGCGGGCGTGCTGGCGTACGGCTTCCACGACCTGCAGGAGGCCGACTGGGTGCCGGGCCTGACGCACCTGGCCTTCGACATCAGCGGCACCATCCCGCCGGACAGCTGGTACGGCACGCTGCTGAAGGGCGTGTTCAACTTCCAGCCCGACCCGACGGTGCTCCAGGTCACGGTGTGGCTGCTGTACTTGGTCCCGACGCTCGCCGTCTTCCTCGCCCCGGTAGGGTTCGCCTCCGGAAAGGGGAAGGTGAAGCAGCCTGATGAGCAGGGAACGCAGCCGTCGAAGGCTACGCGGGCGTGAGCGGAACGCACTCATAGCGGCCTCGCTGACCGCTTTGTCGCTGACGGCGAGCGGATGCGTGGTGGTGCACGGGGAGCGGGAAGTGCTCCCCGCCGCCACCCGCGCCGAGGCCGCCAGGGCGCTCACCGCGTTCACGGACGCCTACAACAAGGCCGACAAGGCCTACGACAGCTCCCTGGACGCGCCCTACGTCACCGGTGCGCTCGCCGACATCGACCGCGCCCGGCTGAAGGCGGGGCACGCCAACAGCCCGTCGGGCAACGCGAACCACACGCCGCTGAAGCTGACGGACGCGAAGTTCACGATCCCCGAGAAGGCCGGCTGGCCCCGCTGGTTCGTCGCCGACACCCGGGCGAACAAGGCCACCGGCTTCCGCTGGCTGCTGGTGTTCACCCGGGACGGCCTGGGTGAGCGGTGGCGGGTGGCGTACCTGACGCTGGTACGGCCCGACGCCGTACCGGAGTTCAAGACCGGCGCGAACGGCTTCGCCGAGGCCGTGCCCGCCGACTCGGCTCAACTGGCGGTACGCCCCGACGCGTTGAGCAAGAGCTACGCCGGCTATCTGAAGAGCGGCGGGAAGACCTTCGCGGACGGCGGGAGCACCAGCGCTCTGCGCGCGGACCGCAGGAAGCAGGCCAGCAAGCCCGGACTGGTGCGGCAGTACATCGACGAGCCGCTCGGCCACGGCGCCTACGCGCCGCTGGCGCTGCGCACGGCGGACGGCGGGGCGCTGGTGTTCTTCACCACGCACCACTTCGAGAAGCAGACCGCCGCCGCGGGCACCTCCGTACCGGCTCCCAACAGGGACGTGCAGGCCCTGACGAAGGGCGAGGTGACGCAGTCCCTCACCCTGGAGTCGATCTCCGCCGAGGCCGCGCTGGATCCGGTGGGCAGCGGCCAGGTGCGGGTGGTGGGGCAGGTCCAGGGACTGACCGCCGCCCAGGGCGAGTGATCCCGCGCCCCGGTGTTCCGTGCCGTGGGCGCTTTCGGTGCCGGGGGCTTACTCGGTGCCGCGGGCGCGCTCAGTGCCGCGGGCGCGCTCAGTGCCGCGGGCGCGCTCAGTGCCGCAGGGGCCAGGCCGCGCCCTGCTGCTCGGTTCCCGCTCCGGCGTGCCGGGCGCAGGCGTCGGTGAGCACCTCCAGCAGGCTCAGCGGATCGGGCAGCGGATGCTCGAGGCCGCGCGCCCAGCGCACCTGCCGGTCGTCGTCGCCGGGCAGCCGGGCGGGCGGTACGAGGACGTAGGAGCCCCGGCAGTGCCAGCGCAGGCCGGGGTGCTCGTCCATGGTCTCGGGGTGGCAGTCCAGCTCGCAGGGCCACCACTCGTCCTCGTCCTCGGGGGTGCCGCGGGTGAGGGTGAAGAACAGCATGCGCCCGTCGTCGCTCTCGGCGACCGGACCGACCTCGACGCCGGCGCCGAGCAGCCGGTCCAGGGCCTCCCGGCCGGCCGCCAGGGGGACGTCGAGGACGTCGTGGACCATGCCGGTGGCGGTGATGAAGTTGGCCTGCGGCTGGTGCCGGGCCCAGCGCTCGATCTGGGCGCGGTCGGTGGTGGACTGGGTCTGCCAGGCGAACGACACCGGGTGCCGGGCCGGGGTGGGACAGCCGACGCGGTCGCACGAGCAGCGGTAGCCGGGCGCGGGGTGCGCGGCGGGGGCGAGCGGCAGGCCCGCCGCGGCGGCGAGCAGCAGCAGGGATTCACGCCCGCCGGGGTCGGCGGCCTGCTTCGGACGGCGCCCCAGCAGCCACTGGGAGAGTTTGCCCTGCCGGCCGCTTCGGCCGCCGAACGTCGCGCTCATCTGTCCCCTCGGCCTGTTGTTGCCTCGCTGGTGTGCGGACAGCATGCCCTATCGTCCCATCTTCGTGTGCTTCGGGGGGTCGCGGGGCGGGAGAGCCGTCCCGTACCGCCACGTCGTCGTCACGAAGCGTCACGATCGGTCACGAAGAGGGGTCTTCCGGTGGCCATGCGTCACCCCAGTCGACGTCCCGGGCCGCCTTGTACAGGTCGCCGTGGCGCTTGGTGACCGTCGTCCGGCTCAGCCGCTCGTCGCTCTCGCACAGGTCGAGGAGGACCTGCCCCTTGCGGATCTGGGGGCGGCGGACCACGCGGGCGGGGGCCGGGCGGGCGGGCAGCCGGGTGGCGGCGACGTAGGAGAACTTCTCGTCCTCGTAGGCCAGGGAGCCGCCCTTGACCTGGCGGTGCAGGGAGGAGCGGCCGACCCGGGCGGAGAAGTGGCACCAGTCCTTGCCCGGTTCGATGGGGCAGGCGGCGCTGTGGGGGCAGGGGGCGGCGACGCGGAAACCGGCCCGGATCAGGCGGTCGCGGGCCTCGATGACCCGGGCGTAGCCGGCCGGGGTGCCCGCCTCCACGATCACGACGGTCCGGGCGGCGCCGGCGGCGGCGTCGACGAGGGCGGTGCGGTCGGCCGTGGAGAGTTCGTTGAGGACGTACGACACCGTGACGAGATCGGTGCTCTCCAGGGTGAGGTCGGCGCCGATCCGGGCGCGCTGCCAGCGGGCGTCCTTCAGGGCCGGGTTGGCCGCGGCGATCTCCCGGCCGAGGGCCAGGGCGGGCTCGGCCCAGTCCAGCACGGTGACGGCGCGCTCGCCGGGCCAGGTCGCCTCGACGGCCCAGGTGGCGGCGCCGGTGCCGCCGCCGACGTCGACGTGGCCGGCGGGGGACCAGTCGGGTACGGCGTCCGCGAACGCCGCGAGCGCCGAGCGGACCGCCTCGAAGGTGGCGGGCATGCGGTACGCGGCGTAGGCGGCGACGTCGGCGCGGTCGCGCAGGATGGGGGCGTGGGTGGGGGTCTCGCCGCGGTAGTTGGCGATCAGCCTCTCCACCGCTCCGGCGGCCTGCTTGGGCGGGAGTCCGTCGAGCAGCTCCGCGAGGGTGCTCCGGAGGGTGTCGTTCACCTGCCGATTGTATGGCTGGGCGGTCCCCCCGCCGGACCCGCCGGCCGGCCGCCGCGGGCTCAGATCACCGCCCTGGCCAGGTGGGTCGCCAGTGCCGCCCGCGGGGCGCTGTCCGGTGGCCGGCGCCTCGGGTGGACGGTGTTGGCCAGCAGCACCAGGAACGTGTCCGTCACCGGGTCGATGACCAGGGAGGTGCCGGTGAACCCGGTGTGGCCCGCCGCGCCCCGGCCCGCCAGCTCGCCCATGAACCACGGCTGGTCCACGGCGAAGCCCAGCCCGGGCGGGGTGAGGAGCAGCTCCACGAAGTCGGGGCCGAGGATGCGGGCCGGCCCGTAGGAGCCGCCCGCGAGCAGGGCCCGGCAGAAGACCGCCAGGTCGGGCGCGGTGGAGAACAGGCCCGCGTGCCCGGCGACCCCGCCGAGCGCCCAGGCGTTCTCGTCGTGGACGACGCCTCGCAGCATCCCCCGGTCCGCCTTGGCCCACGGCTGCCGCTGGTCCTCGGTGGCCGCGGCGCCCGGGCACGGTCCGAAGGCGGTGGAGGTCATGCCGAGCGGCCGGGTGATGCCGTCCTGGACGAGGACGTCGAGGCCGCGCCCGGTGAGGCGCTCCAGCACGCTCTGGAGCAGGAGCGTGTTCAGGTCCGAGTACAGGTGGGTGCCCGGCCGGGCCGTCGGCGCCTCGGCGCGCAGCAGGTCCAGCCGGGTGGCGTCGTCCGGGCAGTCGTACAGCGGGAGTTCGGGGCGCAGGCCGGAGGTGTGGGTGAGCAGCTGTCGCACGGTGATGCCGTGGGCGGCCGCGGCGTGGAAGTCGGGCAGGTAGTCGCCGACCCGGGCGTCCATGCCGAGGGTGCCGCGCTCGATCTGCTGCACGGCGGCGACGGCGGTGAACAGCTTGGTGAGGGAGGCCAGGTCGAAGGGTGTGTCGAGGGCGGCCGGGACGCGGGCGGCGGACGGCAGTTCGACACCGTTGTCGGTCTCGGGGTCGTAGCCGGAGTAGCGCACGGCCCAGCCCGCGGCCTCGGCCACGGCGATCACGGGTCCGCGGCCGGCCAGCACGACGGCGCCGGCCGCCCAGGGGCGTTCTCCGGCGGTGAGGGCGTGCACCTCGCCGACCAGGTGCGCGAGTGCGGCGGGGTCCAGCCCCGCCCGTTCCGGTGCGTCGGCGCGCAGTCTCGGTGCGCTCAGTTCTCGTCTCCCTCCGACCCCGCGCGGGTGTTCCCCCGCATATGCCAGGGACGGCACATTCCCACGAAGCAGGCCACCGCGACCAGTGCTCCCGCCAGCTGGACGACGGCCATGGGGACGGCGGTGTGCTCACCGGCCACCCCGACGAGCGGGGAGGCGACCGCGCCGACGAGGAAGGAGGAGGTGCCGAGCAGCGCGGAGGCGGCGCCGGCGGCGTGCCGGGTGCGCAGCAGGGCGAGGGACTGGGCGTTGGGCAGGGTGATGCCCATGGCGGACATCAGGACGAAGAGGGCGGCGGCGACGGGGACGAGGCCGACGTCGCCGAGGGCGCCGGTGGCGATCAGCAGCAGGGCGGTCGCGGCGAGCACGATCACCGTGAGGCCGGTGGCGAGGACCTTGTCCAGGCTGACCCGGCCGACGAGCACCTTGCCGTTGATCTGCCCGGCGGCCACCAGGCCGACGGAGTTCAGGCCGAACAGCAGGCTGAAGGTCTGCGGGGAGGCGCCGTAGATCTCCTGGATCACGAACGGGGACGCGCTCACGTAGGCGAACAGCGCGGCGAAGGCGAAGCCGCCGGCGAGCATGTAGCCGGTGAAGGGCAGGTCGGCGAGGAGGCCGCGCATCGAGCGGAGGGCCTCCCCCACGCCGCCGCGGTGCCGCTCGGCCGGGGGCAGGGTCTCGGGCAGCCGCAGCCGGACGAGGACGCCGAGCAGCACGCCGACCACCGTGAGCACGACGAACACGCCCCGCCAGTCGGTCACCCGCAGGATCTGCCCGCCGATCAGCGGCGCCACGATCGGGGCGGCCCCGGATATCAGCATCAGGGTGGAGAAGAAGCGGGCCATGGCCACGCCGTCGTACAGGTCGCGTACGACGGCCCGGGCGATGACCACGCCGGCGGACCCGGCGAGCCCCTGCACGAGCCGGAAGGCGATCAGGGTCTCGACGTTCGGGGCGAGGGCGCACAGGGCGGTGGCGAGGAGGTAGCCGGCGATGCCGGCGAGCAGCGGGCGGCGGCGTCCCCAGCGGTCGCTCATCGGGCCCACGACCAGCTGTCCCAGCGCGAGGCCGGCCATGCAGGCGGTGAGGGTGAGCTGGACGGTGACGGCGGGCGCGTGCAGGGAGCGGGTGACCTCGGGCAGCGACGGCAGGTACATGTCCATCGCGAGCGGGGTGGTGGCGGTGAGGCCGCCGAGGAGGAAGGTGACGAGCGGGCCGGTGGGCGGGCGTCCGGTGGCCCGTGACCGGGTGGAGGCGGCCGCCGGCTCCGCGCGAGGTGTCGGTGCCGCCGCGTGCTCGTGCATGCGTCCCCTCCCTTGTCTTCCCCTGCCTGAAACCGCCTGTCGGGCCCGGCCGGCACCTATGCTCTCAGCTCGTACACACTGCCGAGGCACAGTTGAACGAGGGCGGGGCGATGGCGGAGCGGAACGTGCGGTGGGGGATCCTGGCGACGGGCGGGATCGCGGCGGCGTTCGCGGCGGACCTGGTCGATCTGCCGGATGCGGAGATCACGGCGGTGGCCTCGCGCAGCCGGGAGTCGGCGGAGGCGTTCGCCGAGCGGTTCGGGGTGGAGCGGGCGTACGGCGACTGGGCGTCGCTGGCGGCCGACCCGGACATCGATGTCGTGTACGTGGCCGCCCCGCACGTGGCGCACCGGCCGGCGGTCGGGCTGTGCCTGGAGGCGGGGCGGAACGTGCTGTGCGAGAAGCCGTTCACGCTGAACCTGCGCGAGGCGGAGGAACTCGTCGCGCTGGCCCGCGAGCACGACCGCTTCCTGATGGAGGCGATGTGGATGTACTGCAATCCGCTGGTGCGGCGGCTGCGGGAGCTGGTGGCCGGCGGGGCGATCGGCGAGGTGCGCACCGTGCAGGCGGACTTCGGGCTGGCCGGGCCGTTCCCGCCGGCGCACCGGCTGCGGGATCCGGCGCTGGGGGGCGGGGCGCTGCTGGATCTCGGGGTGTACCCGGTGTCGTTCGCGCAGCTGCTGCTCGGGGAGCCGGACGGGGTCGCCGCGAGCGCGCTGCTCTCGGCGGAGGGCGTCGACCTGCAGACGGGCGTGACGCTGTCCTGGGAGAGCGGTGCGCTGGCGTCCCTGCACTGTTCGATCGTGGGCGGTACGGGCGGCACCGCCTCGGTGACCGGCTCCCGCGGCCGGATCGACGTGCCGGGGGGCTTCTTCCATCCCGAGCGTTTCGTGCTGCACCGCGACGGCCGTGACCCGCGGGAGTTCACCGCCGACCCCGCCGACGGGCCGCGCACCAGCCTGCGGCACGAGGCGGTGGAGGTCATGCGGGCGCTGCGGGCGGGCGAGAAGGAGTCGCCGCTGGTGCCGCTGGAGGGCACCCTCGCGGTGATGCGCACGCTGGACGCGGTACGGGAGCGGATCGGGGTGCGGTATCCCGGGGAGAGCGCGCCGGCCGGGCGGGCGGCTTCCGGTGAGGCTCTGGCAACCGTCGCCGGATAGCCGTATGGCGGACACCTGATTCCGCATGGCGGACTCTGCGCCTACGCTGCGGAGCCATGACTGACAGGCAATCGAAGATCGCGGTGGTGACCGGCGCCGGTTCCGGCATCGGCCGGGCCGTCGCCGTGGAGCTGCTGCGCCACGGCTGGTCGGTGACGCTGGCGGGCCGGCGGACCGGGACGCTGGAGGAGACTGTGGCGCTGGTGCCGGAGGGCACCGGGCTCGCCGTGCGCACGGACGTGTCCCGGCCCGAGGAGGTGGACGCGCTGTTCACGGCGGCCGTGGAGCGGTTCGGCCGGGTGGACCTGCTGTTCAACAACGCGGGCACCTTCGGGCCGGGCGGCGTCCCCGTCGAGGAGTTGTCCTACGACGCGTGGCGGCACGTGGTGGACACGAACCTCAACGGCGCCTTCCTGTGCGCGCAGGCCGCGTACCGGAGGATGAAGGAGCAGGATCCGCAGGGCGGCCGGATCATCAACAACGGCTCCATCTCGGCGCACACGCCCCGCCCGCTCTCGGTCGCCTACACCGCGACCAAGCACGCGCTGACCGGCCTGACCAAGTCGCTGTCGCTGGACGGGCGGCCGTACCGGATCGCGGTCGGGCAGATCGACATCGGCAACGCGGCCACCGACATGACGGCCCGGATGCAGACCGGCGCACTCCAGGCGAACGGGGAAGTAGCCCCGGAACCGGTGATGGACGTGGCCGACGTGGCACGCACCGTGCGGCACATGGCGGAGCTGCCGCTGGAGGCGAACGTGCAGTTCGCGACGGTACTGGCGACGACGATGCCGTACGTCGGGCGGGGCTGACTCCACTTCCACAAACGGAATTTCAACGTCCGCGGTATTGCGGCCGGTCGAGCACGTATGCTCAACTTTCCTCCACGAGAGCTTCACAGTTGGAGCACGTGGATTCCGGAGCCATACCGAGGGGGGAAGCGGCGGCCGTTCCACCGGACCGGAGTTGGGGGTGGACCTCGCGCGTGCCCGCGGGGTACACACCGGTCGAGGGAACGGCCGCCGCACAGCTCAACGGCGGTGCCTGCCGCCCGCCTCCGCCGGTTCCGCCGCCGCCTCCGCCTGGGGTTCCGTGGCCGTCACCCTGCGCCGCCGCTTCAGCGCCCAGGCCCCGGCCGCTCCCAGCAGCAGGGCCGTACCCGCCGCACCCTCCACCAGCCGCCCGGCCGAGGGGCCGCGGGGCGCCGAGCCGGGTGCGCCGGCCGCGGCGCGCGCCGTCGTCCGCTCCCCCGGCGCCGGACTCGCGCTCGCCCCGCCCTCGCTGAGCGGTTCGACCAGCGTGCCGACCGCCTGAGCCGTGCGCCCGCGTCCGAAACCCCAGTCGAGGAGCGCGGCGGTCTGTTCGTAGACGGCGTTGCTGCCGGCGACCGGGTGCATCACGGTGACCAGCAGGGTGCGCCCGCCCCGGCTGGCCGCGCCGGTGAAGGTGTTGCCCGCGTTGCTGGTGTAGCCGTTCTTCACGCCGATCAGGCCGTCGTACGTCTTCAGGCCCCACGCCCCGGTCAGCAGGCGGTCGGTGTTCTGGATCTGGAAGGTCTTCTTGCCGCCCGCCGGGAAGTCGGCGGTCCGCGTGCCGCAGTAGCCGCGGAAGTCGGCGTCCTTCAGGCCGTGGCGGGCGAACAGCGTGAGGTCGTACGCCGAGGAGATCTGCCCCTTGTGGTCGAAGCCGTCGGGGCTGACCACATGGGTGTCCAGGGCCTGCAGGTCCGCGGCCTTGGCCTGCATCTCGGCGACCGTCTTCGCGATGCCGCCGTTCATGTGGGAGAGCACGTGCACGGCGTCGTTGCCGGAGCGCAGGAACACGCCCTGCCACAACTGCTCGACGGTGTACGTGATGCCGGGCTTGATGCCGACCAGACTGGAACCGGACGGAACATCCGAAATATCGGCATCCTTGACCGTGTAGCGCTCGGTGCGGTCGAACTTCTTCAGCACCGTGTCCGCGAACAGCATCTTCAGTGTGGAGGCGGGCGCGAGCCGCCGGTGCGCGTTGAACGAGGCCAGCACCTCGCCGCTCTCACCGTCGGCGACGAGCCACGCGCGGGCGTCGAGCTTCTTGGGCAGCCCGGTGGCACCGCTCACCTGGACACCGCCCCGGGCGAGCCGTTCGCCTCCGACGACCGTGGCGGCGGAGGCCTCGGTGGCCGTGGACAGGGGAAGGGCGGCGGCCGTCAGTCCGAGGACGGCACGCCGGCTGAGCCGGGAACATTCGCGCACCCCGGGACCGTACACCGCGCCGAGCAGCGGTTTCCGCGACGTGGGCCACGACGGCCGGGAATTTGCCGCGTTATGAAAATCCGATGAGTTCCGCCGCTTTCTCAGGTTCGCCGACGAACCCACCGGCAACCTCGACGAGGGCACCCGCGACGACATCATGGCCCTGCTGGAGGGTCTGTGGCGGGAGCACGGGCCGCCCTTCGTCATGGTCACCCACGACTCCTCGATCGGCCGCCGCGCGCCGCGCCCGGCCACCATCGAGGCGGGGCGGATCACCCTGACCGAGCGGGGCGGCCGGCCGTACGCGGGGGTCAACTCCTCGGGTACGTGACGGAGTCCGGCACGCGCGCCGACAGACCGCGGGGGCGGCCGTCAGGCCTGCCCGGTCTCGAACCGCGAGATCCGTCCCTCGTCGTCGATCTCGAAGCGCCACCTGGTGCGCATCTCGCCCCAGGTGTCGTTGCGGTAGTGGGCGAGGAGGGCTCGGCCGCCGTCGGACTCGTTGTCGACGTCCAGATGGCCGTGGGAGGAGAAGATCTCCTGGTCGATCCACTCGGCGAGGTCACGGTCCTGGCCGTCGTCGGACATGGTCGCGCCCGGCGTCAGGAGGGACATGAAGCCGTCGCGGTCATGGGAGTTGACCGCGTTCACGAAGGCGCGGACGGCCGGTTCGCTGAGCTTGGCTGGCTGAATCGTCATGGCGTCAGGCTCACACCGCTCCCCCGGCCCCGCCACCCGAACGCCATCCAGGACGCGCCCGGCGGTGTGAGAGGTGCGACGGTGGAAACGCGGGAGGGACCTGTCCGCCTGTGTCCGCATCTGCCTGCAGGGGAGTCACCGTGAGCTGTTACGACCGACGTGATATGGGCCTGCTCCTGCTCCGGCTGGGGACCGGCGGGGTGCTGGCCGCGCACGGCGCGCAGAAGCTGTTCGGCTGGTTCGGCGGGCACGGTCTGGAGGGCACCGGCCAGTTCATGGAGTCCGTCGGCTACGCGCCGGGCCGGGCGAGCGCCACGGCGGCGGGCCTCGCCGAAGCCGGCGGCGGCACCCTGCTCGCCCTGGGCCTGGCGACCCCGGCGGCGGGCGCGGCGGCGGCCGGCGCGATGGCGGGGGCGGCGGCGGTCCACATGCCCAACGGCTTCTTCGCCCAGGAGGGCGGCTACGAGCACGCGGCGAGCCTCGGCCTCGCGGCGGCCGGCCTTGCCGTCTCCGGCCCCGGCCGTCTCTCCCTCGACCACGCCCTCGGCCATGTCTTCGACCGCGGCTGGATGGTGCCGGTGGCCCTCGGGGTCACGGCGGCGGCCACGGCCGTGGTGGTCGGGGCACGCAACCGGCGGTGCCGGGCGAAGCGGGAGGGCGAGCAGGAGGCGCTGTTCGAGGAGTTCGAGGAGTAGCCGACGGCCGTCCCCGACGGCATGGGACGCTGAGCCGCATGACCGACCGCGACTGCGACCGCGCCCCCGCCCTCTGGCCGACCGTCGACGACCTCTGGTCCCGCCTGGAGGCCGCCCAGCAGGACCGGGGCCGAGAAGGCGTCCTCCTCCGCGTCCTCAAGCTGTCGGAGGAGGTCGGCGAGGTCGCGGAGGCGGTCATCGGCACGATCGGCCAGAACCCCCGCAAGGGCATCACCCACACGTGGGAGGACGTCCAGGCGGAACTGTGCGACGTGGCGATCACGGCCCTGGTGGCTTTGCGCACGCTGACACCGGAGGCGCGGGAGGTGTTCGAGCGGCAACTGGAGCGGGTCCGGGACCGGCCGCTGGGGCCGCCGGCCTGAGGCGCGGATCCTCGGCAGTTCACAAAGACGATCCCGCAGAGGAATTTGCGTTCTGGTTCGACGGACCGGCGATACGGTAGAGGATCTTCGCGTACAGCATTGTGGCCGCGGCAATGACAGTAGGAACCACGGCCAGAGCAAGCACGCCAAGAAGCACAGGCCACTGGCGCATGCCGCTGTCGCAGGGACTGTAATCCTGGGCGGGATGGAACAGTGGCGCCCGGCACTCGACTCCGCCGGCCTCGTACCCGATAAGGAGTAGGTACAGAAACCAGCCCCACATACCCATCGTCACGAGCGCCCACGCAAGCGACCACTTTTCTAGTCGGTCGGCATCTCTCAGGCATTGCTCGTCGCGCGATTTTCCAGGTGGCGGTGGCACCTGCCTTTGCTCATTCACGGCCAGCCCCTTCCTTGCTCGCCAGCATGATTCTGGTGGACGTCACCCCAGGCCACCTAATTGGTACAGTGGAACTTCTTGGTTTCGCGAGGGACGAATTCGTTGACAAAGCTCTGGAGTTTCTTGTAGCCGGTGGGGGTGTTCTCGACGCGGTCACCGAAGAAGTCGACCCCGAAGGACATGTATGCGGTCCGAGACGTGCAGGTGGCCCGGACCACAGCGCCGTTGCTTCCGATCGCCGCATGCCCCGGAAAGGAGACGGCCCGCTCGGCGGCGTACTTGTACGGTGCCGCTGAGGCCTTCCAGTCCGCCGGGTCCGGGGTCCGGTCCCAGCGTGTGATAGCGACGAACAGCACCCGGTTGCCGCCGGCACTCAGGGCACAGCCCGCACCCTGCTGACCCTCCAAGGCCGTGTACGTCTGCTTCACGGATCCGTTGTCCGGAATGAGTGGTGACAAGGCCCTCTTCGGCACCGAGACCTTGCAGAAGTCCGCGGGGACGGTGGCGCGGGTGCTGCAGCCCACCGCCGCTGCCATGACGATGCCGCACAACAGTGCCGCCACCATGCGCCTCGTTGGCATCACTGAGCTCCTGCCCTGCCGCGGGCCAGGGCATTGCCGTTGTTGGCCGATGTGTTGATCTGGTCGTACATGCCCTGTCCGTGCGAGTAGTCGGTGTGGGTGTCGGCCCAGTGGGAGTTCGTCGCGTACCACTGGTTGGCAATGGCGTTGAGCTGGTTCTGGCGATGGTGGAAGGTCGCCTGACTGTCGCTCGTGAGCTTGTCCGCCTGATGCTGCTGTTCGTCCATGATCCAGGCAGTGGTAATGACGTCGGATCCGCGCTGCAAGGCGTCACCGTAGACGGGGACGAAGTTCAGCATTCCACCGGTGAGGTGGTAGCTCCATGCCTTGTCCCACGTGTAGTCGTGCTGGTCGCCCTTGAGTGCCAGGTACCGGCCCTCCTCCATGAAGCCGACCGCGGTGCCGGCCGCGTGGAGGGTGTCTTCCGGTTGTCGCGTAGGGTCGTGAATGTCGTCCATGATCGCGTAGTTCATACCCGTGTGAAGCAGGTTGTAGGAGTCCTGGCTCCGCGATATCTGCTTCGTCATCTCCAGCACCTGGTCACGGTTTAGGTTCGGGCCGTGGGAGGGATGCCGATCGCCACTCGGGTCACTCATCGCCACGTACGTCTCATGACCGTGATTGGTCATGATCTTCGCCAACTCAAGCTGGGGCTTGACCTCGTGCAGCGTGTCCGCCGCGTGGCCGAGCCATTTGCCCGCGTTCTCGCTGTAATCGCCCAAACTCACTGTGGTCAGCGCTGCTTGGTAGCACCAGGCCCGGAACGCTGCCCCACCCTCGCCCTCCCACTCGACCGCCATACTGTGGGTCTGCAGATCGCCGCCGATCTCCTTGATCGTCTTGGCGGCTTCCTTCAACAGCTCACCGAGACCACTGGCTGTCGGCCCGTCGGCCGACTCGACCATGGCCCACAGCTGTTCGGGGTCCTGGAGCAGGAACCGCTCCTGCTTGACCGTCTCCCACATGCGGCTGGCGAAGTCAGACATGGAGCCCCACCGCCTTCCCTGTCGAGACCATCCCGTCGCTCTGTCTCATAACCACGGACATCACAAGTCACCTGCCTGCGAGTCCGACGTGGAGCCGTGTCGGCCATGGCCGGGCACATCCGCCCTGCCGCCTCCGTGTCCGTTTGCTCCCGGCTGGGCGTCATCGACAGCCAGCTTGTCGGCCTCGACACGGATGCGGTGCAGGCGATCGCGAACGTCGGCGTCGAGATTGTGATAGTTGCTCTTCGACGCGTCGACCGTGACCATCAGCCCCTCGATCTGCAGCGCCAGCATCTTGGACAGGCGCTCCAGCTGGGAATGCACCTGGGTGTAGGCGCCGTGGAGAGCGTCGGCTTCATCGAAGTTACCCAACCGCCCCGTCGGCAGGGAGCCGTCCGCGATCCTGTGTGGGGCGGCCTTCGACTTCTCCAGCCGAGTCAGAAGATCGTTCACCCGGTTCTTGAAGGTAGTCAGAGTCTCGGCCTCGACCCGCAACTCCTTGGCCATGATGGCACCAGCACTTGCGATGGGGCCGATGCCGGACACAGCCAGCGCGCCGGCCGCCGATTCCAGCGCAGCCTCAGTTGCCTGCGGATCCCCCGTGTGGTCCGCCATCGAGTCCTCCCCCGTGCGGTCAGCTCTCAGCAGCACCTCGGCCACTGGCTTGTGGTGCCCCTGCCATCCCCATCCGTAACAGAAGCGACTCAGGGACGATAGTCGTGATCTTGCCTGGTCACGGAATTTTGACGCCGCCCGTAGCCCGCTACTGACCGGAATGCGACCATGCCGTACGTCACAGTCACGCCGCTGCCTCCGTCCAACTCCTTGTTGCACCCAGAAGCGGTGCAGGGGAGGCGTCCGCCGTCAGACTCAGGGGCGTCTCGCGAATGGCTGGTACGGAAGGAGCCCCTGCCTCCGACGGAGTTGGCTCGGTGGAATCCTCTGCTGGTGCCGCCCACCGGGACATGTCCGGCGGTGCATCACGAGCAGCCACCACAGCGAAGCCGATGGCCACCACGATCAAGGCGAAGCCTATGGAGTTTTGCGGGTGTACTCGTAGCGGTTCGTCCCCCACTTGCTCCGCTTGAAGACGGGCTCATTGTCGTCGAAGCGCACGGCTGCAACCGTATTGCGAGCGCTCGAAGCACTTGAGGGAGGGGGTCGATTGCACAGCGATGCGATGGCCATCGCCACCGGCCCCAAGTCAGAGGGGGGACTTTCCGTGCCTGACGCGGCAAGCCTTTCCCAGGCAAAGCCGCAGGGGGCGGCAGACGAGTCGGGCTGTACGCCGGGTTCTGTTCCGAGGGGGTCTCGCGATCCCCTCGGCGACGGCCATCCATCTAGGACCGGTGTTGCCACCGGTCTCGTGCGGTCTACCCGCGGACTCGGGTGGGCAGCCCTCGAACGTCCGCGCAGAAACACCGGGGTGTTTCCTTTTGACCTTGCTCCAGGTGGGGTTTACCTAGCTGCCCAGGTCACCCTGGGCACTGGTGGTCTCTTACACCACCGTTTCACCCTTACCGAGGACCGAGGTCCCCGGCGGTCTGCTTTCTGTGGCACTGTCCCGCGGGTCACCCCGGGTGGCCGTTAGCCACCACCCTGCCCTGTGGAGCCCGGACGTTCCTCGGGAAGCCCCCTAGGGGGACTCCACGCGGCCGCCCGCCCGGCTCGTCTGCCGTGCCGACCATGGTACCGGGCGGGCGGGACGTCGCGGACCGGCGGCCGTCGCCAGCACGGAGCCGGTCAGGATCAGGGCGAAGGCCACCAGGACCGTGGGGGTCAGCGGCTCGTTCAGGAAGGCGGCGCCGGCCGCCACCGCGACCGCCGGGTTGACGTATGTGATCACCGTCGCCCGGGTGGGGCCGGCCTCCTTGATCAGCTCCAGGAAGGCCACGAAGGCGACGGCCGTGCAGATCACGCCCAGGCCGGCCAGCGCGGCCAGGGCCGGGCCGGAGGGCACGGCGGACGGGCGGGTGAGGACGGCGACGGGGGCGTAGACCAGCGCCGCGAGGGTGAGGCAGGCCGCCGTCAGGTGCAGGGACGGGACCTCCTTCAGGCGGCGGGCGGCTATCAGCGGTGCCGTCGCGTAGCCCAGGACCGTCAGCAGGACCTCGGCCAGGGAGCGGGCGTCGCCGCCGGTCAGGTGGGGAAGGGTGAGGACCGTGACGCCGGCCAGGCCGAGGGCCAGGCCCGCGAGGCGGCGGGCTCCCAGGTGTTCGCTGCCGCCCAGCAGCCGTCCCGCGATCACGCCCACGATCGGCACCCCGGCGATCAGCAGGCCCGCCGTGGAGCTGGACAGGTGCCGTTCGGCATCGGTGAGGGTGAACCAGGGGATCAGGATCTCCAGGCACGCGAAGGCCAGCATGGGACGCCAGTGGGTGCGTACGGTGCGCGGCAGGCCGCCCTGGCGCGCGGCGAACGGGAGCAGCAGGAGCGCGCCGAGCGCACAGCGCGTGAAGACCACCACCGGCGGGGACACCTCGTCCACCGCCACCTTGATCATCAGGTAGGGGATCCCCCACACCACTCCCATGAGGGAGAACAGGAACCAGCCACGTGCAGTCATGCGGCGAGTGTCGGCCGGATCAACCCTGGACGTCTTGAACGCTGTTGCGGTAGGCCGCCGGCGTCACCCCCAGCACCCGGCGGAACCAGCGGGTGAGGTGCGCCTGGTCGGCGAAGCCGACGAGCGGGGCCACCTCGGCGGGACGCAGCCCGGCGGCGAGCAGCGCGCGGGCCCGGCTCACCCGGTACTGGGCGAGCCAGGCGTACGGCGGTATCCCCATGGTCGTACGGAAGGCCCGCAGCAGCTGGTAGCGGGACAGGCCCAGGTCGGCGGCGAGGCAGGCCAGCGGCGGCGGGTCGGTGAGTTCGTCGGCGAGGCGGTCGCGGACGGTCAGGGCGATCGCGCCGGCGCCGGGGATCAGGTCGGCCCCGGCCCGGGCCGTGGAGTGGCGGCGGGCCAGGGCCGTCAGCAGCCAGGGGATGCGGGACTCGGCCTCCAGCGGGTCGGGGCAGGCGCTGAGCTCGGTGTGGGCGCGGCGGAGGGCGGCGGCGAGCTCGGGGTCCTCGAGGAGGGGCTCGCGGAAGTACGGCAGCCCGCCGAGGATGCCGTCGGTCAGCAGGGACGGCTCGGCGTACAGGGCGCGGTAGGCGTAGCCGTCGGTGGCGTTGCCGGGGCCGCCGGTGTGCATCTCGCCGGGGTCGAGGACGACGATCGTGCCCGGCCCGGTGCGGATGTGGCCGCCCCGGTAGGCGATCACCTCGCAGCCGCCCACGCACACGCCGATCGTGTACTCCTCGTGCGCGTGCGGGGCGTACACGTGGCGTCGGAAGCTCGCCGTCAGCAGGTCGAGCGGGGGTCCGACGGGACCCAGTCGCGCCCTCGTCCACAGCGCCTGTTCCGCCATCGGGCACCCCCTCGCCTGTCGTCCGCCGACGGGTGCAACGCCGCCAGGGCCCGCTTCCATCCCCCTCCACCCCCGGGCCCGACCCGGCCCGGCCCGGTCGAGGAGGAGGCCGGGCGCGCGGAGGCCCGGCTCGGCCCGCGGCGGGGCGCGGGCGGCACGCCGTACGCTGTCGCGGAGGTCTACGTGAGGAGTACGTGTTGCTGGTCCTGCTGCCGCCCTCGGAAGGCAAGGCGAGCGCGGGGGAGGGTGCCCCGCTGGAGCTGTCGTCGCTGTCTCTGCCGGGGCTGACCGCCGCGCGGGAGGCCGTGCTCGGGGAGCTGGTCGAGCTGTGCGCCGGGGACCCCGACCAGAACGAGAAGGCGCGCGAGGTGCTCGGGCTGAGCGAGGGACTGCGCGGCGAGGTCGCGAAGAACGCCGGACTGCGCACGGCGGGCGCCCGCCCCGCCGGCGAGATCTACACCGGTGTGCTCTACGACGCCCTCGGCCTGGCCTCGCTGGACGCGGCGGCGCGGCGGCGCGCGGCGGACTCGCTGCTGGTGTTCTCCGGGCTGTGGGGCGCGGTGGGGCCGGCGGACCGGATCCCCTCCTACCGCTGCTCGATGGGGGTGAAGCTGCCGGGTCTGGGCGCGCTGGCCGGGCACTGGCGGGCGCCGATGGCCGAGGTGCTGCCCGAGGTGGCCGGGGAGGGCCTGGTGCTGGACCTGCGCTCCTCCGCGTACGCGGCGGCCTGGAGGCCGAAGGGCGAGGTCGCCGGGCGGACGGCGACCGTACGGGTGCTGCACGCGCCGACCCGGAAGGTCGTCAGCCACTTCAACAAGGCGACGAAGGGGCGGATCGTCCGGAGCCTGCTGTCGGCCGGGACCGCGCCCGAGGACCCCGCCGAGCTGGTGGAGGCGCTGCGGGAACTCGGGTACGTGGTGGAGGCGGAGGCGCCGGGGAAGGCCGGCAAGGCGTGGTCGCTGGACGTGCTGGTGGAGGAGATCCACTGAGCTCATTGCAGCATGTGCAACGTTCATTGCGTATGCTGTAGCTGCTGGGCACGATGAGGACATGACCTCGCCGCTGCCCTCGCCCTCCGCTGCCTCCGTGCTGGATCTCGCGCCGGTGGTGCCCGTGGTGGTGCTCGCCGACGCCGCCGACGCCGTACCGCTGGCGCGGGCGCTGGTGGCCGGGGGGCTGCCCGCGATCGAGGTGACCCTCAGGACGCCCGCGGCACTGGACGCGATCCGTGCGATCGCCGGTGAGGTGCCCGGGGCGGCGGTCGGGGCGGGTACGGTCCTCTCGCCGGAGCAGGTGCGCGCGTGCGCGGCGGCCGGGGCCCGGTTCCTGGTCAGCCCGGGGTGGACGGAAGGGCTGCTGGACGCGATGCGGGGGTCCGGGGTGCCGTACCTGCCCGGGGTGTCGACCGCCTCGGAGGTCGTCGCGCTGCTGGAGCGCGGGGTGCGGGAGATGAAGTTCTTCCCGGCGCAGGCGGCGGGCGGTACGGCCTATCTGAAGTCGCTGGCGGGACCGTTGCCGCAGGCCCGCTTCTGCCCGACCGGCGGGATCGGCCCGGCGACCGCTCCGGAGTACCTCGCCCTCCCCAACGTCGGCTGCGTGGGCGGCAGTTGGATGGTCCCGGCGGATGCGGTGGCCGCCCGGGACTGGGCGCGGATCGAGGAGCTGGCGCGGGGCGCCGCCGGCCTCAGGGGCGCAGGTGGGACGTGTCGTTGAAGAGGCGGACGCTCGCGTTGCCGTCGGCGTAGTACGCCACCGCCGAGAGGGAGGCGGCCGACAGCTCCATGCGGAACAGGGAGGCGGGCGGGGCACCGAGGGCGAGGCGGACGAAGGTCTTGATCGGGGTGACGTGGGTGACCAGCAGGACCGTGCGGCCCGCGTGGGCCGCGACCAGCTTGTCCCGGGTGGCCGCGATCCGGGTGGCCGTCTCGGAGAAGCTCTCGCCGCCGCCGGTGGGGTGCGCCTCCGGGTCGCCGAGCCAGGCGTTCAGGTCCTCGGGGTGACGGTCCCGGACCTCGCCGAAGGTGAGGCCCTCCCAGGCGCCGAAGTCCGTCTCGCGCAGACCGTCCTCGACGGCGACGTCCAGGCCGAGGCGGGCGGCGACGATGCCCGCCGTCTCGCGGGTGCGGGCCAGAGGGGAGGCGACGACGGCCTGGACGGTGCCGCGCCGGGCGAGCGCCTCGGCGACCCGGCGGGCCTGCTCGCGGCCGACGTCGGAGAGGGAGGGGTCGGTGCCGCCGCTGCCGGAGAAGCGTTTCTGAGGGGTCAGGGGGGTCTCGCCGTGGCGGAGGAGCACCAGGGTGGCGGGAGCGCCGAGGTCGGGGGCACTGCTCCAGCCCGGGGTGGAGACGCGCTGCTCCGTGGGGGCGTCGGTGGCCGGGCGCGGCTCGGTGGGGGCGGCAGGGCGGCGCTCGGTGGGCGTGGCAGGGGCCTGCTCGACGGGAGGTGCCGCCTTCTGCGGGACGGGCGCCGTCGTGGCGGCACGGCCGCCCGCGGCGGCGGCCGCGTCGGCCGCTCGTCCCTCCGCCAGCGCCGCACGGGCCCTGGCCGCGCCCGCCGCCGCGTCTCCCGGCGGGCCGGACGGCTCGGGAACGGCCGGCGGAGCGTCCAGGGCCGCCCTCGACTCCGCCGGGGACCACTGCCTGCCCTTCACCCCTGCGTCCATCGCCTCGTTGGCCAGGCGGTCCGCGTGCTTGTTCCGCTCACGGGGGATCCACTCGTAGGTGACCTGGGCCGACGGGAAGACCGTCCTCGCCTCGGCCGCCAGGGGCTTCATGTCGGGGTGCTTGATCTTCCAGCGGCCCGACATCTGCTCGACGACCAGCTTGGAGTCCATCCGGACGTGGACCACGGCGGACGGGTCCAGGGTGCGGGCCGCGCGCAGGCCGGCGAGCAGGCCCCGGTACTCGGCGACGTTGTTCGTGGCCACGCCGATGTACTCGGCGGACTCCACCAGGGTCTCCCCCGTCGCCGCGTCGCTCACCACGGCCCCGTAGCCCGCGGGCCCCGGGTTGCCCCGCGACCCGCCGTCGGCCTCGACGATGAACTCCCGCACCCCACAGGCCCCTTGTCTACCGACGTCTACAGACCGGACTCGGCCGTGCGCACCAGGATGCGGCGGCAGTTCTCGCAGCGCACCACGGTGTCGGGGGCCGCCGCGCGGACCTCGTTCAGCTCCGTGATCGCCAGCTCCTGGCGGCAGCCCTGGCAGGTACGGGCGTACAGCTTGGCGGCGCCGATGCCGCCCTGCTGCTCGCGCAGCTTGTCGTAGAGCTTGAGGAGGTCGGCGGGGACGGAGGCCGCGACGACCTCGCGCTCCTTCGCCACCGAGGCGGCCTCGCCGTCGATCTCCTCGAACGCGGCGGCCCGGCGGCCGCCCGCGTCGTCGATCTTCGACTGGACGGAGCCCACCCGCTCGGTCAGCTCGCTCACCCGCTCCTGCGCGGCCTCGCGGCGCTCCATGACCTCCAGGACCACGTCCTCCAGGTCACCCTGCCGCTTGGCGAGGGAGGCGATCTCGTGCTGGAGGTTGGACAGGTCCTTGGGCGAGGTGACCGCGCCGGAGTCCAGCCGCTGCTGGTCCCGGGCGGCGCGCTGGCGCACCTGGTCCACGTCCTGCTCGGCCTTGGTCTGCTCGCGGGCCGTGTCGCTCTCCTGGGTCTGCGCGGCCACGAGCAGGTCGCGCAGCTGCGTGAGGTCCTTGGTCAGCGACTCGATCTCGGCGTGCTCGGGCAGCGACTTCCGCTTGTGCGCGAGCTGCTGGAGACGGACGTCGAGGGCCTGGACGTCGAGGAGTCGGATCTGGTCGGCGGGCGCGGCGTTCAGTTGGGGGCTCCCAGGTTCAGCTAGAGGTGGTGGACGCCGCGTGGGCGGTCCAGGGGTCGGTGACCGTCTTGGAGACGTGGACGCGCAGGTCCCAGCCGTGACGGTCGGAGATCTCGTCGAGCTGGCTCGCGGCCAGCTCGCACCAGGGCCACTCGGTGGCCCAGTGCGCCGCGTCGAGCAGCGCGAGGGGGCTCTGGGCCACCGCCTCGGAGGCCGGGTGGTGGCGCAGGTCGGCGGTGAGGAAGGCGTCGACACCGGCCGCGCGGACCTGGTCGAAGAGACTGTCGCCGGAACCGCCGCTGACGGCGATCGTCCGGACGACGGCCTCGGGGTCGCCGGCCACCCGGATGCCCTGCGCGGTGGCGGGCAGCCGCTCGGCGGCGCGGGCGGCCAGCTCGCGCACGGTGAGAGGGTGGTCGAGTTCGCACACGCGGCCGAGGCCCCGACAGCCCTGCGGGTCGGCCGGGTCCGGCACGAGGGGGCGTACGACCCGGAGGTCGAGCGCGCCGGCCAGGGCGTCCGAGACGCCCGGGTCGGCCGTGTCGGCGTTGGTGTGGGCGACGTGCAGCGCGATGTCGTTCTTGATCAGCGTGTGCACGACCCGGCCCTTGAAGTGGGTCGCCGCCACCGTCGTCGTACCGCGCAGGTAGAGCGGGTGGTGGGTGACCAGCAGGTCGGCGCCGAGCTTCACCGCCTCCTCGACGATCTCCTGCACGGGGTCGACGGCGAACAGGACCCGGGTGACCTCCTGATCGGGGTCGCCCACGACCGTGCCGACCGCGTCCCAGGACTCGGCCCGCTCGGCGGGCCAGAGGTTCTCCAGCGCGGCGATGACTTCAGACAGACGGGGCACGGGGAAAAGGCTACCTGGCTGTTCGGCGGGGCCGCACCGGAACCGTCCGGCGTCCCGCTCAGCACAGCACCCCCCGCTTCCTCAGAGGAATCGCTTCTGCGCCACCCGTATGTGTGAAGTGGGCGACCGCCGGTCCCACGGCCGTGCGTACGAAAACTAGCTTCGTCGCCGGAGGTGACCGAACGATGACCGCCTGTGCGACCGAACCCCCGTCGACCGGTGCCGCGGACGGCTCGACGGCCTGCGCCATCACGGCGGACGGCGCGTACGCGGCCCGGCTCGCGCCGGCCGGTGACTGCTGGTTCCCGGAGCGCTGGACGCTGGACGGCCCGGAACCGTACGCCGTGCCGCTGCCCGGCAACCAGCCGGAGGAGCCGGGCACCGAGGTGCAGCCCATGGGCGACGGCCGGGTGCTGATCCACCGGCTGGCCGAGGGCCGGCACGTCTTCTCGCTGCTGTACCCGACCGGGCCCGGCACCGGCGAGCTGCCGCTCGGCGCGGTGCAGTGCCCGGAGCCCGGCGCCCGGCTGAGGCTGCTGCCGCCGGCGCCGGGGGGCGTGCGGGCGTACGCCCTCGCCGTCGGCCCGCGCTCCGCGACCGTCTGGCTGGTGGCGGGCGGGGCCCGCGGTCCGGAGCGGGTCGCCGAGGTGCCGGGGCGCTGCGCGGGCGGGGTCTGGCTGGACCGCGGCGGGCGGATGCTGGCGCTGGACCGGGAGCTGGGCGGCCGGACCAAGACGGTGGTGGTGGACCTGGAGCGCGCGGAGGTCTCGCCGCTGCTGCAGATCGCGGACGGCAGCGACGACCGGCTGCTGCTCGCCGACCCCGACAGCGGGCTGCTGCTGATCTCCTCGGACGCGCCCTGCCCCGGACGGGAACGGTTGGGCTGGGGCGTGCTCGGCAGCATGCTGCCGGTGCGCTTCCCGGAGTGTCTGCGGATGCCGGACTGCGCGGTGACGCCGTTCGCCGTCCAGCCGGGGCAGGTGCTGATGCCGGAGAACTGCGCGGTGGCGCTGCGGGTCGACGGCGCGTTCGGCAGCTGGGTCGGCATCTGGCGGCCGGCCGAGCGGCGGGTGCGTCATCTCCCGTCCCCCGAGGGGTGGTTGGCGGGGGCCGGGCTGTGGACGCGGGACGGGGTGCTGCGGCTGCCGTACGCGACGCGGGAGACTCCGTGCGGCGTGGCGGAGCTGCCGGTGCCGAGGGGGGAGACGGGGGCCACGGGGGCCGCGGGCGGTACGGCCGCCGCGGTGCCGGGGGAATCGGGGGGCGGGGGCCTGGGGGATCCGGTCCCGGACGGTACGGCTGCCGGGGTGCCCGAGGCGCCCCGGGAGGGGGCGGAACCGCATCCTCCGGAGCCTGCGGTGGCGCGTCCTGTGCCGTTGCAACAGGCACCCCTGGGACGTCTTGTAACGAAGTAGTGCCGGTTGGCGTGTGCGCCTGGATTCGGCCCGCGGTGTGCCGGTTACACTCGCCCGGCTGTACGAAAGATCATGTTGACGGGGTGAATACGTCCGATGAGCGACACCAGCACGACGGAGCAGCTGTCCGCCGATTCTCACGAGGCTGCCGGCCACGGCCGGCACCGGGGCGCGGTATCGGCCCAGGAGAACGAGACGGCTCCGCACGGCCGGCACCGCAAGCCGGCACAGGAGGCCGCAGAGGCGGCCGCCTGACGGTGGTAACGGAAGAGGGGGCGCCGGCCGGCGCCCCCTCTTCCCTTTCCTCCTCTTCCCTTTCCTCACCCGCGTTTCAACCCCAGCACCTCCGCCGCCGCGAAGGTCTCTCCCGGGGGCCGGTCCGCGTAGTGCGGGGTCAGCAGTGCGTCGAGTTCGTCGTACGTGAACGTCTCCTGCTTGCTGTCGAACTTCGCCTGCACCCGGGGACGTTCGACGATCGCCACCATGCCGCCGTGCACGACGAGCAGCTGTCCGTTGATCCGGGCGGCGGCCGGTGCGGCCAGGTAGCCGACGAGGGGGGCGACATGCTCCGGGGCCAGGGGGTCGAGGCCCTCGTCCGGCGCCCGCAGGCCGGCGAAGACGTCCTCGGTCATCCGGGTCCGGGCGCGCGGGCAGATGGCGTTGGCCGTGACGCCGTACTTGGCGAGGGCCAGGGCGGTGGACGTGGTCAGGCCGACGATCCCGCCCTTCGCCGCGGCGTAGTTGGGCTGGCCGGCGGAACCGGCGAGGAACGCCTCCGAGGAGGTGTTCACGATCCGCCCGTACACCGGCCCCCCGGCCGCCTTGGCCCGCTCCCGCCAGTGCGCGGCGGCGATCCGGGTCGTGTTGAAGTGCCCCTTGAGATGGACGCGGATCACCGAGTCCCACTCGTCCTCGGTCATGGAGAAGACCATGCGGTCGCGCAGGATGCCCGCGTTGTTCACGAGGACGTCCAGCTTGCCGAACGCGGCGATCGCCAGCCGGACGAGGTCCCCGGCCTGCCCGGGGTCGGCGACGTCCCCGGTGTGCGCGAGGGCCTCGCCGCCGGCCGCGCGGATCTCGGCGGCGACCTGTTCGGCGGGCCCCGCCGACGCCTCGCCGGACCCGTCCCGCCCGGGCTGCCCGTAGTCGTTGACGACGACGGCCGCGCCGAGCCGGGCGAGTTCCAGGGCCTCGGCCCGGCCGAGCCCGCGCCCGGCACCGGTGACGACGGCGGACAGTCCTTCGAGAGGCAGTGACATTCCGCTCCGCCCTCAGATCTCGATGCAGGTGCGCAGGGCCGTCCCGGACCGCATCCGGTCCAGGGCCTCGTTGATCTCCGCCAGCTGCACCCGGTGGGTGATCAGCCCGGCGAGGTCGACGCGCCCGGCCCGCCACAGGGCGATGGTGCGCTCGTAGGAGCGGATCACGTCGCCGCCGCCGTACAGGGAGGGCAGGATGCGCTTCTCGTCGAAGAACAGCTCGAACATGTTGAGCTGCAGGAAGTCGTCCATGGCACCCGCGCCGACCACGACGAGGGTGCCGCCGCGCCGGGTGTTCTCGTAGGCGGTGCGGGCGGTGGCCGACCTGCCGACCACCTCGAAGACGTAGTCGAAGCCCTCCCCGCCGGTGACCCGCTGCTTGGCGTCGGCCAGCTCCTGAGGGGCGACGGCCTGCGTCGCCCCGAACCTGAGCGCGGACTCGCGCCGGGAGGCGACCGGGTCGACGGCGACGATCTCGGCGGCGCCCTTCAGCCGGGCCCCCTGTACGGCGGAGATGCCGACGCCCCCGCACCCGATGACGGCGACCGACGAACCGGCCTCCACGTCGGCCGTGTTGAGGGCGGCCCCGAGCCCCGTGGTCACCCCGCAGCCGATCAGCGCGGCGATGTCGTACGGCACGTCGTCCGGGATGGGCACGGCGCAGCCGGCGTCGACCACGACCTCCTCGGCGAAGGTGCCGGTGCCCGCGAAGCCGAAGACGTCGCCGCCGGAGCGCCGGAAGTTCGGGGTGCCCGCGTTCATGAACCCGGCCAGGCACAGCTCGGTCTGCCCGCGCCCGCAGGCCGGGCAGGCCCCGCAGGCCGGCAGCCAGCACAGCACGACCCGGTCGCCGGGCTTCAGGTGCCGTACGCCGTCGCCGACCTCCAGGATCTCGCCGGCGCCCTCGTGGCCCGGCACGAACGGCGCGGGCTGCGGCAGCACCCCGCTCATCGCGGACAGGTCCGAGTGGCACAGCCCGGTGGCCCGCACCCGGACCCTGACCCTGCCGGGGCCGAAGCCCACCGCCTCGACGTCGTCGTGGACCTCCAGCTTCTCCTGGCCGATCTCGTGCAGTACGGCTGCGCGCATGCTGCGGCTCCCCTCAACTGCTCACTGGATCAAGAGTGTTCGACGATCGTGTCGGCGAGGACCGGCGCGTCCCGGCGCTCCACGGCGCTCACGGCCACCCGGACGCTCCCCTCCTGGCGCCACATGCGGATGCGCAGGGTCTCGCCCGGGTACACCACCCCGGCGAACCGGGTGCCGTAGCCGCGGACGCGGGTGACGTCGCCGCCGAGCAGCGTGTCCACGACCGCCTTCAGCGTGATGCCGTAGGTGCACAGGCCGTGCAGGATGGGCCGCTCGAAGCCGGCGAGCTTCGCGAACTCGGGGTCGGCGTGCAGCGGGTTCCAGTCGCCGGAGAGGCGGTAGAGGAGGGCCTGGTCCTCGCGGATCGGGCGCTCGACGGTCCGGTCCGGGTCACCGGTGGGCGGGTCCAGTCGGGTGGCGGGGCCGCGGTCGCCGCCCCAGCCGCCCTCGCCGCGGACGAAGATCTGCGAGTCGTTGGTCCACAGCGGCCCGTCGGGGTCGGCGACCTCGGTGCGCAGGACCAGGATGGCGGCCTTGCCCTTGTCGTACACGGCGGCGAGCCGGTTGGCCGCGGTCGCCGTCCCCTCGGCCGGGATGGGGCGGTGGATGCGCAGCGTCTGCCCGCCGTGCAGGACCTTGGCGAGCTCGACCTCCACGCCGGGCATCGACAGGCCGCTGATCACCCCGGGCGCGCCGGAGCCCGCGACGGTGGCGAAGCTCGGCAGGACGTGCAGCCGGGACTCCAGGGTGTAGCGCAGCTCGTCGGGGTCGGTGGCGGGGGTGCCCGCGCCGATGCCGAGGTGGTAGAGCTGTACGTCCTTCGTGGTCCAGGTGATCTCGCCGGTGCGTGGTTCGGCGGCGAGGGCCTTGGCTGCGTCGATGGGCATGGGACTCCTGGGGGATCTCAAGACCTCGGCACGACCGTCCGCACCGTCGGCCGCACCGAGGTCGTCCATGGGCGGATCTAGAACGCGTTCCATTCCGGCGCCCTCTGTATAGCCCAGTGCTCCGCACTTGGGAAGGCTCCTGACGCCGTGTCAGTTCGCGTCGGCGGTGACATTTGTCCTGCCCGAGTCCGTACATGCGCATCTGCCGGAGCCGGGGCCCGGCTCCGTAGGGTTCGGTTCGTACGCTGCGCCGTCGCACGACCGCACGGCGGGGACCGTCCGATCGGGGGGATCAGGAACATGACCTGGGCACGGAGAATCCGCTGCCACATACGGGCGCTGCGGGCCGAGCGGCGCCGGTGGCGGGCCGACATCGAGCGCTTCCGGGCCGCGCAACGGGCCGCCCGCAAGCAGGGGAAGCACCCGGACCTCGACCATCCGGGCCCGCCGCCCACCGGCTTCGCCCTGCTGCCCTGGCTGCTGATGGGGATGGGGGCCTTCTCCAACGTCCTCCAGGGCAGGACCCCGAACCCGTGGATCGGCGGCCTGGGCCTGCTCGCCTTCAACTCGCTCTACATCTACGTCACCTTCCGCTCCTTCGACCGGAACAAGCGCGAGGCGGTCTCCACCCGGGTGGCGCTGGCGCTGGCGGGCCTGCTGACCACGGGTCTCGCCCTCGGGTACGGCGGTGACTGGCTGATGTTCTTCCCGCTGCTCGGGCTGGCGGCGGGAGCCTCCCTGCGCGGCCCCTGGCTGGGCCGTACGGGCCTGCTGCTCTCGGTGTACGCGGGTGCCGTCTGCTACGTCCGCGACGGCTGGGGCACCGCGTCGAGCATCGGCTACGCCACCTTCATCTCCAGCATGGTGACCGCCGCGATCCTCGGCCTGTCCGAGGCCGTGCGGGAACTGCGGGCCGCCCGTGAGGAACTGGCCCGGCGCGCGGTGGAGAAGGAGCGGCTGCGCTTCTCCCGCGATCTGCACGACCTGCTCGGGCACACCCTGTCGGTGATCGTGGTGAAGTCCGAGGCGGCCCGGCGGCTGGCCGCGCGCGACCTGGACGCGGCGCTGGGGCAGATCACGGACATCGAGTCGGTGGGCCGGCAGGCGCTCACCGAGATCCGCGAGGCGGTGACCGGCTACCGGGAGGGCAGCCTCGCCACCGAGCTGACCCGGGCCCGCTCGGCGCTGTCCGCGGCGAGCGTGACACCGGTGGTGCGCGAGTCGGGCGCGCCGCTCGCACCGCAGACGGAGGCGCTGCTCGGCTGGGTGGTGCGGGAAGCGGTCACCAACGTCGTCCGGCACAGTGACGCCGGCCGGTGCGAGATCACCGTCGAGAGCGGCGGCGAGCGGGCCCGGCTCACCGTGACCGACGACGGCTCGGGCCGGGCCGCCGGCCGGCCCCGGGAGGGCATCGGCGGCACGGGCCTGAAGGGGCTGACCGAGCGCCTCGCGGCGGCGGGCGGCTCGCTCACGGTCGGCCCGTCGCCACGCGGCGGTTTCACGGTGACCGCCGAACTCCCGCACCGGTCGGCGGAGTCCGCCGAGGCGGTGACTACGGCGCCCAGGGCGGGGCGACCGCCCAGCTGACGTCGTCGGTCCACGACGTGGTGCTGTCGAAGTCGTCGGAGCCGCCGTCGCTCGCTATGTACAGGTTGTAGTCGTAGTGGCGCAGATAGCGCGTCGGGTAGTTGTACGAGGCGAACGAGGTGCCGGTGCCGCTCTTGCCGGTCTGTGGGCAGAAGGTGGCGTCGGCGCGGAACTGGGCGGTGCCGTCCATGGGCTGCCGGTGGAGCTTGTAGTCGTAGTGGCGCAGGAAGTCGCCGGGGTGGTTACGGGACTCGAAGGAGACGCAGGAGCCGCTCGCGAGTCCTCGGCGGACGATCCAGGTCGCGTCGCTCCTGTCCAGGCTCGAACTGCCCGACGTGATCGGGGAGAGCACGCCCGCGTCGTTCTGGTGGCGGACGTAGTCGGCGGTGCAGCAGGAGGTGGTGGCGCGCAGCGAGATCTCCGAGCCGGGGGTCAGCGTGCCGGTGCTGCCGGTGGCGCCGCCGTAGCCGACGGAGACGATGTCGGCCTGGACGGCGTCGTCGGCGGCGTCCGTCGGGATGCCGGAGGTCATGACGCCCTCGAAGAAGGAGCCGATGGAGCCGTTGCTGTTGTCACCGCCGGTGCCGAGGACGATGGCGCCCTCCTGGTGCATCGGCGCGTAGCCGCCGGCGGTCGGCTCGCCCCCGGAATAGGTGGTGGTCAGCCGGCCGGATTGGGCATTTCCATATTTCAGCGCGAAATGGTTCTGCCCGTTGTTCTTCAGCAACGCGGTCACGAACGGCAGCGGCCCGGTCCCCGTGTTCGAGGTGTTCCTGCTGTGTCCGGCGTCGGACTGGAACAGCCCGTTCTCCAGGTCGGCCTGCACCCAGGGGCCCTGCCCGTAGCAGGGCGAGAACCAGCACTCGGTGCCGAAGTTGATGGCGTCCATGTGACCGTTGCCGGTGTCCTTGTTGTTCGTCTCGGCGTTGCCGTAGTCGAAGCAGCAGCGGTTGTTGACGTGGGTGCCGGACGTCACCATGTACATCCCCTCGGCCTGCCCGTTCACGGCCACGCCCGAGGTGGAGTCGTCCCGGTAGCCCATTCCGGCGGAGATCTCCAGGCCGTAGACCTGGTGGCCGCCGACGGTCACCGGCAGCGCGTCGGCGGGGGCGCCGACGTCGGCCGCCCCGGCCCCGCCCGCGCCCTCGACCGTGAGGTCGTTGTGGCGCGCGGACTGGTCGTAGATCCCGGTGATGACGCAGGTCGTGCCGGAACAGAAGGAGTCCTGCGCGGCGGCGTTCGCGTAGCCGCCGGCGGACAGCAGCCCGATGTCCTTCGTGGCGCCGTCCGAGGCGCGCTTCACCTGGTAGAGCGAGCCGTTGTACGCGGAGTACAGCGCCCTGACCAGGCTGTGCGCGGCGACGCAGGGGGTGCCGGCGGCGCCGTAGACGTCACAGGGCAGCGCACTCGCGGCGGCGGCCGGGGATGCGCCGGTGCCGAGCAGCAGCCCGGCGAGGGCGGCGCAGACGGCGAGCACGGAGAGGACGGCGTTTCTGATCCGGCGGGGGCCGGAGCGGGGGGTTGTCGAGAGCACGGTGCACCTCGGGTTCGTCGGGGACAGCGTCCGTTCGGGTTCGCCTGTCCGATATCTCGGACGGCGTTCGATCGAAATACCGAACCAATTCGCCTGGTTGAATTACCGTGGATTCCTGGAAATGCACCGGAGATTGTTTTGGCACCGGCCGGTCCCGTCAACCCCCGGTGCGCCGAAAAGACGGAGTCTTGGCCGACGCCGCCTGCCGGCGCGCCCGCGGCCGTACTCTGAGCCCATGAACGAGATGCCCCGGGAGCACCGGCCCGCCACGTCCGTCCGGGTGCTGCTCGCCGAGGACCAGGGCATGATGCGCGGCGCTCTCGCCCTGCTGCTCGGCATGGAGGCGGACATCGAGGTGGTGGCCCAGCTGGCCTCGGGCGACGCCATCGTGGACTCCGTGCTCACCCACCGGCCGGACGTGGCCCTGCTGGACATCGAACTGCCGGGCATGAGCGGCCTCGACGCGGCGGCGGAGCTGCACCGGCAGGCGCCCGACTGCCGGGTGCTGATCCTCACCACCTTCGGCCGGCCCGGCTATCTGCGCCGGGCCATGGAGGCGGGGGCCGCCGGGTTCCTCGTCAAGGACGGGCCCGTGGAGGAACTGGCCGCCGCCATCCGGCGCGTGCTCACCGGGGAGACCGTGGTCGACCCGGCGCTGGCCGCCGCCGCCCTCAGCGCCGGGCCCAGTCCGCTGACGGCCCGGGAGTGCGACGTGCTGAAGGCGTCGGCCGACGGGGCGACCGTCGCCGACATGGCCGGCCGGCTGCATCTGTCCGAGTCCACCGTGCGCAACTACCTGTCCTCGGCGATCGGCAAGACCGGCACGAGGAACCGGGCGGAGGCCGTACGGGAGGCCCGGCAGCAGGGGTGGCTGTGACCTACCGGATCACTTCCGCGCCCTGGTAGGCGGTCCCCGCCGGCGCCGTGCACGCGAACCACTCCACCGGCGAGCCGGCCACCGCCTGGGGCTCGACCACCGTGCTGGTGCCGTCCTTCCAGCCGCACTCGACCTGCCGGGCGGTCAGGGCGACCGTGCCCACCACGAGCCGTTCGGGACCGTCGGTGTCCGCCGCGGCCAGGGGGACCGCCCCCGACATCATGTCCTTGCCGGTCAGGGCTTCCCACTTCTCGACCGTGTTGAAGATCATCGCCCTGAAGGGGTGGTCGCCGTAGTACAGGCCCGAGTAGTACGAGGTCTTCCCGACCAGGTGCGGGCTGTCGGGCAGCCCGTGCGACTCGATGCCGAACTTCCGCATCGCGGACCGCTGCACGGCCGCCTCCGTCCCGTCCCGCGGCGCTCCCCACACGGCCACGACCACCCGCCAGCGGGTGCCGTGGTCCGTGCCGCGCGCCAACTCCGTGACCTGCGGCTCGTAGACGTACCGTGCCTCGGGCGCGGACGGCCGCGTCGCCACGGGCCGCCCTGCGTCGCCGTGGCCGCCCGGCACCCCCGCCACCGCCAGGGTCGCCCCCGCCGACCCCGCCAGCACCAGGGCGGTGGTGGTCGCCATCGCCCAGCGGCGGGCCCTGCGCCGCCGGCCGCCGCGGATGACCGCCTGCACCGGGGCCGTGCCGATCTCGACCCCGTCCGCCGCGTCCGCGAGGAGGAGGGCGAGGTCCGTCTGCGTCATGTCGGTCATCAGGTGGTTCTCCCGGTCCGCGCTCATCACTTCCGCCCTCCGTACGTCACCGTGTCGGCCAGTCCCGGCAGGGCGCGGAGCTTGGCGATCCCCTTGGCCGCGTTGCTCTTCACCGTGCCGACCGAACAGCCCATCGCCTGAGCCGTCTGGGTCTCCGTCAGGTCCTCCCAGTAGCGCAGGACCACCGCCTCCCGCTGCCGCACGGGCAGGTGGGCGAGCGCCTGGAGCAGCGCGCCGCGGTCGTCGGCCTGCGCGATCCGGTCCCCCGTGTCGGCCACCTCGCGCACCAGGCCCGCGTCGTCCCGCGGGGCCAGGAACTCCTTCAGCCTTCTGCGGTGTCTGCGCGCATGCGCGTTGATCATCACCCGCCGTACGTACGCCTCCGGGTCGTCGGCGGCGCCGACCTTGCGCCAGGACGCGTAGACCTGTTCGAGCGTCGACTGGACCAGGTCCTCGGCGGCGTGCTGCTCCCCCGTGAGGAGGAATGCCGTACGCATCAGCCGCGGCCAGCGGCCGACCATGAAGCTCTGGAACTCCTCGTCCCGAGCCTTCTTCCCGTCCCCCATGAACACCTCCTTGATGTCAGAAGGAGTCCATGAGCGGCCCGGACCGTTGCCTCCCGTCACGGATCCGGCGCAGACGAGTTCTCGTCCGGCCCCCGGCCCACCAGCCGGGACAGCGGTCCCACCCGTGCGGGTCCCAGCCCTGGACGTACTCGCTGCCGCAGGCGACGGCGCAGCCGTCCGGGGCTGCCGCCGCGCCTCACTTCCGCGGCAGCCACACCCGGATCAGCACCGCGCCGGCCAGCAGCACCGCCGTGCTCGCGCGGAACGCCAGCGCGTAGCCGTCCGTCAGCGCCGCCGGGCCGTCGCCGCTGCCGGTGCCGGCCGCGGCGATCGTGGACATCACGGCGAGTCCGAGTGAACCGCCCATCGTACGGGAGGTGTTGATCAGGCCGGAGACCACACCGGCCTCGCCCGGTGCCGCCCCCGAGGTGGCCAGCGCGGCGAGCGGGGTCGCGGCCAGGCCCGCGCCGAGCATCATCAGCACCCCCGGGATCATGATCGCGGGGATGTACGCCTCGTGCGCGCTCATCGTGGACTGCCAGCCGAAGCCGGCCGCGGCCACCAGCGTGCCCCCCACCGCCACCGACCGCGCGCCCGCCGCCCGCATCAGGCGTGGCGCCAGCTTGGAGCCGACGACCACGGCGAGCGAACTGGGCACGAGGGCGAACCCGGCCTCCAGCGGTGTGTAGCCGAGCACGTTCTGGGCGTACAGCGTCATGAAGTACCACATGCAGAACATGGCCGAACCGGAGACGAACATGGCCGCGTTCGCCGACGCCACCGAGCGCACCCGGAGCAGGCCGAGCGGCATCAGCGGGGCCGCCGTACGCGCCTCGGCCAGCAGGAACGCGGCGATCAGCAGCAGTCCGGCGAGCAGCGGCAGCAGGGTCGCCGCCGCGCTCCAGCCCTGCGCCTCGGTCTGCGCGATGCCGTAGGCCAGCGCCGCGAGGCCCGCCGTCACCAGCAGCGCGCCCGGCAGGTCCAGGCGCCGCCCGTCCCCCGCCCGGCTCTCCCGGAGCCACAGCACCGAGCCGGCCAGCACCACCGCGCCCACCGGCACGTTGATCAGCAGCACCCAGCGCCAGGACGACAGGTCCACCAGCACCCCGCCGACCAGGCCGCCGGCGGCCCCGCCCCCGGCGCCCACCGCGGTCCAGGTGGCGATGGCCCGGGCGCGCGCCGGCCCCTCCGGCACCGCGGAGGTCAGCAGGGTCAGCGTCGACGGGGCCAGCACCGCGGCACCCAGCCCCTGTACGGCCCGCGCCAGCAGCAACTGCCAGCCGTCCTGGGCCAGTCCGCCGCCCAGCGAGGCCAGCGTGAACAGGGCGAGGCCGACGAGGAACATCCGCTTGCGGCCGTAGAGGTCGCCGGCCCGGCCGCCCAGCAGCATGAAGCCGGCGAAGGCGATGGCGTAGGCGTTCACCACCCACTGCAGACCGGAGGTCGTGAGCCCGAGGTCGGCCCGCATCGAGGGCAGGGCGACGTTCACGACGGACACGTCGAGCACGACGAGGAACTGACCGGCGCAGGCGAGGGCGACCACCAGCCAGGTCGGGGGTGCGGTGCGGCGGGATATGAGGGGTGGGGTGACGGCGGATTCGAGCATGGGTGTCATGGTCTCAACCCGCGGACGGTCCTGGCATCGGCATTTCGGACCAGCGCGGGATGGGCCGTACGGCCTACACCCGCCGCAGCACCGTCACCACCGCCGCCCCGCCCAGCCCGATGTTGTGCGCGAGTCCCACGCGCGCACCCGGCACCTGGCGCTCCCCCGCCTCTCCCCGCAGCTGCCACACCAGTTCCGCGGTCTGGGCCAGCCCGGTCGCGCCGAGCGGGTGTCCCTTGGAGATCAGCCCGCCGGACGGGTTCACCACCCACCGGCCGCCGTACGTCGTCGCGCCCGACTCGATCAGCTTGCCCGACTCGCCGGTCGCGCACAGGCCGAGCGCCTCGTACGTCAGCAGCTCGTTGACCGAGAAGCAGTCGTGCAGCTCGATCACGTGCACGTCCTCGATGCCGAGCCCGGCGCGTTCGTAGGCCTGCCGGGCAGCCTCCCGGGACATCGGCTGCCCGACGACGTCGATGCAGGAGCCGGACGCGAAGGACTCCTCGGTGTCCGTGGCCATCGCCTGCCCGGCGATCTCGACCAGGCCGTTTGCCGGCCGTCGCCCGGCGAACCGCTCGGAGACCACCACGGCCGCCGCCGCGCCGTCCGAGGTCGGCGAGCACTGGAGCTTGGTCAGCGGACGGTGGACGGTACGGGAGGCGAGGATGTCGCCGACCTCGTACACGTCCCGGAACTGGGCGTAGGGGTTGTGCGCGGAGTGCCGGTGGTTCTTGGCGGCGACGGCGGCGAGCTGCGCCTCGGTGGTGCCGTACCGCTCCATGTGCTCGCGGGCCGCGTCACCGAAGATCTGCGCGGTCGGCGGGGTCGCCTCGAAGCCGTGCCGGGCGGCCATGACGCCGTAGTGCCGGGCCACGGGGGAGGTCCGGAAGTCCCCGCCGTCCGCCCCGCCCCCGAGCGCGCCCTTCTTCATCTTCTCGAAGCCCAGCGCCAGCACGCAGTCGGCCGCGCCGCCCTCGACCAGCTGGCGGGCGAGCATGAGCGCGGTCGCGCCCGTGGCGCAGTTGTTGTTGACGTTGTAGACGGGGACGCCGGTGAGACCCAGCTCATACGCGGCTCGCTGACCGGCCGTCGAGGGCTGGAAGCAGTAGCCGACGGGAACCTGTTCCACATCGGCGTACGTGACGCCCGCGTCCGCCAGCGCCGCGCTCCCCGCCTCCCGCACCATGTCCCAGTACTGCCATGAACGCGTCTCGGGCTTCTCGAACCTGGTCATCCCGACCCCGGCGACATAGGCCTTCATGGCGCAGGAGACTAGAACCTGTTGCAGCAATGCACCAGACCCTCACCCAGATTCCTGACGTAACGTCAGAAACCCATGGGCCGGTCAAGAATCGATTAGAGGCCCGAAGCAACGGAATAGTTGCCTGTGCATACGAGGTTTACCCGGCACTTATGTTCACGGGAGGCCTCACTCAATGACTGACACGACGACCGATCAGCCCGCTCGGCGACCGAGCGGCGCCGTGGTCCCGGTGCTCGCCTTCGCGGGCATCGTGGTCGCGGTGATGCAGACCCTGCTCGTGCCGGTCATCAAGGACCTGCCGCAGCTGCTGGACACCGCCCCCTCCAACGCCACCTGGGTCCTGACCTCGACCCTGCTGTCCGGCGCCGTCGCCACCCCGATCATGGGCCGCCTCGGCGACCTGTACGGCAAGCGGCGCATGCTCATCCTCAGCCTCGCCGTGATGGTGGTCGGCGCCCTGGTCAGCGCCCTCACCAGCCAGCTGCTCACCATGATCGTGGGCCGCACCCTGCAGGGCTTCGCCATGGGCGCGATCCCGCTCGGCATCGGCCTGATGCGCGACATGCTGCCGCGCGAGAAGCTCGGCTCGGCCATGGCCCTGATGAGCTCCTCCATAGGCGTCGGCGGCGGCCTCGCGCTGCCCGCCGCCGCCCTGGTCGCCCAGCACTCGAACTGGCACGCCCTGTTCTACGGCGCCGCCGGCCTCGGCGCCGTCGCCATCGTCCTCACCCTGCTCGTCGTGCCCGAGTCCCCGATGCGCGCGGAGGGCTCCTTCGACCTGCTCGGCGCGATCGGCCTGTCCACCGGCCTGGTCCTCCTCCTGCTGCCCATCACCAAGGGCAGCGACTGGGGCTGGTCCTCGGGTACGACGCTCGGCCTGTTCGCCGCGTCCGTCGCCGTCCTCCTCCTGTGGGGCCTGTTCGAGCTGCGCGTCCAGGCGCCCCTGGTCGACCTGCGCACCACCGCCCGCCCGGCCGTGCTCTTCACCAACCTCGCCTCGATCATGGTCGGCGTCGCGTTCTACGTCGTCTCCCTGGTCCTGCCGCAGCTGCTCCAGCTGCCGAAGGCCACCGGCTACGGCCTCGGCCAGTCCATGGTCGTCGCGGGTCTGTGCGTGGCCCCGCTGGGCCTGACGATGATGTTCACGGCCCCGGTCTACGCCCGGCTGTCCGCCAAGTACGGCCCGAAGACCACCCTCATCATCGGCCTGCTGATCATCGCGCTCGGCTACGGCGGCGGCCTCGGCCTGATGGACGCGGCCTGGCAGACGATCGTCACCTCCGTGGTCCTCGGCGCCGGCATCGGCCTCGCCTACTCCTCCCTGCCCGCGCTGATCGTCGGCGCGGTCCCGGCCTCGGAGACCGGCGCGGCCAACGGCCTCAACACCCTGATGCGGTCCATCGGCACGTCGGTCTCCAGTGCCGTCATCGGCATGGTGCTGGCCAACACGGCGGACAACGTGGGCGGCATCGCCGTCCCGACCATGCACGGCTTCCGGGTCTCCTTCCTGATCGCCACGGCCGCCGTCGCCGCGGGCCTGCTGCTCGCGCTGTGCCTGCCGAAGGCCGGCCGGCCGGCTCGGCAGCAGCACACGCAGCTGCGGGCCAGCAGCGAGGAGGACGCTTCGCTGGAGCGGGCCGAGGAGGTGCTGCGGGGCTTCCGCGGCCGGGTGCTGGGTGCCGACGGTTCCCCGGTCGCCCGGGCCAAGGTGACCCTGATCGACCGGCGGGGCCGGCAGGCGGGGGCGGCCGTCTCCGACGAGGACGGCGGCTATGTGCTCGCCGTGCCGGCCGAGGGGGCGTACGTGCTGGCCGCGAAGGCCTCCGGCCACGGGCCGCTCGCGTCCTCCGCCACGCACTCCGGTGAGGAGCGCGCCGTCGAGCTGGACCTCTCCCTGCCCGGGGAGACTGTGCACGCCTAGAAGCTCCCCGCACCCCTTCCGCACGCACCCCCTGTCGAACACTCGGCGGGGGGTGCGGCAGCATGGGCGCTCACACCGTCGTACGACCGGAAGGCCCCCTGATGTCCGCGCCCTCCCCCAAGCCCGAGATCCTGGCCGCGTTCGAGGCGGCCAAGGGGTTCATGCCCGTGGACGAGGGGCTGGCGCTGTACGCGGCTGCGCTGGAGGCGGGGCGGCTCGGGCTGCCGCTGCTGGAGGTCGGCACCTACTGCGGGCGCTCCACGATCCTGCTCGCCGACGCGGCCCGGCAGGCCGGGGTCAGCGCGCTGACCGTCGACCACCACCGGGGCAGCGAGGAGCAGCAGCCCGGCTGGGACTACCACGACCCGCAGACCGTGGACCCCGAGGTCGGCCTGATGGACACGCTGCCCGCCTTCCGGCGCACGCTGTTCCGGGCGGGCCTGGAGGAGCACGTGGTCGCGCTCGTCGGCCGCTCCCCGCAGATCGCGGCGATCTGGAACTCCCCGCTCGGCCTCGTCTTCGTCGACGGCGGCCACACCGACGAGCACGCCACCGCCGACTACGAGGGCTGGGCCCCGCACGTCGCCGAGGGCGGCCTCCTCGTCATCCACGACGTCTTCCCGCATCCGGAGGACGAATTCACCGGGCAGGCGCCCTACCGCGTGTATCTGCGGGCACGCGAGTCCGGGGCGTTCACCGAGGTCACGGTGGCCGGCTCACTGCGCGTCCTGCGGCGAACGGGAGCGGGGATCTGAGGCCCCGGTTAGAGTCACAGACGTGTCGTACGTAGGCCCGGACTTCGATCCCCCGCAGCCGCGCCGGCCCCGGCGCGGCCCCCTGACCGTCGCGCTCGCCGCGCTCGTGCCCGGCGCGCTGCTCGGCTGGGTGGTGTACGAGGCGGTGGGCGGCGGTGGTTCCGGCGGCTCCGGCCATGCCGCCGCCACGTCGGCCGCGCGCACGACCGCGGCCCACTCGTCCCCGCCGGCCCGCTCCGCCTCGCCCACCGACGACGGCAAGCGGCCCCCCAAGGCGCCCGCGCCCACCGGATCCGGCCCGCTCAAGGGCAAGGTCGTCGTCATCGACCCGGGGCACAACCAGGGCAACTTCCGGCACACGGCCGAGATCGGCCGACAGGTGGACATCGGCACCAACCACAAGGAGTGCGACACCACCGGGACCTCCACCAACGCCGGTTACACCGAGGCCCGGTTCACCCTCGACGTGGCCCACCGGCTGCGCACCCTGCTCGAACAGCAGGGCGCCACGGTGAAGCTGACGCGTGACGGGGACAGCCCGCCCTGGGGGCCGTGCGTGGACGAGCGGGCCAGGATCGGCAACGTGGCGCACGCGGACGCCGCCATCTCCCTTCACGCCGACGGCTCCGCGGCGGGCAACCGCGGCTTCCACGTGATCCTGCCGGGGTCCGTGCACGCGGGTGCCGCCGACACCCGGCCGATCGTCGGCCCCTCCCGCGACCTCGGCACCCGGATCGCGGGGACGTTCCTGCGCGACACCGGTGAGCCGCCGTCCAACTACCTCGGCGAAGGTACCGGTCTCGTCACGCGTACGGACCTGGGTGGTCTCAATCTGTCAACGGTTCCCAAGGTGTTCATCGAGTGCGGCAACATGCGCGATAGCAAGGACGCGGCACTGCTGACCAGCGGCGCCTGGCGGCAGAAGGCCGCGCAGGGGATCTCTGAGGGAATCGTGAGTTTCCTGCGCGAGTCGTGACCGGCGGGCGGATGCGGCCGGACAACCGGATCTTACGGACGGTAGTGTCTAGCGACGACGAGACGACCTACGAAGGATCTGAAGTGAATATCCGCTCCCTCACTAGAGGCGACGGCGTGGTGATCGGAGCAGCGGTGGTGCTGTTCATCGCGTCGTTCCTCACCTTCCAGAGCTACTCCTTTCTCGGCTCCTCGGCCGACGGGAACGCATGGGACAGCCTGGGCATGGGCCTCGGCGTGTACATGGGCGCGGTGATCGGTGCCGTCCTCATCGTCGTCAACCGCTGCCTGCCGCAGCAGCGCAAGGTGCTCGGGCTCGACCTGGCACAGGTCGGTACCGCCTTCCCGGTCCTGACCGCCTGGGTGCTGCTGTGGTCGCTGATCGACACCCCGGACGGTGCGAGCGCCGGCGCCGGTCTCATCCTCGGCCTCATCGCCGCTCTCGTCCTCGCGGGTGCCGCCATCGCCACGCCCCAGGTCCCCGCGCTGCAGGCCGAGTTGATCCCGGCGCCGAAGCCGGCCGCCCCGCAGCCCTACGGCGCGCAGCCGCCCGGTGGTTACGGCTACCCGGGTGCGCAGCCGCAGCCGTACGGCGCCCAGCCGCAGCCGGGCCAGCCGTTCGGGCAGCAGCCGCAGCCCGCGCAGGGCGCCCCGGCACCGCAGCCGCCGGCCGGGGACTTCTCGCCGTTCTGGTTCGCCGTGCCGGTGACCCGCCCGCTGTTCGCGGAGGACGGCTCGCCGGCCCCGATCGCCGAACTGGCCCCGGGCACCTGGTACCTGGCCGTCGAGCAGCGCGGTGCCGCGCTGGTCGCGCAGACCCAGGACGGCCGTCGTGGCGTGCTCCAGGACACCTCCGGCATCCAGCGCGGCTGACCGCCCGCACCCCGCCGCAGCGACGGCCCCTCGCCCTTCCGGGCGGGGGGCCGTTGCCGTACAGTCGCCTCCCATCAGTGAACTGACGGTTCGTCAGGAGGCAGGCGCATGCGGCTCGGTCTCGCACTCGGATACTGGGGACGCGGTCCGGACGCCGGTCATGTGGCGCTCGCGCGGGAGGCGGAGCGGCTCGGGTACCACTCGGTGTGGACGGCGGAGTCCTGGGGCTCGGACGCGTTCACGCCGCTGACCTGGATCGCCGCCCACACGTCGACGATCCTGCTGGGTACGGCCGTTGCCCAGATGGCCGCCCGTTCGCCGGCCGCCACCGCGATGCACGCGCTCACCCTGGACCACCTGTCCGGCGGGCGGACGATGCTGGGGCTCGGCCTGTCGGGGCCGCAGGTGGTGGAGGGCTGGTACGGCCGTCCGTTCCCGAAGTCGCCGCTGACCGCGACCCGGGAGTACGTGGACGTCGTACGCCAGGTGCTGCGGCGCGAGGCGCCGGTGGAGGTGGACGGGCGGTTCCACCCCCTGCCCTACCGGGGTCCGGACGCCACCGGGCTCGGCAAGCCCCTGAAGCCGATCACGCACCCGCTGCGTCCCGGCCTCCCCGTCCTGCTCGGCGCGGAGGGCCCCCGGAACGTCGCCCAGACGATCCGCATCGCCGACGGCTGGCTGCCGCTGTACTGGGCGCCGAGCCGGCCCGAGGTGTACGGGGAGGCGGTGCGGAAGGTGCCGGAGGGGTTCCTGGTGGCGCCGATGGCCCGGGTGAAGGTGTGCGAGGACGTGGCCGAGGGGCTGCTGCCCGTGAAGGCCATGCTCGGCTTCTACATCGGCGGGATGGGACACGCGGCGCGCAACTTCCATGCCGACCTCATGGCCCGCATGGGGTACGAGGAGGAGGCGCGGCGGATCCAGGAGCTGTTCCTGGCGGGCCGGCGCATGGAGGCCGTGCTGGCCGTGCCGGACGCCTTCGCCGACGAGATCTCGCTCGTCGGGCCGCGTGAACGCATCGCCGAGCGGCTGCGGTTGTGGCGGGCGGGCCCGGTGACCGACCTGCTGGCCCTCTCACCGGACCCGCACACCCTGCGGGTGCTGGCGGAGCTGAACGCTTAGGGCCTTTCCTTCGGATCAGGCCGGCTCCGGCCGACGGGGCTTTCCGGCCGACCCCGCGATTCCGGCAAGATCCGAAGGAGAGGGCCTAGCTGCCCTTGGTGAGCTGGGAGGTCGTGGGCACCTTGTCCTTGACCGGGGCACCGGCGCTGTTCCCCGCGTCCTTCACCTGGTTGATGATGTCGTCGAAGGAACTGGCCGCGTTCTCATCGCCCTTGCGGAGCTTGGCGGGCAGGTCCTTCAGGGCCGCGATGCCCGCGCTGAGCGGTGCGAGGGCCTTGGCCAGCGTCGGGTCGCCCTGGGCGTTCTTCTTGGCCGCCTTGAGCCGGTTGTAGGTGAAGGCGCCGGCGAGAGCGGCCTTGACCAGAGCCGTCTTGCGGCCCTTGGCGCCCTTCTTGAACTTGCCCGCCTTCCAGGGCTTCACGATCCACTGGTACGTCGCGCCCGCGGCGAGGCCCGCGTCCAGCACGAAGCGGGTCTTGGCGAACTTGCGCTTCTCCGCGGACGTGGTCGGGCTGGGGGTGTCGGCGGCGGGCGCGGCCTGCGTCGCCGAGGCGGCCTTGGTGGTGCCGGTCGTGTCGCTGCCGCCGCACGCGGTGGAACCGGCCAGCAGGGCGCAGCACAGAGTGAGCGCCACGCAGAGGCGCCGTATGGGTACGGGCACGGGGTCCTCCGGACTTGTCCTCCCCGAGCGGTCTGCTTCCTCCGGAAGCCTCACCCGGGGCGGTCATCCGCGCCACCCGGCGGCAGCCGTACGGGTTTCACCGCGCGCCGCCCGGCAATCCGCAAGGTATGTCCCCTCGATATCGCAACGGTGCGAATCAGGCCGGCACGGTCGTCGCGGTCGTCGCCGACGTCATGGCTGTGATCCTCGGCCTGTGGATCCTGATGTACCTGCTGGACGCGAACCGGGCGAACAGCCTGGTCCAGTTCGTCCACGACGCCGCCGCCTGGCTGGCCGGCTGGTCCCGTGACCTGTTCACCTTCGACAAGGCCTGGGCCCGCGTGGTCGCCGGCTACGGCCTGGCCGCCGTGGTCTACCTGTTCATAGGCCACGCCATCGCCAACCGCATGCACCGCCACTGAAGCGCCCCGCAGGGGCGCGGGGAACTGCGCGGGCGGCCGCAGCGGACCCGCGGCCGGACGCGCGGTTCCCGCGCCTCGGCGGAGCCCTAGCAGCAGTCGGGGTCCAGGCCCGCCGGGAGGCCGGTCGCGCCGAAGACCGTGCACGTGGCCTCGTGGCCGCCCAGGGCGGCGACCGCCAGCAGCAGGGAGCCCGCCGTCCAGGTGGTGAGTTCGCGCGGCCAGATCGCGGCGTCCTCGAAGACGTAGCCCGTCCAGTACAGGCCGCTCTCCGGATCGCGCAGGTGCTGAATGGACTGAAGGATGTCCAGCGCGCGGTCCGACTCCCCCACCGCCCACAGGGCCAGGGCGAGTTCGCTGGACTCGCCGCCGGTCACCCACGGGTTGGGCACCACGCAGCGCACACCGAGGCCGGGCACGACGAAGCGGTCCCAGGACTCCTCGATGCGGGCCTTGGCCTCCGTCCCCGTCAGCGCCCCGCCGAGGACCGGGTAGTACCAGTCCATCGAGTAGCGGTCCTTGTCGAGGAACCGTTCGGGGTGGCGGCGGATCGCGTGCCGCAGCGCGCCGACCGCCAACTCCCAGTCCGGCTGCGGCTCTTCCCGCTGCTCGGCGATGGCCAGTGCGCAGCGCAGCGCGTGGTGGACCGAGGAGCTGCCGGTGAGCAGCGCGTCCGCGGTGGGCGTGCCGTCGTCCTCGCGGCGCCAGCCGATCTGACCGCCGGGCTGCTGCAGCCCCAGCACCCACTCCACGGCCGCGTACACGCACGGCCACAGGCGGTCCAGGAACGTGTCGTCACCGGTGGAGAGGTAGTGGTGCCACACGCCCACGGCTATGTACGCGACGAAGTTCGACTCGCGGGCCCGGTCGGTGACGTCGTCGTGGGCGCCGTCCAGATAGGCCGCGTACCAGGAACCGTCCTCGTTCTGGTGGCGGGCCAGCCAGTCGTACGCCCGCTCCGCCGCCTCGTGTTCGCCGGCCGCGTCCAGGGCCATCGCGGCCTCGGTGTGGTCCCACGGGTCCAGATGGTGCCCACGGAACCACGGGATCGCGCCGTCCTCCCGCTGCACGGCGAGGATGCCGCGGACGGTCGCGGCAGCCTGCTCGGCGGTGAGGACCCCGGGCAGGACGAGGTGTTCTGTCCGGGGAGTGGTCACTTGGCGGCCGCCTCGTCGGCGAGACGCGGAAGGTGCGGCTTGGTCGCGTAGACCACGAAGCTCTTGCCGATCAGCGGGTTCAGCGCCTGCTCGGCGACCCGCGTCGCGAGCGGCTTCTTCATGATGTCCCAGACCAGCAGCTTGTGGTACGCCCGCACCGGCAGCGCCTTGTCGTTGTCGACGCCGAACGCGCACTTCAGCCACCAGTACGGCGAGTGCAGCGCGTGCGCGTGGTGGCTGCCGTACGGCTTCAGGCCGGCCTCGCGGATCTTCCCGACCAGTTCGTCGGCCTTGTAGATGCGGATGTGGCCGCCCTCGACCTCGTGGTAGGCGTCGGACAGCGCCCAGCAGACCTTCTCCGGGCCGTAGCGGGGCACGGTGACGGCGATGCGGCCGCCGGGCTTGAGCACCCGCACCATCTCCGCGAGCACCCCCTTGTCGTCGGGGATGTGCTCCATCACCTCGGAGATGATCACGACGTCGAAGGACTCGTCCGGGAAGGGCAGCGCCAGCGCGTCGCCCTCCATGGCGGTCGCGGTGGCCCCCTCCGGTGCCTCCCCGGCCTCCTTCATCGCCGCGAACCACTTGGCGACCTCGCGGATTTCCTCGGCGTTCTGGTCGAGGGCCACGACCTGGGCGCCGCGCCGGTAACACTCGAAGGCGTGCCGGCCGGCCCCGCAGCCGAGGTCCAGGACACGGTCGCCGGGGGCGAGCGGGAACCGGGAGAAGTCGACGGTCAGCACGTGGCCCTGCTTTCGGAGGAGACGCCTGCAACACTTACCGGGGCCGCGGAGCGGCCGGGAGTCTGGGCCGCGGAGCGGCTGTCGGCCGCCGCGGCCCGGCGGGGGCCGGCGGAGCGGGCGATGGCCTCGCGGTAGCGGGCGACGGTCCCCTCGGCGGCGCGGGCCCACGTGAAGTGTCTCAGCACCCGCTCACGGCCCGCGCGGCCGAGCCGCACCCGCAGCTCACGGTCGCCGAGCAGCCGGCCGAGCCCGGCGGCCAGCGCGCCCGCGTCGCCGGGCGGTACGGCCAGGCAGGTCTCCCCGTCGCGGCCGGCGACCTCGGGGATCGCGCCGCCGGTCGTGGCGACCAGCGGGGTGCCGGTGGCCATGGCCTCGGCGGCGGGCAGCGAGAAGCCCTCGTACAGGGAGGGCACGCAGGCGACCTCGGCCGAGCGGATCAGGTCGACCAGCTCGGCGTCGGAGATGCCCTTGACGAACTCGACGGCGCCTTCGAGGCCGTAGCGCTCGATCGCCGTGGCGACCGGACCCTCCGTGGGCCGCTTGCCGACGACGACCAGGTGGGCGGCCGGGTGCTCGGTGCGCACCTTGGCGAGCGCCTCCACGAGGAAGACCAGGCCCTTGAGGGGCACGTCGGCGCTGGAGGTGGTGACGATCCGGCCCGGCACCTCGGACACGGCCGGATTCGGCGCGAACAGATCGGTGTCGGCGCCGATGTGGACGACGTGGACGCGGTCGTCGCGGACGCCGAGGTGGTCCACGATCTCCTGCCGGGAGCTGCCCGAGACGGTGAGGACCGAGGGCAGCCGGCGGGCGACGCGCTTCTGCATCCGGGTGAAGGCGTACCAGCGGCGCACGGACAGACGGCGCTGCCGGCCCTCGGCCGCGTCCAGCTCCAGCTGCCGGTCGACGGTGATGGGGTGGTGGATGGTGGTCACCAGCGGGGCGCCGATGTCCCCCAGCAGCCCGTACCCGAGGGTCTGGTTGTCGTGGACGACGTCGAACTCACCGCTGCGGGCGCGCAGATGGCGGCGGGCGCGGAGGGAGAAGGTGAGCGGCTCGGGGAAGCCGCCGGTCCACATCGTCGCCACTTCGAGGGCGTCGATCCAGTCCCGGTACTCGTCCCGTCGCGGGGTGCGGAAGGGGTCGGGCTGGCGGTAGAGGTCGAGGCTGGGCAGCTCGGTCAGCTTCAGCCGGCCGGCGTGGTCCACGCCCTCGTCGAGGACGGGGTACGGCTGGGAGCCGATGACCTCGACCCGGTGGCCGAGGCGAGCCAGCTCACGCGAGAGGTGCCGTACGTAGACACCCTGACCGCCGCAGAACGGGTTCCCTTTGTAGGTGAGGAGCGCGATGTCGAGCGGTCGCTCGCCGTCGGACGCGGGTTCCTCCTGGGCACCCGCTTCCCGGGCCTCAGCGGTCACTCCGTGCCCCCTTCTGCCTGCACTGTCCCGCGAGACTACGCGGGACGCTAATCTAGAACAAGTTTCAGACTTGATCGTTCAAGAGGCTCTGAATCTACCGGCAGGTAAGGGCGCTGTGAGCGGTGGATCGGGTGATTCGCGCCACGGCGCGCGCCCCTGCCATGCTGTCTGATCACGTGCCCTACAGACGCCCTCACAGACTGTCACGGAACGGGACCCATGCCTGCGGAATCGAAGGTCGAAGCCAGCACGGTCCGGCCCACGCCGTCCCCGGCGTCTCCGCTCACCGAGCGGCAGGAGGCCCGCCGCCGCAGGATCCTGCACGCGTGCGCCCAGCTGGCCAGCCGGGGCGGTTTCGACGCGGTGCAGATGCGTGAGGTCGCCGAGTCCTCCCAGGTCGCCCTCGGCACCCTCTACCGCTACTTCCCCTCCAAGGTGCACCTGCTGGTCGCGACCATGCAGGACCAGCTGGAGCACATGCACGGCACCCTGCGGAAGAAGCCCCCGGCGGGCGACCGGGCCGCCGAGCGGGTCGCGGAGACCCTGATGCGGGCCTTCCGGGCGCTGCAGCGCGAGCCGCACCTGGCCGACGCGATGGTCCGCGCGCTGACCTTCGCCGACCGCAGCGTCTCGCCGGAGGTCGACCAGGTCTCGCGGCAGACGACCCTGATCATCCTGGACGCGATGGGCCTGGACGACCCCACCCCCGAGCAGCTCTCGGCCGTCCGGGTCATCGAACACACCTGGCACTCGGCGCTCATCACCTGGCTGTCGGGACGGGCTTCCATCGCCCAGGTGAAGATAGACATCGAGACGGTCTGCCGCCTGATCGACCTGACGGAACCGGGCGCCGCGCACTCCGCGCGCTGACGCCCGGCCGTCGGTTCAGTCCTCGGGCGGGAACACCGCCTCCCCGCTGTCCGGCAGCGTGATCACGATCGCCTCCACCGGGCAGCTCTCGGCCGCCGTCAGGACGTGCTCGCTCGCGTCGGTGTCCGGCTCGACCGGGTGGGACTGGCGGGCGGAGTCGAGGCGGAAGCCGTCCGGGGCGTGGTGGAGGCACTGGGCCGAGCCGATGCACACGGACCGGTCGACCTCGACGTGCCAGCGGTCGCCCATGGCCTACGCCCCCGCCGGCAGGTGGATCATCTTGTGTTCGAGGTAGGCGCCGTACCCCTCGGGGCCGAACTCCCGCCCGAGCCCGGAGTTCTTGTAGCCGCCGAACGGGCCCAGCATGTCCAGGCTGAAGGTGTTGACCGAGTAGGTGCCGGTGCGCACCTGCCGGGCGATCTCGACGCCGCGTTCGAGGTCGGCGGTCCACACGCTGCCGGACAGGCCGTAGTCGGAGTCGTTGGCGATCTTCACGGCCTCGGTCTCGTCGCCGTACGGCAGCAGGCAGATCACCGGGCCGAAGATCTCCTCGCGGGCGATCCGCATGGAGTTGTCGACGTCGCCGAAGAGGGTCGGTTCGACGTACCAGCCCCGCTCCAGGCCCGCCGGACGGCCGCCGCCGGTGAGGACCTTGGCGCCCTCCTCCTGGCCGATCCGGATGTAGTCGAGGTTGCGCCGCTGCTGCCGCTCGGCGACCAGCGGGCCGACCTGGGTGGCCGGGTCCAGCGGGTCGCCGACCTTCAGCGCGCCCGCCGCCTGCGCGAAGGCGTCGGCGAACTCGTCGTAGCGGGCACGCGGGACGAGGATGCGGGTCTGGGCCACGCACGCCTGTCCGTTGTTCATCCAGGCCGCCGGGACGATGCCGGCCACGGCCGTCTGCAGGTCCGCGTCCGCGAGGACGAGCGCCGCCGACTTGCCGCCCAGTTCGAGCGTCACGCGGCTGAGGTTGCGGGCGGCCACCTCCATCACGCGCCGGCCGGCCGCCACCGAGCCGGTGAAGGAGATCTTGTCGACGCCGGGGTGGCCGACCAGGTACTCGCTGACCTCCCGGTCGGCGGGCAGGATCGACAGCACGCCCTCGGGCAGCCCGGCGTCCCGTGCGATCTCGCCCAGCAGATAGGCGTCCAGCGGCGACTCCGGGGACGGCTTCAGTACGACCGTGCAGCCGGCCAGCAGGGCGGGCGCGAGCTTGGCGGCGGCGACGAACTGCGGGACGTTCCAGGGGACGACGGCCGCGACCACACCGACCGGTTCCCGGCGGACGAGCAGCGGGCCGAGCACCCCGTCCCGGCGCTCCTCGTGGTTGAAGTCGCGAGCGACCGTGATCGCCGAGTCCCACACCATCATCGCGCCGAGCGCCTGGGCGAGGACGCTCCAGGAGTACGGGGAGCCGTTCTCGGAGGAGATCACGCGGGCGATCTCCTCGTGCCGGGCGGCGATGCCGTCCTTGATGCGGGTGACGACGTCGATCCGCTCCCCGAGCGAGGCGCGCGGCCAGGGCCCCTCGTCGAACGCGCGGCGCGCCACGGCCACCGCCCGGTCGACGTCCGCCCGCGAGGCGTGCGGCACCCGTCCGATGGCCTCCTCGGTGTGCGGCGAGATCACGTCGATGACGTCCGTGCCGAGGGGATCGGTCAACTCCCCGCCGATGAACAGCTGTCCGTGTTCCACGAGCTGGGTCATGGCCGCCCGCCTCCCGCCGTTACGGTTTCTGACGCTGTTTCAGAACTGATATCAGTTCTAGTTATCGGGGGCAATGGCCGGCACCCCGTGGGCGCACCCCGTGTGACAGCGGCGTACGGAACCTGTCACAGGGCTCGTACCGCCGGGGGCCGTCGCTTCCCCAGCGCCCCGGCAGGTGGGACATTTACCGGCCTGAGCGGCCCGCGACGGGCCGTGGGGAGGGAACGGGGTGGACACCTTGACGCACCGACAGCACCGCACGGGCAGAACCGCCGACGAGATCGAGGAGACCGAAGAGGTCCGGAGAACCGGCAGGGCCGGCACGCCCGGCACTTCACGGGGGCGCCGGGCGGCGGTGTCCGCCGCCGTGCTCGCCATGGCCGTACCGCTGACCCTCGGCGCCGCGGGGGACGCGGGTGCGGCGGGGGACCACTCGATCGTGTTCGCCCGCTACACCGCGGCGGCGCCCGTCGAGGACCTCTACGCGATCTCCCCCGGCGGGGGTACGCCCGTCGCCCTCACCCACACCCCCACCGTCAGCGACGTGATGCCCACGTGGTCCCCGGACGGCAAGCGGGTGGCCTTCGTGCGCTACGGATCCGGTGGCGCCGTCGACGGCATCTGGACGATGAAGTCCACGGGCGGCGGCCTGAAGGCCGTCCCCGGCACCAAGGGCGCCTCCGACCCGGCGTGGTCGCCGGACGGCAAGCGGCTCGCCTTCGCCAAGCCGGTCGGCACCCAGCGCGAGATCTACGTGGCCGACATCGACGGCACCCCCGCCACCCGGCTCACCCACGACGCGGCGGACGACCTGCACCCGACGTGGTCCCCGGGCGGCACGTACCTGGCCTTCAACCGGGCGGACTCCGGCGGACACAGCAGGGTGATGCGGATCCGGCTGTCCACCCTGGCCCAGACGGCGGTCACCGGACCCGGCTCCCACGACTGGACGCCCGACTGGTCGCACACCGACCGGATCGCCTTCAGCCGCGTGGACTCCTCGGGCTTCGCCCACCTCTACGTCGTCCGTCCCGACGGCACCGGAACGCACCGCATCACCGCGGCCCGCCTCAACGACAAGAACCCCTCGTGGTCCCCGGACGGCGGCCGCCTGGTCTTCACCCGGGGCGGTGCCGACGACGGGGACCCCGAGCACCTGTGCCTGGTACGGGCCGACGGCACCGGCCTGAAACAGCTCACCAAGACCGACTCCCACGACCTTCAGGCGGACTGGCGCCCGTAAGGGCCGGGGTGTGGGTCAGCGGCAGTAGCGGTGGTAGGCCGTGCTGTAGCCCTGCTTGTAGCCGTCGACGTATCCGTGCGCCCACGAGGAGTCGTGGCCGCGCGCGTAGCCGGATCCGTAACCGCCCCGGTGGCAGTCGGAGCGCGCGTCGGAGAAGCCGTCACGGAAGCCCTGCCGGAAGCCCTGGCGGTAGTGGTTCTCCGCCGGGGCGACCGTCGCGGAACTCACGTGCGTCGCGGGAGGGGACGCGGACGCCGGCTGGGCGCTCAACGGCATGAGGGCGACGCCGGCCGCCACCAGGGTGGAGCCGAGGGCAGCGGCCCTCTTGAAAGTCCTTCGCTGCATGAGCTCTCCCCAAGTACGCCTGTATACCGTAATTCCACCCTAACGGGCTGAAAGAGTGATGCAACCTGACGCCCCATGCGCGGACGGAGGTGGCAGGGGCCGCGGGGCCCGCCGATGGCCGACGGCTTAAAGTCGCCCCCATGGGTGGGGAGACCGGGGCGCGGAGCGCTCGAAGAGCCAAGCGCCGTACGTGCCTGAAGTGCGACGGGCCGCTGCCGGAGAGCACGCGGCCCGTACCGCGCCTGTTCTGCTCGTGGCGGCATGCGGCATCGGGCGCGCTGATGAGCGTGTTCATCGCCGTCGTGCTGATCGCGCGGCTGTCCCACTTGTGGGCGCTGTTCGACTGAGGCGGCCGGGGCCGAGCCCTCCTCGCACTGTCTGACGCAGAGTCAGTTCGGCTTATAGTGAGCAACGGCCGTGCGGCCGTGGGGCGGAGGAGTCATGACGAAGACGCCGGGAACGTTCGATCACGGCGGGGGCGTGCGGTCCGTGCGGGTGCCCATCCCGGACAACCCCCTCGGACACACGCTGGTGTACGTCGTGGACACCGACCGGGGTCCGGTGCTGGTCGACACCGGCTGGGACGACCCCGCCTCCTGGGAGGCGCTGGCGGCGGGCCTGGCGGAGTGCGGTACGTCGGTGGGGGAGGTGTACGGGGTCGTCGTCACCCACCACCACCCCGACCACCACGGGCTGTCTGCGCGGGTGCGCGAGGTCTCCGGCGCCTGGGTGGCGCTGCACGCGGCGGACGCGGCGATCGTGCGCCGGGCGCGCGAGACCCGGCCCGAGCGGTGGTTCGCGTACATGGCCGCCAAGCTGACGGCGGCCGGTGCGCCCGAGGAGCACGTGGCGCCCTTGCGCGCCCCGCGCACCGGCCGCACCCTGCCCGGCCTCTCCCCCGCCCTCCCCGACCGGGAGATCGTCCCCGGTGAACTCCTCGACCTGCCCGGCCGCCGGCTGCGCGCGATCTGGACCCCGGGTCACACGCCCGGCCATGTCTGCCTGCACCTGGAGGAGGAGCACCCGGGCCGGCTCGGCGGCCGGGGGCGCCTGTTCAGCGGCGACCACCTGCTGCCGCGGATCACCCCGCACATCGGCCTGTACGAGGACCCCGACGACGCGACCGTGACCGACCCCCTCGGCGACTACCTCGACTCCCTGGAGCGGATCGGCCGGCTCGGCCCCGCCGAGGTCCTCCCCGCGCACCAGCACGCCTTCACCGACGCGCCCGGCCGGGTACGGGAGTTGCTCGGCCATCACGAGGAGCGCCTGGCCGGCCTGCTGGCCCTGCTCGCCGAACCCCTCACCCCCTGGCAGCTCGCCGAGCGCATGGAGTGGAACCGCCCCTGGGCCGACATCCCGTACGGCTCGCGCAACATCGCGGTCTCGGAGGCCGAGTCCCACGTGCGCCGCCTGGTGAAGCAGGGCCGCGCGGAACCGGTACCGGGGAGCGAGCCGGTGGCGTACATCGCGGTGTGATCCGGTCGCGGCCCAGGAGACGCACCTGTCAGACAGGCCCCATGGACCCTCTGAGCAGTCTCGTCGCCCAGCACGCCTGCGAGCGCCTGATCGTGGACTTCGTGCACCGGCTGGACCTCGGCGAACCGGCCTCCGTGGCCAGTCGATGACCCGGGGCCCGTCGGGGGTCAGCATCACGTTGTCGGGATGCGGATCGAGATGGAGCACCCGGGCATCGGGGGCGGACACGTCCCGCCCCGGCACGGCGTGCAGTTGCCGCAGCAGCCGGGCGAGCAGCGCACCCGCCTCCTGGGGTCCGGTCCCGCCGGAGGCGAAGGCACTCAGCAGGGTCGGCCCGGACAGCCGCTCCAGCACCAGATCGGTGCGCGAGCCGGAGGGCCGCCCCCGGGGCGCCGGATACCCGTGCCGTCCTACGTACGTCATCACGGCCCCCTCGGCGGCCGCCCCCTCGCGGTCCCGGCGCAGCACCCACGCGTCGTCGATCTCGTACACGTCGGCCGAGCGGCCCGAACCCAGCAGTCTCCCCGTCGTCATGGGCGTGACCCTGGTCACCGCCGCCATGTGCCCACAGCCACCCGTCGGGCCGTCGGCGGCTGCCGGTAAAGTGGCGGCGTCGTCATCACACCCGTACGGGGGGAAGCCGGTGCAATTCCGGCGCTGACCCGCAGCCGTGAGCCGCCGCAGGGCGGTGAGCCGGAACGCCCCGGGCGGGACGTTGACCGGCTCATGTGCGTCGGCGGCCCGCCGCGCACCGCACCGTCGAGGTCTACGGAGCCGAGCCGCCCGGGGTGACCCGTGCGCTGCCCGGCTCCCCGCAGGAGAGGCAGTCGCCGACCATGAACGTCCGCCGCAGTGCCGCGGCTCTCGCCGCCATAGGCGTGCTGGCCGCCGCCGCACCCGCCATGGCCGCCGGCCCGTCCCCTTCGCCGAAGGTCGCGATCCCGTCCGGGCTGTACGGCAAGAGCGACCCGACCTACGACGGCGTCTGGCGGCAGTCGCTGACCCTGATCGCCCAGCGCACCCTCGGCTACCGCCCGGCCGCCGAGGCCGTGGACTGGCTCACCGGCCAGCAGTGCGCGAGCGGCGCCTTCGCCGCCTTCCGTGCCGCCCCCGCCAAGGCCTGCGACGGCAAGGTCATGGTGGACACCAACAACACGGCCGCCGCCGTCCAGGCGCTGCACGCGGTCGGCGGGCACGGCGCCGCCGTCGAGAAGGCGGTCGCCTGGCTGAAGTCCGTGCAGAACAAGGACGGCGGCTGGGGCTACTCCCCCGGCGGCGCCAGCGACACCAACTCCACCGCCGTCGTGATCGGCGCGCTGACCGCCACCGGCGCGAACCCGGCGGACGTCCGCACGGCGGGCAAGTCCCCCTTCGACCTGCTCTCGGCCATGTCCGTCCCCTGCGACCACCCCGACGGCGGCGGCCTCGCCTTCCAGCCGGACAAGAAGGGCAAGCTGTACTCCAACGCGGACGCGACGGCCGCCGGAGTGCTCGGCGCGCTCGGCAAGGGGTTCGTCGCGGAGGCCGGCAAGGCGCCCGCGGGGGGCAAGTGCGCCGCCGGCGACCACCTCACCGCGGCCCAGGTCGCGGACAACGCGGGCGCGAACCTCGTGCGGGCCGTCGCGCACACCGGCCACCTGGACTCCACGCTGCCCGGCGCCGAGGACCAGCCCGACTTCGGCAACACCGCGGACACGGTCGTCGCCCTCGCCGCGAACGGCCGGACCGAGCAGGCGAAGACGTCGTACGCCTGGCTGGAGAAGAACGCCACGCAGTGGGCCACGCAGAGCGGCCCGGCCGCCTACGCCCAGCTGATCCTCGCCGCGCACGCGGTCGGCGCCCAGCCGGGCGACTTCCACGGCACCAGCCTGGTCAGCTCCCTCAACTCCCTCGGCCCGGCGCCGCACATGGAGCAGGCGGCCGAGCGGAAGGCGAAGTCGTCCGACGACGGCAAGAACACCGGTGTCTGGTGGATCGTCGGCATCGGCCTCGTCGCGGGCATCGGCGTCGGCTTCCTGTTCAGCGGCCGGAAGAAGCGGCAGCCGTGACCGCCGTCCGCCGTGCCGCGCCCCTGCTGCTCGCCGCGCTCGCCCTGCTGGCCGGCGCGGCCGGCGCGCACGCCACCGGCTACCGGTACTGGTCCTTCTGGGAGCGGTCCGGCGGCCACTGGACCTACGCCACCCAGGGCCCGTCGACGGCACGGCCGGACGACGGCGCCGTGGAGGGCTTCCGGTTCGCGGTGAGCGCGGACTCGGCGGACGCGAACCGGCCCCGCGGCACGGCGGACTTCGGCACGATCTGCGCGGGCACGCCCGCCGAGCCGGGCAGGAAGCGGGTGGCGCTGGTGCTCGACTTCGGCACCCCGGGCGACGCACCGTCCGGGGAGACCCCGCCCGGCCGCCGCACGGCCTGCGCGCGGGTCGCCTCCGACGCGACGACCGCGCAGGCGCTGGCGGCGGTGGCCAAGCCTCTCCGCTACGACACCAACGCCCTGCTGTGCGCGATCGCCGGGTATCCGGAGAAGGGGTGCGGGGAGCAGGTGTCGACGGGGACGACGGGAAGGACGGGGAAGACGGGTGATTCCGACGGCCCCGCGAGCTCCGCGAACTCCGCCGCGCACAAGGGCGGTTCGGACAGCGGGCCGTCCCTCGGTCTGCCGATCGGCGCGGGGGTGGTCGCCCTCCTGGCGGGCGCGGCGGTGTGGCAGGCCCGACGGCGACGCGGTGACTCCGTCTAGCCGGGGCCCGGCGGGAGCCGGTCGCCGTGGTTCCGTCCACCCCGGCGCCTGGTGGCTCTGGGCGCTCTGTCTCGGGACCGCGGCCACCCGCACCACCAACCCCCTCCTGCTCGCCCTGCTCATATCCGCGTCCGCCTACGTCGTGGCGACGCACCGCTCCCCCACCCCCACCGCCCGGTCCTACACCGCCTTCGTCAGACTCGCCCTCGCCGTCCTCCTCATCCGCCTCCTCTTCGCCACGGCGCTCGGCTCGCCCATCCCCGGCACGCACACCCTCCTCACGCTCCCCGAAGTGCCGCTCCCGCACTGGGCCCAGGGCATCCGTCTGGGCGGCGAGGTCACCGCGGAGGCGCTCCTCTTCGCCGCCTACGACGGCCTGAAACTCGCCGCGCTCCTCATCTGCGTCGGTGCGGCCAACGCCCTCGCCGCCCCCGCCCGCCTGCTGAAGTCCCTCCCGGGCGCGCTGTACGAGACGGGTGTCGCCGTCGTCGTCGCCCTCACCTTCGCGCCCCACCTCGTCGCCGACGTGCGGCGGCTCCGTGCCGCCCGCCGCCTGCGCGGCCGCCCCGACCGGGGTCTGCGGGGCCTGCTCCAGGTCGGGCTGCCGGTCCTGGAGGGCGCGCTGGAGCGGTCGGTGGCGCTCGCCGCCGCGATGGAGGCACGGGGGTACGGCCGTACCGCCGAGGTCCCCGCCCGCGTCCGGCGTACGACGACCGCCCTCACCCTCGGCGGTCTGCTGGGCGTGTGCGCGGGAACGTACGGGCTGCTCACCGCGGAGGGCGGCACGTACGGGCTGCCGGTGCTGCTCGCGGGTGTGGCCGCCGCGCTCGCGGGGCTGCGGCTGGGCGGCCGGCGTTCCCTGCGCACCCGGTACCGGCCCGATCCCTGGGACGTGCGCGCCTGGCTGGTCACGGGCTCGGGTGCCGCGGTCGCCGCGCTGCTCACGCTCGCCTCCGCCCGCGACCCGGAGGAGCTGCACCCGGGTGTCGTCCCGCTCGTCGCGCCCACGCTGCCGCTCTGGCCCGCCGCGGCCGTCCTGCTCGCCCTGCTGCCCGCCTTCGCCGTACCCAAGCCCCCCACGGACCTCAAGGAGCCGTCGTGATCCGCTTCGAGGACGTCGGCGTGACGTACGACGGTGCGGCCGGTCCCACCGTCCGGGGCATCGGCTTCGAGGTGCCCGAGGGCGAACTGGTGCTGCTCGTCGGCCCGTCCGGGGTCGGCAAGTCGACCGTGCTCGGCGCGGTCAGCGGGCTGGTCCCGCACTTCACCGGCGGCACCCTGAGCGGACGCGTCACGGTGGCCGGCCGGGACACCCGTACGCACAAGCCGCGCGAACTCGCCGATGTCGTCGGCACAGTGGGGCAGGATCCGCTGGCCCACTTCGTGACGGACACCGTGGAGGACGAACTCGCCTACGGGATGGAGTCGTTGGGGCTGGCTCCGGAGGTGATGCGGCGCCGGGTCGAGGAGACCCTGGACCTGCTGGGTCTCGCCGGACTGCGCGACCGCCCGATCGCCACCCTCTCCGGCGGGCAGCGGCAGCGCGTCGCGATCGGTTCCGTGCTCACTCCGCACCCCCGGGTGCTGGTGCTGGACGAGCCGACCTCGGCCCTGGACCCGGCCGCCGCGGAGGAGGTGCTGGCGGTGCTGCAGCGGCTGGTGCACGACCTGGGGACGACGGTCCTGATGGCCGAGCACCGCCTGGAGCGCGTGGTCCAGTACGCCGACCGGGTCGTGCTCCTGCCGGCGCCCGGCGAGCCCCCGGTCGTCGGCACCCCGGCCGAGGTGATGGCCGTGTCCCCCGTGTTCCCGCCGGTGGTGGACCTGGGGCGGCTGGCGGGCTGGTCCCCGCTTCCGCTGACCGTGCGGGACGCCCGCCGTCGCGCCGGTGAGCTGAGGGAGCGCCTCGCCGCGTCGGCACCCGCGGGGCCGCGGGGGCCGGTCGCACAGTCCCCCGCGCCCCTCCGGGAGGCCGTCCGCCGCCCCCTGTTCCGCCGCCGCACCACCCCCGCTCCCGAACCCCGGCGCGCACAGGCCGCCGAAGTCCACGCCCTCTCCGTCCGCCGCGACGGCATCACCGCCCTGCGCCGCCTGGACCTGACCGTCACCCCGGGCGAGACCATCGCGCTCATGGGCCGCAACGGCGCCGGCAAGTCCACCCTCCTCGGCTCCCTCGTCGGACTGGTGCCCCCCACCTCCGGCACCGTCACCGTCGGCGGAGCCACCCCCCACCGCACCGCCCCCCGGGACCTCGTACGCCGCGTCGGTCTCGTCCCCCAGGAACCACGGGACCTCCTCTACGCCGACACGGTGGCCGACGAGTGCGCGGCGGCCGATCACGACGCGGGAGCCGCACCCGGAACCTGCCGGTCCCTCGTCTCGGAACTGCTCCCGGGCGTCACGGACGACACGCACCCCCGCGACCTCTCCGAGGGCCAGTGCCTGGCGCTCGCCCTGGCCGTCGTGCTGACCGCCCGCCCACCCCTGCTGCTGCTCGACGAGCCGACGCGGGGCCTGGACTACGCGGCCAAGGCGCGCCTGGTGGCCGTGCTGCGCGAGCTGGCCGCCGAGGGCCACGCGATCGTGCTGGCCACGCACGACGTGGAGCTGGCCGCCGACCTCGCGCACCGGGTGGTGCTGCTGGCCGAGGGCGAGGTGATCGCGGACGGGCCGACGCAGGAGATCGTGGTGTCGTCGCCGTCCTTCGCACCGCAGGTGACGAAGATCCTCGCCCCGCAGCGGTGGCTCACCGTGGCCGACGTACGCGAGGCCCTCGCGTGAGCGCCCCCCGGCTGCACGCCGTCCGTCTCGGTCCCCGCGCGCTCGCCGCCCTGGTGCTGGTCAGCGCGGTCGGCGTGGTGGCGTTCGGCTGGCCCTTCCTCGCCCCGCCCTCCTCCGGGCTGAGCGCGCACGCGCAGGACGCGCCGTGGCTGTTCGCCGGTCTGCTGGTGCTGCTGGTCGCGGTGGTGGCGGCGACCCTCTCCGAGTCCGACCTCGGGCCGAAGGCGGTGGCCATGCTCGGCGTGCTGGCCGCGACCGGGGCGGCGCTGCGCCCGATCGGGGCGGGGACGGCGGGGATCGAGCCGATGTTCTTCCTGATGGTGCTCAGCGGCCGGGTGCTGGGGCCGGGCTTCGGGTTCGCGCTGGGCTCGGAGACGATGTTCGCGTCCGCGCTGCTCACGGGCGGGGTCGGGCCGTGGCTGCCGTTCCAGATGCTGGCGATGGGCTGGTTCACGATGGGCGCCGGGCTGCTGCCGTGGCCGGTCCGGGCGCGCGGCCGGGCGGAGCAGGTGCTGCTGGCCGGGTACGGCTTCCTGGCGGCCTTCGCCTACGGCACGATCATGAATCTGGCCGGCTGGCCGTTCCTCGGTGCCGCGGCCTCGGACATCTCCTTCGACGCCCATGCCTCGGTCCCGTCGAACCTGGCCCGTTTCGTGGCCTACTGCGCGGCCACCTCCCTCGGCTGGGACCTGGGCCGGGCGGTCTGCACGGTGGTGCTGACCCTGGCGCTGGGCCCGGCGGTGCTGCGGGCGCTGCGCCGGGCCACGCGACGGGCCGCGTTCGAGACCACGGTCACGTTCGACCGCCCCGAGCGGCGACCGCTGGGTGAGGACGCGGCTTCGCACGGTGAGCGGGCCGGTGAAGCGCCCCACATGACCCAGGTCACCTACGACGCCGGATCGTAGCCCCCTTTGCCCGATATGCACCTTCTAACACCGCCGCTGACCTGCGGTTGGAGAGCCACGTCACACGGCCGAGGTGCGCCGCCGATCCGGCCACAACTAGTAAAAGGGGGCATTGCGGACGGATTTCCGGCCTGCTTGTCTGGACGACGTCGCCAGGCGCCACGAGCCCACAGGGCCGCGGCGCCGACGCATGCGGCCACAGCACGTGGTCCTTCCCTTGCGGGCGATCCCCTGTCCCCGACGCAAGAGGTTCTCCGTGTCCGTCTCCTTCATCCGTCGCATCGCCGCCCCGAAGAAGGCCCTCACCACCGTCGCCGTGGCCGCCGCCACCGCCGGTATGGCACTGACCGCGGCGCCCGCCCATGCCGCCGCCCCTGCCACGGCCTCCTCCGCTCAGGCGATCGCGCACAAGATGATCCCGGACGCCGCGCAGTTCAACGCGTTCAGCAAGATTGTCTCCCACGAGAGCGGCTGGAACCCGTCGGCGACCAACAGCTCCTCCGGCGCCTACGGCCTGGTCCAGGCCCTGCCGGGCTCCAAGATGGCCTCGGCCGGCTCCGACTGGAAGACCAACCCGGCCACCCAGATCAAGTGGGGCCTGGACTACATGAAGTCCCGCTACGGCAGCCCGGCGAAGGCCTGGAGCTTCTGGCAGGCCAACGGCTGGTACTAATCCGCCCCTCCCGCCCGGCCGCCGCCGAACCAGCGCGCGATCCCGGCCAGGGCCGCCCGGTACGACCCGTTGTGGTCGACGGCCCCCATGTCGAGCACCCGCACCCTCGCCCCCCGTTCGGCGAGGGTGCGCGCGCATGTCCGGGCGTTGCCGATCGGCACGTCGGTGTCGTCGTCACCGGCGTACAGCCGCACCGGCACGTCCGGCTTCCAGTCGCAGGTGTGGTCGTTGGCGCGCGTGGCCTCGAGCAGCCCTCCGGTCGGGTGGGCGAGCTGGCGGTAGAAGTCGTCCGTCAGCAGTGCCTTCACGTTCGGCGCGAGCTGCCGGACGATGTCCTCGTCCTCGTGCCGCCCGTCGAAGAGGCCCTCCACGCGCGCGGCGTAGGGCTGCCGGAACACCTCGGCCGGGTCCTTGTAGATGGGGTGCAGCCGGTTCTGCGCGACGAGGAAGTAGGAGAGGTAGAACACCCCGCTGATGTCGTTGACGCGCCCGTCGGTGAGCGCGGGCAGCTCGGTGCCCCGCAGGTCGTACGGCCCCGCCACCGGTGCGACCGCCTTCAGCCGGAAGCCGGGCGCGTCCCCGCCCTGCACCGCCCGCGCCACCGCCATCGCGACCTGCCCGCCCTGCGAGAACCCGGTCACGTACAGATCGTGGTTCACCGTGCGCCCCAGCCGTCCGGCCGCGGTGCGGGCGGCCCGGAGCATGTCCACGGAGGCGGTCACCGAGGAGCGCGTGTCCATGTACGGGTGCAGTCCGGGCCCCTCGCCCAGCCCGAGGTAGTCGGGGGCCGCCACGGCGTGCCCGGCGGAGGCGAAGAGATACGACTGGGCCCGGGCGTCCTCGGCGACGGAGGGGGCGTAGGCGCGGTCGGACATGGTGCCGTGCGTGTCGGAGACGAGTCCGAGGCTGCGCCCGCCGCCCACGGGGAGGGTGAGCAGCCCGGTGGCGGTGGTGGGCCGGCCGTACGGGTCCACCGTGCGGTACGTCACCCGGTACGCCCGGACGCCGTGGCGCAGCGAGTCGGTGCCGATGTGCTGGGCGGCGAGCTGCCGGGCGATCTCCGCCTTGCTGTGCGCGGCGACGGGGACGACGGAGACGACCTCGCCTCTCCCGCCCGCCGGACGCCCGTCGGCGGCGAAGGCCGCCGGAGCCGCGCCGGCACCGACGAGCACCAGGGCGGCGAGCCCGGCCGCCATCCCCTTGCGTACACCCCAACTGGACGTCCGTGCCGTTGACTTGAGCGTGTCCTGTGTCATGTCCCGAACGCTACGGAAGACACGCTCGGCGGGAACATCCGAGATCCCCCCGCGCCCGTGGTGGAGTTGTCACCACCCTGTCCGTCGGGCCAGCCGGAGGAACGATGCCCACGCCGCCCACGCCGCCCGCGCCCGCGACCCCGGACGAGCACGAGCGCGGGGTGCGGCTGGTGGCCGTCCTGCTGATCCTGACCGTGGTGAGCGGGCTGATCGACGCCGTCAGCTATCTGGGCCTGGGCCGGGTCTTCACGGCCAACATGACCGGCAACGTGGTGGTGCTGGGCTTCGCGGCGGCCGGCGCGCCGGGATTTTCGGTCCCGCACACCGCCACCTCCCTGGTCTGCTTCCTGCTGGGCGCGGTGGTGGGCGGCAGGGTCGCGGCCCGCTTCGGCGGAGGCTCCCGCCGCACCTGGGCGCGCCTGACCCTGGCGGCGGAGGCGATCCTGGTCGGCGGCTCGGCGGCGGTGGCCTTCGTCTGGCCGGGCACCACCGGCACCCGGTACGCCCTCATCGCGCTGACGGCCTTCGCGATGGGGCTGCGCAACGCGACGGTCCGCAAACTGGGCGTCCCCGATCTGACCACGACGGTGCTGACGATGACCCTAACCGGCCTGGCCTCCGAGTCCCGGCTCGGCGACGCCACCGGCCACCGCTCCCCGCGCCGCACCGCCTCGGTGATCGCGATGCTCGCCGGCGCCTTCCTGGGCGCCTGGCTGGTCCTGCACCAGGGCCTGGCCCTCCCGCTGCTGCTCGCGGCCCTGGCGTCGGGGGTGCTGGCACTGGTGGCGTCGGGGCGGGAGTGAGGGGCGTGGACCTCGGGGGAGGCAGGAACGGGGCGTGGGGAACGAGGGCTCCTGCCTCCCTCGGGGTGGGCCGGTGCGGTCAGCCGGCGGTGACGCGGAGTTCCTTGACGCCGTTGATCCAGGCCGAGCGCAGCCTGCGGGGATCGGCGGCCAGTGTGAGGCCGGGCATCGCGTCCGCGAGGGCGTTGAAGATCAGGTCGATCTCCAGGACGGCCAGGGACTTGCCGAGGCAGTAGTGGGGACCGCCTCCGCCGAAGCCCAGGTGGGGGTTGGGGTCGCGGGTGATGTCGAAGGCGTCGGGGTCGGGGAAGACCTCGGGGTCGTGGTTGGCGGAGGCGTAGAACAGGCCCACGCGGTCGCCCTTGCCGATGTGCACGCCGCCCAGTTCCGTGTCCTGGGTGGCCGTGCGCTGGAAGGCGTTGACCGGGGTGGCCCAGCGCACGATCTCCTCGGCCGTGGTGGCCGGCCGCTCGCGCTTGTAGAGGTCCCACTGGCCGGGGTGGGTGAGGAAGGCGTGCATGCCGTGGGTGATGGCGTTGCGGGTGGTCTCGTTGCCGGCCACCGCGAGCATCAGCACGAAGAAGCCGAACTCGTCGGAGTTCAGGTTGCCTTCGTCCTCCGCCGCCACGAGCGTCGTCACGATGTCGCGGGCCGGGCACCGCTTGCGGTCGGCGGCCATGTTCATGGCGTAGGCGATGATCTCGGCGGCCGACTCGGCGCCGACCTCCTCGGTGATGGCGTACTCGGGGTCGTCGTAGGCGATCATCCGGTTGGACCAGTCGAAGATCTTCGACCGGTCCTCCTGGGGCACGCCGATCAGCTCGGCGATGGCCTGGAGGGGCAGTTCGCAGGCGACCTCGGTGACGAAGTCGAAGGGCCCCGAGCGGCTCCGGGCGCCCGCCACGATCGCCTCGGCACGGGCGCGCAGCCGGTCCTCCAGCGCACGGATCGAGCGTGGCGTGAAACCCCGCTGCACGATCTGCCGGACCCGGGTGTGCTCGGGCGGGTCCATGTTCAGCAGGATCAGCCGCTGGGCGTCGATCGCGTCCCGCTGGATGTGCTCGTTGAAGCGGATGATCGCGGTGTTGAGGGTCGAGGAGAACAACTCCGGGTGCGTGGAGACGTACTTGACGTCGGCGTGCCGGGTCACCGCCCAGTAGCCCTCGTCCTGGAAGCCGGCGGCGTTCCCCGGCTGCGGTATCCAGCGGACCGGTTCGGTACGGCGCAGTTCGGCGAACTCCGGCAGGGGCACGCGGCGGTGCAGCAGATCGGGGTCGGTGAAGTCGAACCCGTCGGGCAGCGCTGGACAGGGCATCGGCGGTCTCCTGCCATCTGACGGACCATCAGCGGGTGCCGTGAACGTAGTAACGGGTTCTACAACTCGCAAGAGGTACGGCACGGCCAATCCACTGCAAGACCCTTGCGGTGACGGACGTCACGTCAGCAGACTGCACCCAGAACTAGAACGCGTACTAGTTCTGGAGGAGAGCCCTCTCGGAGAGGACCCGCACCCATGGCCGCCGAACCCGTGATCGTCGAAGCCGTACGGACCCCGATCGGCAAGCGCGGCGGCGCGCTCGCCAATCTGCACCCCGCCTACCTCCTTGGCGAGACCTACCGCGAACTCCTCGGCCGCACCGGCATCCCCGCCGACGCGGTCGAGCAGATCGTCGGCGGTACGGTCACCCACGCCGGCGAGCAGTCCATGAACCCCGCGCGCACCGCCTGGCTCACCATGGGCCTGCCCTACGAGACCGCCGCGACGACGGTCGACTGCCAGTGCGGCTCCTCCCAGCAGGCCTCGCACATGGTGGCCAACATGGTCGCCGCGGGCGTGATCGACGTCGGCATCAGCTGCGGGGTCGAGGCCATGTCCCGCGTCCCGCTGGGCTCCGGCTCCAAGCACGGGCCGGGCAAGCCGTTCCCCGACGAGTGGAACGTCGACCTGCCCAACCAGTTCGAGGCGGCCGAGCGGATCGCCCGCCACCGGGGCCTCACCCGGGAGGACGTGGACGCCCTCGGCCTGCGCTCGCAGGAACGCGCCGCCCTCGCCTGGGCCGAGGAACGCTTCAAGCGCGAGACGTTCGCCGTCCAGGTCCCCACCACGGAGGACGAACAGCACGCCGGGCAGGGCATGTGGCGCCTGGTCGACAAGGACGAGGGCCTCAGGGACACGTCACCGGAGGCGCTGGCCGGCCTCAAGGCGGTGATGCCGAAGGCGGTCCACACGGCGGGCAACTCGTCCCAGATCTCCGACGGCGCGGCGGCGATCATGTGGGCGTCGAAGCGGATGGCCCGCGCCCTGAAGCTGAAGCCCCGGGCGCGCATCGTCGCCCAGGCGCTGGTGGGCGCCGACCCGCACTTCCACCTGGACGGCCCCATCGACGCGACCCGGGCGGTGCTGGGCAAGGCGGGGATGTCGTTGAAGGACATCGACCTCGTGGAGATCAACGAGGCGTTCGCGTCGGTGGTGCTGAGCTGGGCCCAGGTCTTCGAACAGGACCTGGACAAGGTCAACGTCAACGGCGGTGCGATCGCCCTCGGTCACCCGGTGGGCGCGACCGGCGCCCGCCTGATCACCACCGCCCTGCACGAACTGGAGCGCGTGGACAAGGAGTTCGCGCTGATCACCATGTGCGCGGGCGGCGGACTGGCTACCGGGACGATCATTCAGCGCCTGTAGCGGCCCAGTGCACGAAGGTGGAGAAGGCGGCGGGGTCGAGGGTGAGGATCGGTCCCGCCGGGGTCTTGGAGTCGCGCACGGCAATGGCTGCGGCGGTTTCGGCCACCTCTACGCAATCACCGCCCTGGTCGCCGCTGTAGCTGGACTTACGCCACTTGCTCTCCATAGCGGTCCTCCATCACCCGTCGGATCAGCCCCGCCGAGTCCTTGATCGAGAGCGCGGCGGCTCGTAGATGATCGTAACGGAGCGAGCAGTCCTTGACGGTGTCCGGATTCGCGGTCGGATGCCCGCTGCTGTAGCCCTCGGTGTAGACGATGCTGGGGTCGTCGGCGAACCGGTAGACATTGAACGAGCCTTGCAGACCCGGGTGTTCTCCGATCGCGTACGGCAGGATCTGCACGTTGACCCGTGGGTCCTCCTCAAGGGTCAACAGGTGAGCGAGTTGCTCACGCATGACCTCCCGACCGCCGATCTCCTGGTGCAGCGCGGCCTCACTGAGCACCATCCAGAAGACCGGCGGCTCCTGCTTCTCAAAGATGCGTTGGCGAGCGAGCCGAACGGCCGCCCGGTCCTCCAGATTGTCCTGGTCCAGCACTCCGAGCACCGCACGGACATAGGACGGAGACTGCAGCAGGCCATGGACCATGTGGGTCTGGAACGTGCAGATCTCCACTGCTCGCGCCTCCAGCTCCGCCACCTGCCGAAACCAGGCCGGAAGTTGACTTCGCATCACCAGCGGATGGAGCCGGGACAGTAACCCGCCCGTCCCCAGCGCCGCGTCCGCCCGTTCGCTGAAGTCGAGCGTCGGCAGCTTCCGGGCGGTCTCCACCTGGCCGACGAGCGACCCCGTGAAGTTGATGATGTCCCCCAGTTGCCGCTGGGTCAGCCCCGCCGCCTCCCGGCACCGCCGCAGCTCGAAGCCGTAGTAGTCGAGCGGTGAGGCGCCCGGGTCGAGGGTGTTGATGTTCACCACGGCAAGTCCCCTCTCGGACCCGTTGTGTTCAGAACGTAGCCCAGCGTAGTGATCCGAGGTCAGCCTCGTCCTGTGAACCTGGACATTCCCCACACCCCCCAGTACCGCCTGCACCTCACCGTCGGCGAGCACTCGGTGCACCACATCCGCCGCATCGTCCGCTCGCTGCTCCACGAATGGGAGCTGACGGAGCTGACGTTCGCCGTGGAGCTGGGCGTGAGCGAGCTGGTCACCAACGTCGTACGGCATGTGCCGGATCGCCGCTGCACGGTCCTGCTCGCCCGGCAGACGGCGGGCGTTCGGGCCGAGGTGGCCGACGGCTGCGCCCGGATCCCGCTTCTCGACCTCGACGTGGACCAGGACGCGGAATGCGGTCGCGGCCTAGCCCTGCTGGACGCCGTGGTCGACAAGTGGGGCGTCTCGCCGGCCGGGAGCGGAGGCAAGGCGGTCTGGTTCGAATGCGGGACGGGCTGACGCCCGCCGGGTGCGGAACGAAGGAGCCCCCGCCGGCGGGCAGGGGCTCCGTGCGCCGAGAGGCACTCAGGCCATTTGCCCGGCGGGCGTCTGCAGGGTCTCCTGGGGGACGGTCTGCGTGCCCTCGTTGTTGGGCGTGGTCTGAGTGCCCTCGTTGTTGGGCGTGGTCTGCGTGCCCTCATTGTTGGGCGTGGTCTGCGTGTTCGGAGGGTTCTGCGTGTTCGGCTCGTTCTGTGTGTTGGGTGCGTTCTGCGTGTTCGGCTCGTTCTGTGTGTTGGGTGCGTTCTGAGTGTTCGGCGCCGTCTGCGTATTCGGTGCGTTCTGAGTGTTCGGCGCCGTCTGAGTGTTCGGCGCCGTCTGTGTATTCGGCGCGTTCTGCGTATTCGGCGTGTTCTGCGTGCCCTGGTTGAACGACCCGTTGATGTTTGTGTTGGTGTTCGTGTTATTGGTTATGTTACTGACGTTGTTGGTCGTCTGGTTGACGACTTGATTCACCACCGACGCCGGCAGACCGAGGCTCTGCGCCTTGGCCTGTGCGGCCGCCACACCCTGTTGCTTGGCCTGCTGCGGGGTGGCGCCCCGGTTTATGGCCGCTTGCGCAGCGGCCGATCCGGCCGACACGGCCTCGGACGCCTGTGCCGAGTTCCCGGAGGCGGACGAGGACCCGCCCGTGCCTCCCGCGCACGTCACGGAACCTATGGAGAAAGGCCCTGTTCCCGAGACGGACGTCGGTCCGATACTGCCGCTGGAAGACGAATTCACGCTCTCCCCGCCGGGCGAGACGGTGAAACTTCCGTTGTTGGCGAAGCCGTTGCCCGTCAGGCTCCCCCCGGATACCTGACAGCTCTGGGCCGGGACAGCGGAGGCCGACTCCACCGTGCCGACCGTCATCCCTCCGACCAGCACAGCCATGGCGGCGGCGCTCAGTACTGCATTCCTTCGCATGAAGCTCTCCTTCGCTGGGGCCATATTTCAGCGACCGGAGACGTTTCCGTCCGGATAACAGCACGCTAACTCCGCTACCCTGCCGGTGCATCTAGGGTTGCAGGCACCAGTGGCGGGTATTAGCCTGCCTCAACTCGCGTCATGGCGGCCCGTTTTCTGTTTAGCGCACAATTTCCGGGCCCAGCCGAAGTGCAGGGAGGGCATCGCCGCGTACTGGTTGGTGAGCGCGGGTGAGCGAGCCGTAGTCCGGCTTGGCGAAGTCCTGGACGCCGTGGACGGTGCCGATGACGCCGAGGGCGGGCATCAGGCGCGGCGGCGCCAGCGGGAAGAGCCAGAAGCCGATCAGGGCGAGGAAGGTGGCGAAGCCGAGGCAGGTGCGGGCCCAGCGGTAGTCGGCCGGGCGGCGCCAGTAGAGGACGGCGAGCACGGTCAGCGGGACGACCAGGTGCAGGGACTCGTAGGAGAAGTCGAAGAACCCGCGCAGCCGGCCGATCTTCGCCACGGCGTGGTTGACCGCGTGCTCGACGTCGATGTGCAGGACGCGTTCGAGGCCGAGGACGAGGCGGCCGTGGTACTCGGCGGTGGACCGGCCAGCGGCGGTGGTGCCGCCGCCGGCCGCGTGCCGGACCTGCTGGTAGACGGCGTACGTGACGCGGATCAGCAGCAGCTCCAGGAGCAGGTTCGGGCGGGTGAGCGCCCGGCGGAGGAAGGGCAGGAGGGGCACGCGGCGGAAGCGGGCCGGTACGGCCGGGGCGTACTGCGTGGGGATGGGGTCCCGGCAGTACGGCGAGGTGCGGGACAGGAAGGGGACGAGCAGCACCCACAGCGGCTGGTGCTGCCAGGCGGCGGGCGAGACGAGGACGACGGCGCAGCCGGTGACCGCCACGGCGAGCAGGAGCCGGCCGTCGTGGGCGAGGCGCACCGCGCGGCGCAGGGCGTGGGCGGCGACGGCGGTGCCCAGCAGCAGGAAGAGGGCGATCTCCAGAGGGCCGGTGAGGCCGAGGCGGAGCAGGACGCCGTGCAGGGACGGGCTGCCGAAGGCATCCATGGGGTGCACCCAGTGGATGCGGGCGTCGTGCGGCAGCGCGGCCGGCTGGAGGGCGGCGGCCAGGCCGAGGCTGACGGCGACCGCCGTCGCCGTCGGGAACGCGTCCGCCGGTCGCCCGCCGTACCCAACGAGGCTTTTTGCACCTTTTATTCGGATAACAGTAGCCGCAGACGCGGGCGGTTGCGCATCCGGGGCGCGACAAGGATCACAGCGGAAGGCGCGAATGATCTGCTCGAAGTGGGCAGACGTCCCTGCATACACGGCATTTAGCTGCACTATGCATCGAAGTGCCTACGCGACGTAACAGGCAAAACACTGTCTATGGTCGCTTTTCGGCCCGTCGCACGCCACCGCCGCCGTCCGGGTCGCGTCCCTGTCCCCGTCGAAAGGCAGGCGAGCTTCGTTTTGGCCACCGCCACAGCCGTCACCCCGCATCTGAAGACCCGCCGGGCCACCAAGGCCCGCGACGTCACCGTCACCGACCCCGCGCTCGTCAAGCGTGCCGTCAAGGCGGCCGCGCTCGGCAACGCCATGGAATGGTTCGACTTCGGCGTCTACAGCTACATCGCGGTCACTCTCGGCAAGGTCTTCTTCCCTTCCGGCAACCCGACCGCGCAGCTGCTGTCGACGTTCGGCGCCTTCGCGGCGGCGTTCCTGGTCCGCCCGCTCGGCGGCATGGTCTTCGGTCCGCTGGGTGACCGCGTGGGCCGCCAGAAGGTCCTCGCCCTCACCATGATCATGATGGCGGCGGGCACCTTCGCCATCGGCCTGATCCCGTCGTACGGCACGATCGGCGTCGGCGCCCCGCTGCTCCTGCTGGCCGCCCGCCTGGTGCAGGGCTTCTCCACCGGCGGCGAGTACGCGGGCGCCTCCACGTTCATCGCCGAGTACGCCCCCGACAAGAAGCGCGGCTTCTTCGGCAGCTGGCTGGAGTTCGGCACGCTCGCCGGCTACATCGGCGGTGCGGGCCTGGTCACGGTGATGACCGCCCTGCTGTCCTCCGGCGACCTCACGTCCTGGGGCTGGCGGATCCCGTTCCTGGTGGCGGGCCCGATGGGCATCATCGGCCTGTATCTGCGGATGCGGCTGGAGGAGACCCCGGCGTTCGCGGCGGAGATGGAGAAGGTCGAGGCGGCCCGTCCCAAGGTGCCGCTGCGCGAGATGATCACCGGGCAGTGGAAGTCCCTGGTCATCTGCATGGGCCTGGTGCTGGTCTTCAACGTCACCGACTACATGCTGCTGTCGTACATGCCGAGCTACCTGACGAGTGAGCTGAAGTACGACGAGACGCACGGCCTGCTGGTCGTGCTGGGCGTGATGGCCCTGATGATGATCGTGCAGCCCTTCGCGGGCGCCCTGTCCGACCGCGTCGGCCGCCGTCCGGTGATCGCGGCCGGCTGCGCGGGCTTCCTGCTGCTGTCCGTCCCGGCGCTGCTGCTGATCCGCCAGGGCAGCCTGCTCGCCGTCGCGCTGGGCATGGGGGCGCTGGGTCTGCTCCTGGTCTGCTTCACGGCGGCCATGCCGGCCGCGCTGCCCGCCCTCTTCCCGACGCGGGTGCGGTACGGGTCCCTGTCCATCGGGTTCAACGTGTCGGTGTCCCTGTTCGGCGGGACGACTCCGCTGGTCGTGACGGCGCTGATCGGGGCGACCGGGAACATGATGATGCCCGCGTACTACATGATGGCCGCGGCCGTCGTGGGCGGGTTCGCGGTGTGGCGGATGTCGGAATCCGCTGGACGGCCGCTGCCCGGTTCCGCGCCCTCCGTGGAACAGCGCTGATCGTCGCAGGGACTCCTGCGGGGCGCCAGGAACCGTTTACAGGTTCATGCCGTCTGTTGCCCTGTGAAACGCGCCCGCATCCTGACCCTGGTCCTCGGTCTCCTCGGTATTCAGCTGAGCTGGCTCATCGCCCCCGCCTACGCCTGTGGGTGCGGGGCGATGCTGCCGGACCCGGCCCGCCGGATCGCCGTCTCCGACGAGCAGTCCGTGCTCCGCTGGGACGGGCGCCAGGAGCAGATCGTGATGCGGCTGACGGTGAACGGGGACGCGCGGCACGCCGCCTGGATCATGCCCGTCCCGCACCGGGCGACCGTCCGCCTCGGCGACCCCGCCCTCTTCGACCAGCTGGCCGACGCCGTCGCCCCCGTGCACCGCACCCGGTACCACTTCTGGCCGGGGAACGGCGACTGGCCCTTCGCCGACGGTGCCGCGGCCGGTGACGCGGCGCCGCCCCCCGCGGCAGGCAGCGTCGGCGTGGTCGACCGGCAGCGGCTCGGCCCGTTCGACGTGGCCCGGCTCACCGCCACCGACCCCGCCGCCCTCGACCGCTGGCTGCGCGCCCACGGCTTCACCTTCCCGGACCGGCTCAGGTCCGCCCTGCATCCGTACGTCGACCAGCGCTGGGAGTACGTCGCCGTCCGCCTCGCCCCGAAGACGAAGGACACGCCGCTACGGGGCGCGCTGCAGCCCCTCCGCCTCGCCTTCGCCGCCGACCGTCCGGTCTACCCGATGCGGCTGTCCCGTCTCGCGAGCATGCCGCAGTCCCTCGGCCTGTACGTACTCGCCGCGCACCGGATGCGGACGCGCACGGCCATCGGAGGCCTGCCGCCCGAGACCCTCTTCGCGGGCCGCCTCGACACGCGCAAGGGCGCCCTCGGCGAGCTGGCCGCCGGCACCCCGTACCTGACGGCCCTCACCCAGCGGTTCCCCTACCCCGACCGCATCTCCGGCGACCACGAGCTGCGCCGGGCCCCCGCCGACACCCCGGTCCGGCAGGTGATCTACGACGACGAGCTGCGCCGGGTCGCCGGCATCCCGGCGTGGGTCCTGACGCTCGGCGGCGGCCTGCTGCTGGTGGTCGCGGCCGTCGCCGTGGTCGTCGTACGACACTCCCGGCGGCCGGTGACTCCCCCGCCGCCCGTGCAGCCGCCGCCTCCGGTCACCCCGCAGACGCCCCTCGGCTGAGACGATGCAGGGGGACAGGCAGACACTCGGGAAAGGCAGCAGGCCATGAGCGGGTCGCAGCAGCTCTGGGACGACGTCGACGACTACTTCATCAGCCAACTCTCCCCCGACGACGACACGCTGCGGGCGGCCCTGCGCGACAGCGAGGCCGCCGGGTTGCCGCAGATCGCCGTCACGGCCGCCCAGGGCAAGCTGCTGCACCTGCTCGCCCAGCTGCAGGGCGCGCGCACGGTCCTGGAGATCGGCACGCTCGGCGGGTACAGCACCATCTGGCTGGCCCGTGCCCTGCCCGAGGACGGCAGGCTGATCTCACTGGAGTACAGCGCCAAGCACGCCGAGGTGGCCACCCGCAACCTCGCCCGGGCGGGCATGGACCGGGTGGCGGAGGTGCGGGTGGGCCCGGCACTGGAGTCGCTGCCCAAGCTCGCCGACGAGAACCCCGCCCCCTTCGACCTGGTGTTCATCGACGCCGACAAGGCCAACAACGCGCACTACGTGGAGTGGGCGCTCCGGCTCACCCGCGCGGGCAGCCTGATCGTGCTCGACAACGTGGTGCGCGGCGGCCGGATCGCCGACGCGGGCAGCGGCGACCCGGACGTGGTCGGCACCCGTGCCGCCCTCGAACTGATCGCCACCCACCCGCGGCTGACCGGCACGGCGATCCAGACGGTGGGCGCCAAGGGCTACGACGGGTTCGCGCTGGCCCGCGTGCTCGGCTGAGCATGCTCGGCCGGGCGTCAGGCCTCGTGGTAGAAGCCGACGTTGACGCTGCGCGGCGCGGTGCGGTCCTGGACGATGATCTCCCCGGACCCGCCGCGCGGCAGCGCCACCACCCCGCCGTACGGCACGGTCTGGGCGTACTCGCCGACGATCAACCGTACTTCGGACGCCGGGTCGGCCTGCGAGCCGCGCAGCCAGGACAGCTGCCAGCCGCCGTCCTGGCCGCACAGGAACTCCAGGTGGACGCGGGAGACGAACAGCCAGTCCTCCGGGGTGACCAGCCGGCACACGGCCGCGTCCCGGCCGACCCGCAGCGCGGCGCCCGGCTCGCTCGGGGCCTCGGCCATCGACATGCCGGCCGTGGCGCCCGCGTCGGCCCCGGAGACGGTGGCCATGGTCAGTTCGAGCACGCGTGTTCCCCCTGTGACGTCCTTGCACGGTGGCTGGATCGCCGTACCGCCGCCGCATGATAAAACGCCCGGCCGGGTGGCGTCCGGCACAATGGGTTCATGACCGAGCGAAAGCCACCGGGGGTGCCGTTCGAGTCCTGGGTGGACAAGCAGATACGGGACGCACAGGCGCGCGGCGAGTTCGAACGGCTGACCGGCGCGGGTGAGCCGCTGCCCACCGAGCTGGAGACCGGCTACGACGAACTGTGGTGGGTGAAGCGGAAGATGGCCCGCGAGGGGCTGGCCGTGCTGCCGCCCGCGCTGGCCCTGCGCAAGGAGGCCGAGGACGCGCTCGTGGCGGCGTACGCGGCCCCGTCGGAGCGGATCGCACGGAAGATCATCGAAGAGGTGAACGTCCGGATCCGCGACATGATGTTCAAGCCGCCGCCCGGCCCGCCGCTGGGGAAGAAGCCGTACGACGTCGAGGAGGTCGTGCGCGAGTGGCGGCAGCGCAGGGCTGCCGCCACGGGTGAGGTGCCGGGGTCAGAGGTGTAGCAGACGCCCGGCCAGTTCCCGGTAGTCGCGCAGGGCCAGCCGCAGCTGCTCGGTGTCGGTCTCCGAGCCCGGGCCGCGGTCCTCGGTGCCCTCCCAGGACCTGCGCAGGGTGCGGCGCCGCCGGTCCACGGCCTCGGTGAAGCGCGTGGCGATCTCCTCCAGCGCGTGGTCGGCCTCCGCCACGGCCTCCCGGGGCTCGTCCACGAATCCGGCGACCAGCTGCCGTATCCGCTGGTCCCACTCGTCGGTCTCCTCCAGGGGCAGCAGGGGCGAGCCGGTGCCGGAGGGGGCGGTGTCGCTCTCGCCGACGGTACGGCTCCCGGTGCCCGGGGTGCCGGGCGCGGCCGGCCAGGCGTCCGCGGCCCGCGAATCGGTGGTGGCCGCCTCGCGCCCGGTGACCTCTCCGAGGTACGGCGCCCCGAGTCCGTCGTCGGGCATCGTCCCGCTCTCGTCGGCGCCCGCGCCACGCCCGGGAGGGGCCGCGGGGTACCGGTCGCCGTCGCCGGAGCCCCGGATCCCGGTCCCGGCGCCCTGGGTCCCGGACCCGGCGCCTGCGGTACCGGCGCTTGCGGTGCCGGCCGCGAGGCTCTCCGTTCCCGGACGCAGCCCCTCCGAGCCCGTCCGTGCCTCCGCGCGTCCGCCGGCCGCACCTTCACGCATCACGTCCTCGCGGCCACCGGCCGCCCTCCCACCCGTCGCCCGCCGGGGTGCACCGGCGCCCGGCGCCCCCGTGTGGTCGTCCTCCGGGGCCCAGTCGTCCGCCGTCAGGCCCTCGCGGCGGCCCGGTGCGGCGGACGGCATCCCCTGTTCCTTCGGTTCTCCGGGGAGCCGCTCACCCGGCCGGGGTTCCCTCGGGATGCGGCGGCCCGGTGTCGCGTCCTCCGGTGCCCACTCGTCGTCCGGCGTGCGCGGGTACCGCTCGCCGCCGGGGCCGGTCCTGCTGTCCGACATGGCGCTCAACTCTCCTTCGGTCGGCTCCGGTGCGCGGCCCACGGCATGTGGGACCGAGCGTGGGAATGCGTGCCCGGACCGGCCTTGTGACCGTCGGCCGTGCCCGAGGGGGCGCGGTGGCGGCCGCTGTCCTGGCTCGGGCCGGACAGGTCGTCGAAGAGGGCGCGGGCACCGACCAGGGCCGTACGCATCTCCTCGGTCCCGGCGCCGGTCTCGCTCATGCCGCCGTTCGCCCCGGTGCGGGCCACCCGGTGGACCTGCCGGTAGCCGTCGACGTGGTCCGCGTGGTGCACGGACAGCGCGGCGAGCTGCTCCTCGTAGCGCCCGCCGTCGGGGTAGCCGCGGACGGACGCGAGCTCCGCGAGCAGCTGGTCGGCCTCGGCCACGGCCTGCCGCGGCGAGTCGACGAAGTGTTCCTGGACGACCGTCCAGCGGGCCGTGTACCGCTCGCGCCCCTCCGCGTCCAAGGGGCGTTCCCGCAGCTCGCCGTGGCGTTCGACGCGCTCGGCCAGCTCTCGTTCGGCGGCCTTGGTGTCCCCGTCGTGCAGGGCCACCGCCCGCTCGTACTCGGGCCCGAAGCGCCGCTTGAGGCTGGGCCCGCCGCGCCGGGTCCGGCCGCGCAGGATCAGGGCGGCCGCGAGTACGACCACGACCGCCACGATCACGATCAGCGCGATGATCATGCCTGTGGACATGGTTGCCTTCCGCATCGGGCCGGCCCCGCTGGCCGGCTCCCCTTTCGGGTGACCCGGAAGGCAGCCCACAAACGGCGGTCAGTCCGCGAACCGGCGCAGCCCGGTGACGGACCAGACGGTCCTGATCCGGCCGTCCGCCACGTCCAGCAGGTCGATCCCGCTCTTCTGGACGCCGTCCGCCAGGGTCACGTACCAGCCGCAGGCGACCCGGCCCGTGGCGGAGTCCACCGCCGGTGTCCCGTCGGCGGTGTACCGCAGGCCGGGCCGGGCCTCCCGGAAGGCCCGGACGTAGTCGGTGATCCCGGCCGGACCCCGCACCTCGTCGGTGGCGGCGTTCGCGGGGTCGTTGCCGAAGCGGATGCGGAAGCCGGGCGCGAGGAAGGCCTCCGGGTCGCCGAAGTCCCCGTTCCACAGGGCGGTCCAGCGGTCGAAGAGGGCGATGCCGGTGTCGGTGGTCAGCGTGGTGGCGGTGTGCGTGGTCGATGTCATGGCCTCAGCCTCCGCCCCGCCCGCGACACCCCCCTGTCGGTGATCGGCGTCACATCACCGCCGCCTGCGTCACATCACCGCCGCCGCGTCGAGCGGTACGACGTCGGAGCCGAGCGTGTCGAGCGCGGCGAGGTCGACGGTGCGGTGCGGGGCCCGCTGGTCCAAGGCCGTCACGGCGCGGACCCGGTCCAGCCGGAAGCCGCGCGGGGCGTCCCGCAGCCGGCACCAGGCGGCCAGGTACCAGTGCTCCTCGCCGCCCAGGAAGCCGAGCGGTTCGACGTCCCGGGCGGTGACCCGGCCCGCCGCGGCGGCGTACTCCAGGCGCAGCACCCGGCCCGCCGTCAGCGCCTCCCGCAGCGCGGCGGGGACCGTCGGCCCGGCGGGCCGCGCCGGGCGGGCCGCCGGGACGAGCAGCCGTACCCGCTCGGCCAGCTCGGCCGCCGCCCGCCGCTCCCGCTCCGGCATGACGGCCAGCACCTTGTGCAGCGCGCTGCGCGCGTCCGCGGCGAACGGCGTCCCGGCGAGGGCGTGCAGCCCCACGGCGAGGGCGGTCGCCTCGGCGGGGGTGATGGTCAGCGGCGGCAGGGTGCGGCCCCGGTCGAGGACGTACCCGCCGCTGCGGCCCGGCTCGGCGTGGATCGGCAGGCCGGTCTGCTGCAGCGCGGCCAGGTCCCGCTCGATGGTGCGGACGCTGACCTCGAAGCGCCGGGCCAGCACGCGGGCACTGCGGGGGCGGGGAGCGGCGGCGCGCAGCTCCTCGACGAGGGCGTAGAGACGGTCGGTGCGGTTCACGGCGGCCAGTCTCGGGGAAATTCCCTCGGCGGCGGGACGGCGGGCGCCGACAATGGCCGGCATGACGTGGACCATCGCCCCGGAACCGTACGACTCCCCGGTCGCCGCCGCGCTGTGGCGGGCGTACTACACCGAGGTCAGCGACCGCTGGTACCTGCTGCACGAGGGCCGGCGCACCGACCCGGAGGAGCTGGAGCGGCAGGTGGCGGCCGCCACCGGGTCCGAACTCGCGCCGCCCTGCGGCCGGTTGCTCGTCGCCCGGTACGACGGCGCACCGGCCGGCTCGGCGGGCGTACGGCTGCTGGACGCGGACACGGCCGAACTCACCCGGGTCTTCGTGATCGGGGAGACGCGCGGCAGGGGCGGGGCCGCGCTGCTCGTGGCCGCCGCCGAGGAGGCCGCCCGCGCCCTCGGCGCCCGCCGGATCGTCCTCGACACCCGCTCCGACCTGGTCGAGGCCCGCGCCCTGTACGCCCGCCTCGGCTACACCGAGACCGGCCCGCACAACGACGACCGGTACGCCGAACACTGGTTCCGCAAGGAGCTGGTGACGGCACCGGCCGTGTGAGTCGTGTGAGTCGTACGGGCCGTGCGGGCCGTGCGGGCCGTGCGGGCCGTGCGAGTCGTACGGGCCGGGCGAGTCGTGTACGCCGTGCGAGTCGTGTGAGCCGATGCGGGTCGTGCGGGTCGTCAAATGACCTTCGGCACGGTGCCGTTGTGCGGTCGCTCCCGCTCCGAGCCGCACAGTTCGCCGGTCAGCTCCTGCACCAGCTTCGTCAGGTCGGTCGAGCGGCCCGGCTGCCACCAGTCGCCGAGCAGTTCGGCCAGGGACTCCTCACGGGCGGCCGCCAGCCGTTCGGCGACCGCGCGGCCGGACTCGGTCAGCACCAGCTCCAGCCCCCGGCGTTCGGCGAGGTGCCGTTCCTCTACCTGGCGGGCGGCGGCCATGACCGCCTGGAGCGGGACGGGGCTGCGCTCGGCGAGCACCCCCGGCTCGACGGAGCCGTACTTGCGGATGCGCAGCAGCACCCAGCTCGCGGCGGGCAGCAGGTCGTATCCGGCCCGTTCGGTGATCTCCCGGTAGACCTCGCGGCGGCCCTCCCGGGTGCCGAGCAGGGACAGGGCCCGGCCGCACTCGTCGTAGGAGGACCGCTCGACCGGGTTGGGCGGGATGGTCTCGGAGACGTCCGGCGCGATGACCGAGCCGCGCAGCCGGTCCTCCTTCAGGAACCAGGCCAGCACGAAGCCGAGGAGGGCGACGGGGGCGGCGTAGAGGAAGACGTCGGTGATGGCGGCCGAGTAGGCGTGCAGGGCCGCCGGGCGCAGGGCGGGCGGCAGGCCGGCGATGCCGCGCGGGTCGGACTTGAGGGCGTTCGCGGTGGTGCCGGGCGGCAGGTTCACGCCGTGGAAGGCGGCGGCGAGCTTGTCGCCGAGGCGGCTCGCGAAGACCGTGCCGAAGATGGCGACGCCGAAGGAGGCGCCGATGGAGCGGAAGAAGGTGGCGCCGGAGGTGGCGACGCCCAGGTCCTCGTACGACACCGCGTTCTGCACGATGAGGATGAGCACCTGCATGACCAGGCCGAGCCCGAGACCGAAGACGAAGAAGTAGACGCTCATCTCGGCGGTGGAACTGTGCTCGTCGAGCCGGTGCAGCAGGAGCAGGCCGATGGTGGTGACGGCGGTGCCGGTGACCGGGAACACCTTCCAGCGGCCGGTGCGGCTGACGATCTGCCCGGAGAGGGTGGAGGTCAGCAGCAGCCCGACCACCATCGGCAGCATGTGCACTCCGGACAGCGTCGGTGAGATGCCGTGCACGACCTGGAGGAAGGTCGGCAGGTACGTCATCGCGCCGAACATGGCGAAACCGACGATGAAGCTGATGACGGCGGCCAGGGTGAAGGTGCGGATGCCGAACAGCTTCATCGGCAGCACCGGTTCGGCGGCCCGGCGCTCCACGGCGACGAACGCCACGGCCAGCGCCACGCCCAGCACGGCGAGCCCGATGATCTGCGCCGACCCCCACGCCCAGGTCGTACCGCCCAGGGAGGCGACGAGCACCAGGCAGGTGGCGACGGCGGCGATCAGGAACGTGCCCAGATAGTCGATGACATGGCGGGCGGTGCGGCGCGGGATCTGCAGGGAGGTGGCGATCACGGCGAGCGCGACGATGCCGACGGGCAGATTGACGTAGAACACCCAGCGCCAGCTCAGATGCTCGGTGAACACCCCGCCGAGCAGCGGCCCCAGCACACTGGTCGCTCCGAAGACGGCCCCGAACAGCCCCTGGTAGCGACCGCGTTCACGGGGCGGCACGATGTCGCCGACGATCGCCATCGACAGCACCATCAACCCGCCGCCGCCCAGCCCTTGCAGCGCCCGGAAGCCGATCAGCTGGGGCATGTTCTGCGCCATGCCGCACAGCGCCGAGCCGATCAGGAAGATCACGATGGCGGTCTGGAAGAGCCTCTTGCGCCCGTACTGGTCCCCGAGCTTGCCCCACAGCGGGGTCGCGGCGGTCGAGGCCAGCAGGTAGGCGGTGACCACCCAGGACAGGTGCTCCAGCCCGCCGAGGTCGCTGACGATGGTGGGCAGCGCGGTCGACACGATGGTCTGGTCGAGCGCGGCGAGCAGCAGCCCGAGCAGCAGGGCGCCGATGGAGACGAGGACGTTGCCGGGGACGTGCTCGCTGCTGCGCACGTCCTTCGCCGCGCCGTGCGTGTCCAGGGTCATGGAGACCTCCCCGGGGCTCGGGTGCACCTCTTCCATGGTGGTGGGAGTCACCGTTTATGGCCTGTTGAGACCTGCGTTTCCGGCGGCGGCTGTGGAGAAAGTGCGCATAGTCTCTGAAGTTCGTGAGGGGAGGGGACGAACACGTGAGTGAACCGAAGGGCCACACGTGCCCGGAGTGTGGGGCGCCGAGGGGTGCGGACCACACCCCGTCGTGCGACTGCACCGAGCGGGCGTCCGAGGCCCTGCGCGAGGCGCGGACGGCGGAGGCGGCAGCGGCAGAGGACTTCGACCCCCTGCGGATACGGCCGTACGTCGGGATGCAGACCCCGACACCGCCCTCCGAGGATGCCGAGACGGCGGCGACCGCAGGCGGGCTCGGGACGACGGAGAGGCCTGCCGAGAGGCTCGGTGCGGCCGAGGCCGCCGGCGGGCGTGGCTCGGCGGAGACGGTTACCGGCAGGCTCGGGACGGCGGAGGCCATCGGCGGGCCTGACGCGGCGGAGACGGTTACCGGCGGGCTCGGACCGGCCGAGACGGGCGACGCCAGGCTCGGCGCGGCCGAGGCCGCCGGCGGGCCTGACGCGGCGGAGACGGTTACCGGCGGGCTCGGACCGGCGGAGGTGGGCGACGGCAGGCTCGGTGCGGCGGAAAGGGCCGGCGGCGGGCTCGGGGCGGCGGATACGACCGCCAACGGGCCCGGCCCGGCGGAGACGGTCGGCGGGCTCGGGACGGCGGAGGCCGCCGGCGGGCCTGACGCGGCGGAGACGGTTACCGGCGGGCTCGGACCGGCGGAGGCCGGCGACGGCAGGCTCGGTGCGGCGGAAAGGGCCGGCGGCGGGCTCGGGACGGCGGATACGACCGCCAACGGGCCCGGCCCGGCGGATACGACCGGCAGCCTCGGGACGGCGGAGGCCGCCGGCGGGCCTGGCACGGCGGATACGACCGCCAACGGGCCCAGCCCGGCGGAGACGGGCGACGCCAGGCTCGGTGCGGCGGAAAGGGCCGTCGGCGGGCTCGGGGCGGCGGAGGCGGCCGGTGGCGGGACCGGCCCGGCGACGGCGGCCGACTACGGGCTCGGTGCGGCGCACCCGGTGGAGGGTGCGCCCGGTGCGGACGTGCCTCGCGCGGCGGAACCCGGGGGCGACGGACGTGGTGAGCGCGAGGAGGAGCGCAGACGGTCCGGAAGCCGTCGTACGGTGCTGCTGTCGGTCGCGGGGGCCGGGGTGGCCGTCGTAGCGGCGGCCGGCGTCGCGAGCGGGCTGTTCGCCTACCACACGCCGACCCGGGAACGGGCGGCCCAGGAGGTCAGGCAGAGCGTGCCGGACGTACCGGCCCCGGCCACGACGTCACCGCGGCGGCCCCCCGTCTCGCCGCCCCGCTCCCCCGCACCCTCCGCGCCCCCGTCCACATCGGCCGCCGCGAGCCCGTCCGCCACGCCTTCGGCCTCGCCGTCCCCTTCCCCGTCCGGCTCGGCGTCCAGCGCCCCGTCCCCCACTCCGAGCACGAAGACCTCCGCCGCCCCCCGCACCACTCCCGCCGCCGCCCCGGTACTGCAGCGCGGCGACTCCGGCCCGGAGGTGACGGAACTCCAGCTGCGGCTGCGGCAGTTGAATCTCTACGTCGGCCAGACCGACGGCGTCTTCACGCGCGCGGTGGAGGACGCCGTGCTCAACTACCAGCTGGCCCGGGGCATCCGCGGCGACACCCTGGGCGTGTACGGGCCCGCGACACGGGCGGCTCTGGAAGGAGAGACGTCGGACCCCTGAGGGACCCCGGGGCCGGGGGCGCTAGCCCACGTGCAGCCGGAGCAGTCCCTCGCCCGCGTCCTCGACCCGCACCTGCGTGAGGTCGCGTACGACCACGTCAGGACCGTGCGAGGCGGCCCGCGGCCCGACCCCCACGACCCGCATGCCGGCGGCGCGCCCCGCCGCGATCCCCGCACCGGAGTCCTCGAAGACGACACATTCCGAGGGATCGACGCCCAGCTCGGCGGCCCCCTTCAAGAACCCCTCGGGATCGGGCTTGCTCGCCCCGACGGACTCGGCGGTGACCCGCACCTGGGGCAGCGGCAGCCCGGCGGCGTTCATGCGCGCGGTGGACAGGGCCACGTCCGCGGAGGTCACCAGGGCGTGCGGCAGGCCGCGCAGGGCGGCGAGGAAGGCGCTCGCACCGGGGATCTCGATCACGCCGTCCATGTCGGCGGTCTCCGCGGCGAGCATGCGGGCGTTGTCCGCGAGGTTCTGCTCCATGGGCCGGCAGGGCAGGAGGAGGGCCATGGAGGCGTGCCCCTGCCGGCCGTGCACGACCTTCATCACCTCGTCGCCGTCCAGCCCGTGCCGCTCGGCCCAGTGCCGCCAGATGCGCTCCACGACGGCGTCCGAGTTGACCAGGGTGCCGTCCATGTCGAGCAGGAGGGCGCGGGCGGTGAGGACGGTGGGCAGGGCGGTGGTGGACGTGGCGGTGGCCGTCATGGGCAGCTCCAGGAACGAATGGCCCCGTGAACGGGAGGAACAAGGCGGCCCCGCCCGCCGGTCAGGGAAAACGGGCGGGAGCCACTTTGTTTCTCTACGGTACAAAACCCGGGCGGCTCCCGCCACCACCCCCGGCGAGGGTTCACCCGCCGTTCAGCTCAGCCGGCCACGGCCTCGTACAGGCTCCACACGCCGAGCGCGAGCATCAGCAGCGCCGCGATCTGCGTGATCAGCCGCAGCGGCACCCGCTTCATCAGGGCCTTTCCGCCGACGATGCCCAGTCCGGCGACGGCCCACAGGCCGAGCACCGCACCTAGGCCGACGGAGATCGGGTCGTCGTAGCGGGCGGCGAGGTTGGCGGTCATGATCTGGGTGAGATCGCCGAACTCTGCGACCAGGATCAGCATGAAGCCCGTCCCCGCGACCTTCCAGAAGGACTGGTCGGCGGGCTTCTTGATCTCCTCCTCTTCCTCGCCCTTGTGCAGCAGGAGCATCGCGGGACCGCCGAGGAAGAGGACGCCGGTGATCGCGTGCACGATCTGCTGGGGCAGCAGGGTCAGCACGCTGCCGGCCGCGACGGCGAGCACGACGTGCACCAGGAAGGCGGCGGCGACGCCCGCGAAGACGTAGCCGGCGCGGTAACGGGTGCCGAGGACGAGGCCGGCGAGCGCGGTCTTGTCCGGCAGTTCGGCGAGGAAGATGACGCCGAAGACGAGCGCCGTCACGGTGATGCTGATCAAGGTCCCTCAATCGGTCGGGCTGCCCCACCGAGAGTGTGGTACGTCACGCGATGACACCTCGGCACGGCAGCGCACTGGGCGCCCGTGTCGTGGGACGCGGGCGTGCACTGCTTGCCGAAGGTCTCGCTGGCGGCCCTCGAAACGACTCGAAGTCCCGCCTCCGGGCGCCGGCTCAGCCTGGCTGAGCAGTATGTCGACGGTCCGGCGAAGAGCTACTCCCCTTCTGCGCCTCCCATAGTACGGGACGCAAAAGTTCGACTGTGGACCTTGTCGTGACATGCACACGTCACTAGATTCTCATCGAGCGCTCACCCTCCGGCAACACGACCCCGCGAGCATTCCCTCGCTCGCGCTTCAACGCCCTCACCTCGCAAGGGAGTTTGCATGCCCGGCCGCTCTCGTGTCTACGCGCGTCGACGGCTGAGCGCACTCCGCTCCCCACAGTCCCGGCCGGTCTGCTCGACGGCCGACAGCAGCACCTCTTCCCGCATGTCATGCCCATGACCCCACAGGAGAACCCCATGCGCTCCGTCGCCCGCATATCAACCGCCTCCGCCGCCGCCCTCTCCCTGGCCATCAGCGGGCTCATCCTCGGTGTCAGCGACGGTACCGCGCAGGCCAGCACCTGTTCCCAGAGCTACCTGCCGCTGCCCGACTCGCACTGCACCCCGGGCGCCTACAACCCGGACGTGACGCAGTCGACCATCGGCTCGACGATCTGTGTCTCCGGGTGGACCAGTACGGTCCGCCCCTCCACCAGCTACACCAACGGCTTGAAGGCCCAGGGCATCACCGACTACGGCTACTCGGACACCAGCATGTCCGACTACGAAGAAGACCACCTGGTGCCCCTGGAACTCGGGGGCGCCCCGAAGGACCCGGGCAACCTGTGGCCCGAGCCGCACTACGGTAGCCCGACCGCCTCCACCAAGGACGGCGTCGAGACCAAGCTCAAGAACGCCGTGTGCGCCGGTCGGATCACCCTGTCGGCCGCACGCACCGCCATCAAGACCAACTGGACCACCGCACTCCAGGTCACCGGGATCGGCTGACACAGGGCGCCGACAAGCGGACGTCGAGCGGGCCGAGGACGACCTGACCCGGGCGGACGTACGCGGACTCCTGCCACCCCTCCCCCGCCTTCGCGCGGGCAGCCGACTGCCGCATGCGATGCCACCGAAGGGGCGCGATGCAGAGAGCGG
>NZ_JBFBBK010000034.1:0-99148 GCF_040682635.1 Streptomyces sp. NPDC051133
AGCCGCTGGAGCCGGGCTTCGGCTACACCCTCGGCAACTCCCTGCGTCGTACCCTCCTGTCCTCGATCCCCGGCGCTGCTGTCACCAGCATCCGGATCGACGGCGTGCTGCACGAGTTCACCACCGTGCCGGGCGTCAAGGAGGACGTCACCGACCTGATCCTCAACATCAAGCAGCTGGTCGTCTCCTCGGAGCACGACGAGCCGGTCGTGATGTACCTGCGCAAGCAGGGTCCGGGTCTGGTCACCGCCGCCGACATCGCGCCCCCGGCCGGTGTCGAGGTGCACAACCCCGACCTGGTCCTCGCCACGCTCAACGGCAAGGGCAAGCTGGAGATGGAGCTGACGGTCGAGCGTGGCCGCGGTTACGTCTCCGCCGTGCAGAACAAGCAGGTGGGCCAGGAGATCGGCCGTATCCCGGTCGACTCCATCTACTCGCCGGTTCTGAAGGTCACCTACAAGGTCGAGGCGACCCGTGTCGAGCAGCGCACCGACTTCGACAAGCTGATCGTCGACGTCGAGACCAAGCAGGCCATGCGTCCGCGTGACGCGATGGCGTCGGCCGGCAAGACGCTGGTCGAGCTGTTCGGTCTGGCGCGCGAGCTCAACATCGACGCCGAGGGCATCGACATGGGCCCGTCCCCGACGGACGCCGCCCTGGCCGCCGACCTGGCGCTGCCGATCGAGGAGCTGGAGCTCACCGTTCGGTCGTACAACTGCCTCAAGCGCGAGGGCATCCACTCCGTGGGTGAGCTCGTCGCCCGCTCCGAGGCCGACCTGCTGGACATCCGCAACTTCGGTGCGAAGTCCATCGACGAGGTCAAGGCGAAGCTGGCCGGCATGGGCCTGGCCCTGAAGGACAGCCCGCCCGGATTCGACCCGACCGCCGCCGCCGACGCCTTCGGCGCCGACGACGACGCGGACGCGGGGTTCGTCGAGACCGAGCAGTACTGAGTCGGTACTGAGCGTGTTCCGCCTCCGGGGGTCTCGCCGAGACCCCCGGATCTCCGACAGGCGACCGCCTGCTCGGATACTGACCTCGGTACCTGACACGGCCGGGGCAGACACACAGGAGAAGAACCATGCCGAAGCCCACCAAGGGTGCCCGTCTGGGCGGCAGCGCCGCGCACGAGAAGCTCCTCCTCGCCAACCTGGCGAAGAGCCTCTTCGAGCACGGCCGTATCACCACCACCGAGGCGAAGGCCCGCCGCCTGCGCCCGTACGCCGAGCGTCTGATCACCAAGGCGAAGAAGGGCGACCTTCACAACCGCCGTCAGGTGCTCCAGGTCATCACGGACAAGGGCGTCGTCCACACGCTCTTCACCGAGATCGGCCCGCGGTACGAGAACCGTCCGGGTGGTTACACCCGCATCACCAAGATCGGTAACCGCCGTGGCGACAACGCGCCCATGGCTGTCATCGAGCTGGTCGAGGCGCTGACGGTCGCGCAGCAGGCCACCGGTGAGGCCGAGGCCGCCACCAAGCGTGCGGTCAAGGAGGCCGACGAGGCCAAGGCTGCGGAGACCACCGAGGCGCCGGCCGAGGAGGCCGCTGCCGAGGAGTCGACGGAGGCCTGAGCCTCTGCCTGACGCTGGAAGCGGGTCCGCCCTTCGGGGCGGGCCCGCTTTCACGTTTCTTCGACGCGTTCTTCCGAGGGGCACGGCCCTGAGAGGATTTCCACGTGAGTGATGAAGTACAGCCCGGGTACGTCCGTGTCCGCCTCGACGTCTCCTACGACGGCACCGACTTCCACGGCTGGGCCAAGCAGGCGGGCGGGAAGCGGACCGTGCAGGGCGAGATCGAGGACGCCCTGCGCACGGTGACGCGGTCGCGGGAGACCTACGAGCTGACCGTCGCCGGACGGACCGACGCCGGGGTGCACGCGCGCGGCCAGGTGGCGCACGTCGACCTGCCCGAGGAGGTCTGGCGGGAGCACAACCAGAAGCTGCTGAAGCGCCTGGCCGGGCGTTTGCCGAAGGACGTACGGGTGTGGGCCCTCAGGCCGGCGCCGAGCGGTTTCAACGCCCGTTTCTCCGCCGTCTGGCGCCGGTACGCCTACCGGGTCACCGACAACCCCGGCGGTGTCGACCCCATCCTGCGCAACCACGTCCTGTGGCACGACTGGCCGCTGGACGTGGACGCGATGAACGCGGCCGCCCGGGAGCTGCTCGGCGAGCACGACTTCGCCGCCTACTGCAAGAAGCGCGAGGGGGCGACGACGATCCGGACGCTCCAGGAGCTGAGCCTCGTGCGGGGCGAGGACGGGATCGTCACGGCCACCGTCCGCGCGGACGCGTTCTGCCACAACATGGTGCGCTCGCTGATCGGCGCGCTGCTGTTCGTCGGGGACGGCCACCGCGGCCCGGAGTGGCCCGGGAAGGTGCTGGCCGCGGGGGTGCGGGACTCCGCCGTGCATGTCGTACGGCCGCACGGGCTGACCCTGGAGGAGGTCGGCTACCCCGCCGACGAGCTGCTGGCGGCGCGCAGCAAGGAGGCGCGCAACAAGCGGTCGCTGCCGTCGGCGGGGTGCTGCTGAGCTACTGGTTCGCCGCCGCGGACGCCTGGGCCTGGCCGCGGCGCCAGATCTGCCGGAAGGTGAAGTCCTGCAGGTCCTTGCCGGCGGAGAAGGCCTTGGTGTCCTTCGTGGTGACGTTCTTGCCGTTGGCGAAGCCGGTGATCGTGAAGTAGGCGTAGCGGCCGACGGCGTTGCGTGTCGAGAAGCAGATCGCTCCGTCGCAGAAGGGCTTGACGCCCTTGCCGGACAGCGAGCGCACGATGCTGTGGTCGTCGGTCTGGCCCTTGGCCTTCGCCGCCCGGTCGGCGGTGGCGAAGACGGCGACGCCGGTGGTGACCGCGATGCCGTTCAGGGTGTACGTGGCGCGGATCAGCCGGGTGCAGCCGTTCGCGGTGAGGATCTTCGGCAGGGTCGCGTCGGCCGCGGAGGCACAGTTCGTGGTGTCCGCGGTGGCGCCCTTCTTGTACACCGTGCTGCCGATGGTCAGCTGGGTGCCCGGGAACAGCGTCTCGGGGCTCAGCGGCGCGGTGTCCTTCTTGGCGCTGGATATGAAGTCCTTCGGGTCCAGCGGCGGCGGGGCGCTGGTCGGCGCGAAGGACGGCGCGGCCGAGGCCGTGCCCGGCAGGGACGCGCCGGCCGTCAGGCTGCTGGGACCGGCCTGTGGCTCGCCCTTGCCGTTCGCGGAGACGACGGCCATGGCGACGGCCGTGCCCACGGCGATCGTCGCGAGCGCGCCGCCGGCGATGAACAGCACCTTGCGGCGCTTGTGCCGGCTCTCCGAGGCCTCGGCCAGCGCGGCCCAGTCCGGAGTCCCGTCGTCACCGCCACTGTTCCACGGCTGCTGGGAATTAGGTTTCCAGGGATCCCACTGAGACTGGGGTCCCCCCTGCCCGTAACTCATGGGGCGCATCTTAGACGGGGGCCGGAGGGTGCTGGAGGGCGTCGGGCGGCATGCCACGTTTGTCCGCCGACATAAGCGGGAAGCGCCTCGTTTTGACCCTGCCGGGGGCCTGCAGGTAACCTGCTTGTTCGTTGTGTATTGGCTTGCTCGTTCTCACGCGACAGGCCTGTACCTAGGTTCCCTGGAGCAGTTACCAGTGGGCGGCATACGGGCAGTGTCCCCGGCATATTTGTCGTCCCCAGCTGCACGATCGCTTCAGTGATGCCAAGTGTCAGCACCCATCCCTGAAGAAGAAGGCTGCGAAGTGCGTACGTACAGCCCCAAGCCCGGCGATGTGACTCGCCAGTGGCACGTCATTGACGCTCAGGACGTCGTCCTGGGCCGTCTCGCCACCACCGCTGCGTCCCTCCTGCGGGGCAAGCACAAGCCGATCTACGCCCCCCACGTCGACACCGGTGACTTCGTCATCATCATCAACGCCGACAAGGTGCACCTGTCCGGCAACAAGCGGACCCAGAAGATGGCGTACCGCCACTCCGGCTACCCGGGTGGTCTGCGCTCCGTCCGCTACGACGAGCTGCTGGACAAGAACCCGGAGAAGGCCATCGAGAAGGCCGTCAAGGGCATGCTCCCCAAGAACACGCTGGGCCGTCAGATGCTCTCGAAGCTGAAGGTCTACAAGGGTGACCAGCACCCGCACGGCGCGCAGCAGCCGCAGCCGTTCGAGATCACCCAGGTCGCGCAGTAATTCCGGCCACCCCCTAAGACTGAAGAGAATCTGAGGTACATCGTGGCCGAGACCACTGCCGAGCAGCCGCTCGAAGAGCTTGACATCGACAGCTACACCACCGAGTCCGAGGTCCCCGTCGAGGGCGAGTACACCTCGGAGTCGATGGCCTCCCGCTTCGGCGAGCCCCAGCCGGCCGCCGGCCTGGGCCGTCGCAAGAACGCCATCGCCCGCGTCCGGATCGTCCCGGGCACCGGCAAGTGGAAGATCAACGGTCGCACCCTCGAGGACTACTTCCCGAACAAGGTGCACCAGCAGGAAGTCAACGAGCCCTTCAAGGTGCTCGAGCTCGAGGGCCGTTACGACGTCATCGCCCGCATCGCGGGTGGCGGTGTCTCCGGTCAGGCCGGTGCGCTCCGTCTCGGTGTCGCCCGTGCGCTGAACGAGGCCGACGTCGACAACAACCGCGGCCCGCTGAAGAAGGCCGGCTTCCTCAAGCGCGACGACCGTGCGGTCGAGCGCAAGAAGGCCGGTCTGAAGAAGGCCCGCAAGGCTCCGCAGTACAGCAAGCGCTAATCAGGAGCTGCCTGCTCGTACTCCGAACGCCCCGGCGGCACGCCACTTGTGCCGTCGGGGCGTTCGTTTATCCCCGCCAAGGGCGTATAACGACACAAGACGCTCAGAGGCTTGTGTGATCGGATGTCGGGAGGCGTGCGCCGGACCGCACCGATCGCGAAAATGCTGCTTCCTCAGGAGGACAAGTGGGACGACTCTTCGGCACGGACGGCGTGCGCGGTGTCGCCAACGCGGACCTGACGGCCGAGATGGCCCTCGGCCTCTCGGTCGCCGCGGCGCACGTGCTGGCCGAGGCGGGCACCTTCGAGGGCCACAAGCCGACGGCGGTGGTCGGGCGGGACCCGCGCGCGTCCGGGGAGTTCCTGGAGGCCGCGGTCGTCGCCGGCCTGGCCAGCGCGGGTGTGGACGTCCTGACGGTCGGCGTGCTGCCGACGCCCGCGGTGGCTCACCTGACCGGCGCGCTCGGCGCCGACCTGGGCGTGATGCTGTCCGCCAGCCACAACGCCATGCCGGACAACGGCGTCAAGTTCTTCGCCCGCGGCGGCCACAAACTCGCCGACGACCTCGAGGACAGGATCGAGGCGGTCTACGAGTCCCACCGCCACGGTGAGCCCTGGCAGCGCCCGACGGGCGCCGGGGTCGGCCGCGTGCGGTCCTACGGCGAGGGCTTCGAGCGTTACGTAGCCCATCTCCTCTCGGTCCTGCCGAACCGGCTGGACGGCCTGAAGATCGTCCTGGACGAAGCGCACGGCGCGGCCTCGGGGGTCTCGCCGGAGGCGTTCTCCCGGGCGGGCGCCGAGGTCGTCACGATCGGCGCGGAGCCGGACGGCCTCAACATCAACGACGGCTGCGGCTCGACCCACCTGGAGCAGCTGAAGGCGGCGGTGGTCGAGCACGGCGCGGCCTTCGGCATCGCGCACGACGGCGACGCCGACCGCTGCCTGGCCGTGGACCACACCGGTGAGGAGGTCGACGGCGACCAGATCCTCTCCGTGCTGGCGCTGGCGATGCGGGAGCGCTCCGAGCTGCGCTCCGACACCGTGGTCGCGACCGTCATGTCCAACCTGGGCTTCAAGCTGGCCATGGAGAAGGCCGGGATCCGGCTCGTGCAGACGGCCGTCGGCGACCGGTACGTGCTCGAGGAGATGAAGGAGCACGGGTACGCCCTCGGCGGCGAGCAGTCCGGGCACGTGATCATCCTCGACCACGCGACGACCGGTGACGGCACGCTCACGGGTCTGCTGCTGGCGGCGCGGGTCGCCGAGACCGGCCGTACGCTGCGGGAGCTCGCCTCCGTCATGGAGCGGCTGCCGCAGGTGCTGATCAACGTGCCGGACGTGGACAAGTCGCGGGTGCGGACGTCGGCCGATCTCGCCGCCGCCGTCTCCGAGGCGGAGCGGGAACTCGGGGAGACCGGGCGGGTGTTGCTGCGGCCTTCCGGGACCGAGCCGCTGGTGCGGGTCATGGTCGAGGCGGCGGACATCGATCAGGCCCGGTCGGTGGCCGGGCGGCTGGCCGATGCCGTGAAGTCGGCGCTGGGATAGGTCTTTTCGGAGCCGGGGCGCGGGGAACACCCCCCGCGCCCCTTTGCGTGCCTACAGCTTGCGCAGCCGCAGGCGCTGGACCTTGTGGTCCGGGCCCTTGCGGAGGACCAGGGTGGCCCGGCCGCGGGTCGGTGCGATGTTCTCGACCAGGTTGGGCTCGTTGATCGTCCGCCACAGGGTGCGGGCGTAGTCGAGGGCCTCGTCCTCGGAGACCTGGGTGTACTGGCGGAAGTACGAGGACGGGTTCTGGAAGGCCGTCTGGCGCAGCTTCCTGAAGCGGTTGAGGTACCAGCTCTCGATGTCCTCGGTACTGGCGTCGACGTACACGCTGAAGTCGAAGTAGTCGGCGAGTCCGACCCGGGTGCGGCCGTCCTTGCCCGGCAGGGCGGGCTGCAGGACGTTCAGGCCCTCGACGATCAGGATGTCCGGCCGGCGGACGGTGAGCCGCTGGTCGGGGACGATGTCGTAGATCAGGTGGGAGTAGACGGGGGCCGTCACCTCGTCCTTGCCGGCCTTGATGTCGGCGACGAACCGGGTCAGGGCCCTGCGGTCGTAGGACTCGGGGAATCCTTTCCGTGACATCAGGCCGCGGGCCCGCAGCTCCTTGGTGGGCAGCAGGAAGCCGTCCGTCGTCACCAGTTCCACGCGCGGGTGCTCGGGCCAGCGGGAGAGCAGGGCCTGCAGCAGGCGGGAGACGGTGGACTTCCCGCAGGCCACCGAGCCGGCGACCCCTATGACGAAGGGGGTGCCGGACTGGGAGCCCTGCTCCCCGAGGAAGGTGTTCAGGGCGCCTCTGAGGCCGTCCGTGGCGCCGACGTAGAGGTTGAGGAGCCGGGAGAGCGGGAGGTAGATGTCCCGCACCTCGTCCAGGTCGATCACGTCGCCGAGGCCGCGCAGCTTCTCCACCTCCTCGGCGGTGAGCGGGAGCGGCGTCTTGTCGCGCAGCGCGCTCCACTCGGCGCGGGTGAGGTCGACGTAGGGAGTCGCCTCCGGCTTGTGCCGGTGGACGCTCCGGGGCATCGAGGAGACCGGTGAGATCACAGTCCATTGTTAACGGAGTTTGAACGGGCCGGAAGGTGGGGTCCGTCACGCGCCGGACACCCCTTCGTACGACGGTGGGAATTTCTGATTTCGGGCAGCGGAAGGCCTGTTCCGGCCGCTTGCGCGCCGTAGGCTGCGGCGCATGTGCGGAATCGTGGGATACGTAGGGTCGCAGTCGGCGCTCGATGTCGTCATGGCCGGGCTGAAGCGGCTGGAGTACCGGGGGTACGACTCGGCGGGCGTCGCCGTGCTCGCGGACGGCGGGCTCGCCTCGGCGAAGAGGGCCGGAAAGCTGGTCAACCTGGAGAAGGAGCTGGTCGAGCGGCCGCTGCCGGCGGGTTCGACGGGTATCGGCCACACCCGCTGGGCCACGCACGGCGGCCCGACCGACGCCAATGCCCATCCGCACCTCGACAACGCGGGACGCGTCGCCGTCGTCCACAACGGCATCATCGAGAACTTCGCCGTCCTGCGCGCCGAGCTGGCCGAGCGGGGGCACGAGCTGCACTCCGAGACGGACACCGAGGTGGTCGCCCACCTGGTCGCCGAGGAGTTCTCGGGGACCGCCGACCTGGCGGAGGCCATGCGGCTGGTGTGCCGGCGGCTGGAGGGCGCGTTCACGCTGGTCGCGGTGCACGCGGACGCGCCGGACGTGGTCGTGGGCGCGCGCCGGAACTCGCCGCTCGTGGTGGGCGTCGGCGAGGGCGAGGCGTTCCTCGCCTCCGACGTCGCCGCGTTCATCGCCCACACCCGGTCGGCGATCGAGCTGGGCCAGGACCAGGTGGTGGAGCTGCGCCGCGACGGCGTCACGGTGACGGGCTTCGACGGCCGCCCGGCCGAGGTCCGCTCCTACCACGTGGACTGGGACGCCTCCGCCGCCGAGAAGGGCGGCTACGACTACTTCATGCTCAAGGAGATCGCCGAGCAGCCCAAGGCGGTCGCCGACACCCTGCTCGGGCGCATCGACCCGTCCGGCTCCCTCACCCTGGACGAGGTCCGCATCTCCCCGTCCGAGCTGCGGGAGATCGACAAGGTCGTCATCGTCGCGTGCGGTACGGCCTTCCACGCCGGCCTGATCGCCAAGTACGCCATCGAGCACTGGACGCGGATCCCGTGCGAGGTGGAGCTGGCGAGCGAGTTCCGCTACCGGGACCCGATCCTGGACGGCCGCTCCCTGGTGATCGCCATCTCCCAGTCCGGCGAGACCATGGACACCCTGATGGCGCTGCGCCACGCCCGGGAGCAGGGCTCGAAGGTCCTGGCGATCTGCAACACCAACGGTTCGACCATTCCGCGCGAGTCGGACGCGGTGCTGTACACGCACGCCGGCCCCGAGGTCGCGGTGGCCTCCACCAAGGCGTTCCTCACCCAGCTGGTGGCCTGCTACCTGGTCGCCCTGTACCTGGGCCAGGTGCGCGGCACCAAGTGGGGCGACGAGATCCAGGTCGTGATCCGGGACCTCTCGCGCATCTCCGAGGAGGTCGAGCGGGTCCTGGAGACGATGGAGCCGGTACGGGCCCTGGCGCGCACCCTGGCGGCCAAGAACACGGTGCTGTTCCTGGGCCGGCACGTGGGCTACCCGGTGGCTCTGGAAGGCGCCCTGAAGCTCAAGGAACTCGCCTACATGCATGCCGAGGGCTTCGCGGCGGGCGAGCTGAAGCACGGCCCGATCGCGCTGATCGAGGAGGACGTGCCGGTGGTGGTCGTCGTCCCGTCCCCGCGCGGCCGGTCCGTCCTGCACGACAAGATCGTCTCCAACATCCAGGAGATCCGCGCGCGCGGCGCCCGCACCATCGTCATCGCGGAGGAGGGCGACGAGGCGGTGGTCCCGTACGCCGACCACCTGATCCGCATCCCGGCCACCCCGACCCTGCTGCAGCCGCTGGTGGCGACGGTGCCGCTGCAGGTCTTCGCGTGCGAGCTGGCCACGGCGCGCGGCAACGAGGTGGATCAGCCGCGCAACCTGGCGAAGTCGGTGACCGTGGAGTAGGGCCGCGGATCACCCGGCCGACGGCGGCTCAGTGGGTCGAGAAGCCGCCGTCGACGAAGATCGACTGGCCCGTGACGTAGGCGGAGGCGCGGCTCGCCAGGAACACCGCCGCGCCCGCGAAGTCCTCGGCGAGCCCGTTGCGCCCGACCATCGTGCGCGCGGCCAGCGCCGCGACCCTCTCGGGGTCGGACGACAGCCGCGCGTTCAGCGGGGTCATCACGAAGCCCGGCACCAGGGTGTTGCAGGTGACGCCGTGCGGGGACCACGCCTCGGCCTGGGAGCGGGCCAGCGACTCCAGCGCCCCTTTCGAGACGCCGTACGCGCCGCTCTGCACGAAGGCGCGGTGGGCCTGCTGGGAGGTGACGTGGATGATCCGGCCGAAGCCCCGCTCGGCCATGCCGGGACCGAACCGCTGCCCCAGCAGGAAGGGCGCCTCCAGGTTCACGGTCATGGTCGTGTCCCAGACGTCCTCGTCCAGCTCGCTCATCGGCGGCCGGAGGTTGACGCCGGCGCAGTTGACGAGGATGTCGGGTTCGCCGTGGGCGCCGGCCACTTCCTCGGCCGCCGCGCGGATGCCGTCGCGGCTGCTCAGGTCACCGCGGACCCAGGCCGCCCGGCACCCCTCGGCCGTCAACTCCTCGACGGTCTCCACGAGTTGTTCCTTCTTCCGGGCCACGGCCACCACGCTCGCCCCGGCGCGCGCCAGCGCCCCGGCGACGGCCCGGCCGATGCCGGAACTGCCCCCGGTCACCAGGGCGGCATGGCCGTCGAGCGAGAAGAGGTCGGAGAGATAGGCCTGGGAAGTCATGGCCGCAGCGTAGACGGCGGGTGCCCGGCGCCGTCGGGTGATCTTGCCATCCGGGCGGGCGCCGGCCGGGGACGGGCCGCCGTAGGCTGCCCGCCATGAGCATCATCGGAGTGGGGATCGACGTCGCCGAGATCGACCGGTTCCGGGCGTCGCTGGAGCGTACGCCGGGACTCGCCGACCGGCTGTTCGTGGAGCGGGAGTTGCTGCTGCCCGGCGGGGAGCGGCGGGGCATCGCCTCGCTGGCGGCCCGGTTCGCCGCCAAGGAGGCCCTGGCCAAGGCGCTGGGGGCGCCGCCCGGGCTGCACTGGACCGACGCCGAGGTGTACGTCGAGGACAGCGGTCAGCCCCGGTTGCGGGTGAAGGGGACCGTGGCCGCGCGGGCCGCGGAGCTGGGGGTGCGGGCCTGGCACGTGTCCCTCAGCCATGACGCGGGGATCGCCTCGGCCGTGGTGGTCGCCGAGGGCTGAGCGGTCCGGGTGTGGGGGTGGGGGGTTCCGGGGCAGACTCGGTGCCATGCGTACTGCGTACAGCGTGGAGACGGTAAGGGCGGCCGAACGGGCGTTGATGGCGCGGCTGCCGGAAGGAGCGCTGATGCAGCGGGCGGCCGCCGGGCTGGCCGCCGCCTGTGCGGAGTTGCTCGGGCGGGTGTACGGCAGCCGGGTGGTGCTGCTCGTCGGCAGCGGGGACAACGGCGGGGACGCCCTGTACGCGGGGGCCCGGCTGGCGCGCCGGGGGGCCGGCGTCACCGCCGTCCTGCTGTCGCCCGGGCGGGTGCACGGCGCAGGGCTGGCCGCGCTGCGACGGGCGGGCGGCGCCGTCGTCTCCGCGGAGTCGGACGGGTCCGCGGGAACCGTCGACGAGTTGCTCCGGCGGGCCGATCTGGTGGTCGACGGGATCGTCGGGATCGGGGGCAGGGGCGGGCTGCGGCCCGACGCCGAGTGGCTCGCGTGGGCCGTGGAGCGGTCCCGGGCCGCGGTGGTGGCGGTGGACCTGCCCAGCGGGGTCGAGGCCGGCACGGGGGAGGTCCGCGGAGTCGCCGTACGGGCCGATCTCACCGTCACCTTCGGGACGTACAAGCCCGGACTGCTGGTCGATCCCGCGCGGGAGTACGCCGGGGTCGTACGGCTCGTCGACATCGGGCTGGAGCTGCCGCCGGAGGGTGAGCTGACGGCCCTGCAGCACACGGACGTCGCACGGCTGTTGCCCCTGCCCGCCGGGGAGAGCGACAAGTACCGGCGCGGTGTGGTGGGGATCGCCGCCGGGTCGGCGCGGTATCCCGGGGCGGCCGTGCTCGCCGTGTCCGGGGCGCTGCGGGGCGGCGCGGGGGCCGTGCGCTACGTCGGGCCCGCCGGGGACGCGGTCATCGCCCGGTTCCCGGAGACGCTCGTGTCCGACGCCGGACCCGCCAAGGCGGGGCGCGTGCAGGCCTGGGTGGTCGGGCCGGGGGCGGGCGAGGACGCGGCGACCGTGGCCGAGGTGCTGGCGGCGGACGTGCCGGTGCTGGTCGACGCGGACGGGCTGCGGCTGGCCGAGCGGGACGCGGTGCGGGGGCGCACGGCGCCGACGCTGATGACGCCCCACGCGGGGGAGGCCGCCGCGCTGCTGGGGGTGCCGCGGGAGGAGGTCGAGGAGGCCCGGCTGGCCGCGGCGCGGGAGTTGGCGGCGGTGTACCGGGCGACCGTGCTGTTGAAGGGGTCGACGACGCTGGTGGCCGACGCCGGGGGCGGTGCCGTGCGGGTGAACGCCACGGGGACGCCCTGGCTGGCCACGGCGGGGAGCGGGGACGTGTTGTCGGGGCTGGCCGGATCGCTGCTGGCGGCGGGGCTGTCCGCCCTGGACGCGGGGAGCGTGGCGGCGTATCTGCACGGCCTGGCCGGGCGGTTCGCGGCGGACGGGGCACCGGCGGGGGCCCACGACGTGGCCGCCCGGATCCCGGAGGCATGGCGGGACGTACGGGGTTGAGGGCGGCGGGCTCGCCGGCACGGGCGGCCTGAGCGGTGCCGGTGCCGGTGCTGGTGCTTGTGCGGGGGCCGGCTGGTGCCGTGGGCTCAGCGGAGCCGGTGCTTGTGCGGGGGGTGTCGGCCGGTGTCGTGGGCTCAGCGGAGCCGGTGCTGTGGGCTCAGCGGTGCTGGTGCGGGCCGGGGTTGGCTTCGCTCACCCGCGCTCGCGGGGTGCCGCTGCGCCCACCCGTGCCGCCCCAGCGGCACGACTGCCCGCAGCTGCGGCGGTGTCGGCTGTCCGCGGCCGGGCCGGGCCGACCCGCAGTTGCGGGGGTGTCGGCTGTCCGTGGTCGGGCCGGGCCGACCCGTTGTTGCGGGGGTGTCGGCTGGCGTTGCCGGGTGGGCGTCGCCCCAGCGGCACGACTGCCCGTAGCTGCGAGGCAGCGCCTTGGTGCGGTCGGTTGTCCCCTGTTGCGCCTCTTGGGTGAATTCGCGGCGTATCCGTGGAGCGACGGGTACCTGACACGGCAGCCGGGGCCGGGCGGCCCTCTGAGACACTGGGGGCGCCATGAGTGAGACTGCAGCTGTGCCGACCGCCCCCCTGCGCGCCCGCGCCGAGATCGATCTGGGCGCCCTGCGCGCCAATGTGCGGGTGTTGCGCGCCCGGGCGAAGGGCGCGGCCATGATGGCCGTCGTCAAGTCCGACGGGTACGGCCACGGCGCGCTGCCGTGCGCCCGCGCCGCGCTCGCGGCGGGGGCGACCTGGCTCGGAACGGCCACCCCCGAGGAGGCCCTCGCGCTGCGCGAGGCCGGGCTGCCGGGGCGGATCCTGTGCTGGCTGTGGGTGCCCGGCGGGCCCTGGCGGCAGGCGATCGAGGCCGACATCGACGTGTCCCTGAGCGGGCTGTGGGCCCTGCGCGAGGTGGAGCGGGCGGCCCGGGAGGCCGGCCGGGTCGCGCGCGTGCAGCTCAAGGCCGACACCGGCCTCGGCCGCAACGGCTGTCAGCCCGCCGACTGGCCCGAGCTGGTCGGCGAGGCCCTGCGCGCCGAGGCCGAGGGCCTGGTCCGGATCACCGGGCTGTGGTCGCACTTCGCCTGCGCCGACGAGCCCGGGCACCCGTCCATCGCCGCCCAGCTCGACCGCTTCCGGGAGATGCTGGCTCACGCCGAGGACCAGGGCGTACGGCCCGAGGTGCGGCACATCGCCAACTCCCCGGCCACGCTCACCCTCCCCGAGACCCACTTCGACCTCGTCCGCCCCGGCATCGCCATGTACGGCATCTCGCCCAGCCCCGAGCTCGGCACCCCGGCCGACTTCGGACTGCGTCCGGTGATGACGCTCAGCGCCTCGCTCGCGCTGGTCAAGCACGTCCCGGGCGGGCACGGGGTCAGCTACGGCCACCACTACGTCACCCCGGGCACCACCACGCTCGGTCTCGTCCCCGTCGGCTACGGCGACGGCATCCCCCGGCACGCCTCCGGCACCGGTCCGGTGCTGGTCGACGGCAAGTGGCGGACCGTCGCCGGACGGGTCGCCATGGACCAGTTCGTGGTGGACCTCGGCGGCGACGAGCCCCCGGTGGGCAGCGAGGCCGTGCTGTTCGGGCCCGGCGACCGCGGTGAGCCCACCGCCGAGGACTGGGCGCAGGCCAGCGGCACGATCGCGTACGAGATCGTCACGCGGATCGGAATGCGCGTTCCTCGCGTCTATGTGAACGGGGAATAAGCCGGGTAGCCCGCCGGGAAGCGGCAACTCGGATCATCGACCCAGTCACACCGGTACCACCGGCACCATCGGTTCCACCGGCACCATCGGTTCCACCGGCACCATCGGTTTCACTCACCCAGGCGAACTGCAGTACGGCGAAGAGGAGCGGTACGTGAGCGAGAGCAGTGCGGAGGCCGTCGCGGACGTCGTCGCCACGGCGGCCGCCGTCTCCGCCGCGGGGGCGGCCGGGAGCTGGCGTCGGGCGACCGGCATCGCCGGTGCCGCGATAGGCGTGCTGGCCGCGGGCGCGGCGGCCGGCGTCGCCGTCGAGCGGATGACGGTGGGCCGGGGCATGCGGCGCAAGGCGCGGCTGGCACTGGACTCCGCGGGGCCGTACGGCACCCTGCGCGGCACCCCGGCCAAGGCGTACGCCGACGACGGCACCGAGCTGTACTACGAGGTCGACGAGACCGAGCCCGATCCGGGGCCGCAGGTCTCCCCGCGCCGGCGCCGCCTCTTCGGCCGCAAGGCGCCCGCCCCGGTCACCGTCGTCTTCTGCCACGGCTACTGCCTCAGCCAGGACTCCTGGCACTTCCAGCGGGCGGCCCTGCGCGGCGTCGTCCGGACCGTGCACTGGGACCAGCGCAGCCACGGCCGCTCCGCGCGGGGGGTCGGGCAGACCCGGGACCGGGTGCCGGTCACCATCGACCAGCTCGGCCGCGATCTGAAGGCCGTCCTCGACGCCGCCGTACCCGACGGGCCGATCGTGCTGGTCGGGCACTCGATGGGCGGGATGACCATGATGGCGCTGGCTGCCCAGTACCCGGAGCTGATCCGGGACCGGGTGGTCGCCACCGCCCTCGTCGGGACGTCGTCCGGGCGGCTCGGCGAGGTCAACTTCGGGCTGCCCGTCGCCGGGGTCAACGCGGTGCGCCGGATCCTCCCCGGCGTGCTGAAGGCGCTCGGCCAGCAGGCGGAGCTGGTGGAGAAGGGGCGGCGGGCCACCGCCGATCTGTTCGCGGGGGTCATCAAGCGGTACTCGTTCGCCTCCCGAGACGTCGATCCGGCCGTCGAACGCTTCGCCGAACGCATGATCGAGGCCACCCCGATCGACGTGGTCGCCGAGTTCTACCCGGCCTTCACCGACCACGACAAGACCGAGGCGCTCGCCTGCTTCCGCGACATGCCCGTGCTCGTGCTGGCCGGCGTCCAGGACCTGGTCACCCCCAGCGAGCACAGTGAGGCCATCGCCGACCTGCTCCCCGACGCCGAGCTGGTGCTCGTGCCGGACGCGGGGCACCTCGTGATGCTGGAGCACCCGGAAGTGGTCACCGACCGCCTCGCCGACCTGCTCACCCGCGCGGGTGCGGTGCCGGCAGGGGCTACCGTAAGTGGCTATGGAACATCCAGCAGCACCGGCAGCACCGCACAACCCCGCTGAGACGCGGCTGACGATCACCTCGCCCGAGCAGATGCGGGAGCTGGGGCGCCGGCTGGCCAAGCTGCTGCGCGCGGGCGACCTGGTGATGCTCTCCGGGGAGCTCGGCGCGGGCAAGACCACGCTGACCCGGGGTCTCGGCGAGGGCCTGGGGGTGCGCGGCGCGGTGACCTCGCCGACGTTCGTGATCGCCCGGGTGCACCCCTCGCTCGGCGGCGGCCCGCCGCTGGTCCACGTGGACGCCTACCGGCTCGGCGGCGGTCTGGACGAGATGGAGGACCTGGACCTCGACGTCTCGCTGCCCGACTCGGTGATCGTCGTGGAGTGGGGCGAGGGCAAGGTCGAGGAGCTGACCGACGACCGGCTCCAGGTGGTCATCCACCGGGCCGTGGGCGACACCACGGACGAGGTGCGGCACGTGACGGTGACCGGGCTGGGGGAGCGCTGGTCGACGGCCGGCCTGGAGACCCTCGCGGCCTGAACCGGCCCGCACCACCCTTTCCGACAGGTCGTCGGCAACATATTGCGCAGGACGTCCCGGGCGTGATGACATGGTGTCCAGCCCGTAGTTAGGTGTGCCTAACCAGCCCCTGACCGCGCAGCCCCCGGCACCCAGGAGGCGCTCATGCCCGCCGACGGCCCCACGGAGCAGCAGTCCGGCCCGCAGTCGTCCGCCGGGGTGTCCGTGCGCGACCTGCTGGCGGCATGCGCGGCGGCGAACGCGGTCTCCCTGCCGCCCCGGGCACCGGACCGCCCGGAAGGGGCGGCGGGCGGTGACCCGCGGCCGGACGACGGCCCGGCGCGGCACGCGCCCGCGGCCGCCTAACGGATCACGACGACCCGCACCCCGATCGTCGCGAACTTCCACATCGCCTCCCCGTCCACCCGGCTCTCCCGGATGCCCCCCGTCTTCACGCTCGGGTCGGCCACGGTCTGCGGGTCGCCGCCGCCCACCGCCGCGCTGAAGCCGATCACGACCCCGTCCACGCTGGTGAACCGCACGACGTGCTCGATGGGGAGGCCGTCGGTGCCGGTGACGGCGTTGGAGCGGGAGCTGACCCAGTAGCCGCCGACCGGCGGGTCCACGCTCCCCGGGTTCACCCGGAAGGTGCGCTCGACCCGGTTGCGTTCGTCGACCAGCCAGACCCGGTCGTCGTCCACCGAGTACACGACCCGTTCACCCGTGCCGGAGCTGCCCGGAAGGGCGGTCGGATGGAGCCGGTCGCGGGGCGCCTTGGTGGCCGTCGCCGAGGGCGACGCACTCGCCGCGGGCCTGCCGCCCAGGCCCGCCGGGACGGTCGCCTGGGCCCGGTAGGCGAGGAAGCCGACGGTTCCGACGGCCGCCGCGGTCAGGCCGGCCACGACTCCCGAGCTGGTCCCTGCCACCTGCGCCCACCTCTGCTTCGCGCCATATGTCGTACTTCGTACAGACCGTAGCAGCCGGTGACGGTCCCGCCGGGGCGGCCATGCACGAGGCGCGGGCGCCGTAGGCTGTTCGCGTGCTCTTGCTCGCTCTGGATACCGCAACACCCGCCGTCACCGTCGCGCTGCACGACGGCACGGACGTCATCGCCTCGTCGAGCCAGGTGGACGCGCGCCGGCACGGAGAGCTGCTGCTGCCGGCCGTGGACCGTGTGCTCGCCGAAGCCGGACTCAGGCTGGAGGAGGTCACCGGGATCGTCGTCGGCACCGGGCCCGGTCCCTACACCGGCCTGCGCGTCGGCCTGATGACCGCCGACACCTTCGGCCTGGCGCTCGGCGTCCCCGTCCACGGCGTCTGCACGCTGGACGGCCTCGCCTACGCCGCCGACATCGAGAAGGGCCCCTTCGTCGTGGCGACCGACGCCCGGCGCAAGGAGGTCTACTGGGCAAAGTACGCCGACTCCCGGACCCGGCTGACCGACCCGGCCGTCGACCGCCCGGCCGACATCGCCGAGCAGGTCGCCGGGATCCCGGCCGTCGGCGCCGGCGCGCTGCTCTACCCGGACACGTTCCCGAGCGTCCACGAGCCCGAGCACGTGTCCGCCGCCTCGCTCGCCTCGCTCGCCGCCGAGCGGCTGGCCGCGGGCGAGGAGCTGCCGGCACCCCGCCCGCTGTACCTGCGCCGCCCGGACGCCCAGGTGCCCAAGAACTACAAGGTGGTCACCCCGAAGTGACCGAAGAACTGCGCGAGATGCGCTGGTGGGACATCGACCCGGTCCTGGAGCTGGAGAAGGACCTGTTCCCCGAGGACACCTGGTCCCGGGGCATGTTCTGGTCCGAGCTGGCCCACTCCCGGGGCCCGGACGCGACCCGGCGGTACGTCGTCGCCGAGGCCGGGGGCCGCATCGTCGGCTACGCCGGTCTCGTCGCCGCCGGTGACCAGGGCGACGTCCAGACCATCGCCGTGGCGCGCGCCCACCAGGGCACCGGCCTCGGCGGCCGGCTGCTGGCCGAGCTGCTGCGCGCGGCGACCGCGTTCGAGTGCCACGAGGTGATGCTCGAGTGCCGGGTCGACAACGTCCGCGCGCAGAAACTCTACGAGCGGTTCGGCTTCGAGCCGATCGGCTTCCGGCGCGGCTACTACCAGCCGGGCAACGTGGACGCCCTGGTCATGCGTCTGACCACGACATCCGACGGCGGCTCCGCCGCGGGCCCCTCCTCAGATCCAGAACAAGGCTCAGATCCAGAACAAGGCTCAGATCCGGAACAAGGATCGGATCCAGAACAGGGAACCGAGATCAATGGCTGACGAACCCCTCGTCCTCGGCATCGAGACCTCCTGTGACGAGACCGGCGTCGGCATCGTCCGCGGCACCACCCTGCTGGCGGACGCCGTCGCCTCCAGCGTCGACGAGCACGCCCGCTTCGGCGGGGTCGTACCCGAGGTGGCGTCACGGGCGCACCTGGAGGCGATGGTCCCGACCATCGACCGTGCGCTGAAGGAGGCGGGGATCAGCGCCCGGGACCTGGACGGCGTCGCGGTCACCGCGGGCCCCGGTCTGGCCGGCGCCCTGCTCGTCGGCGTCTCGGCGGCCAAGGCGTACGCCTACGCCCTCGGCAAGCCCCTGTACGGCGTCAACCACCTCGCCTCGCACATCTGCGTCGACCAGCTGGAACACGGCCCGCTGCCCGAGCCGACGATGGCCCTGCTGGTGTCCGGCGGCCACTCCTCGCTGCTGCTGTCCTCGGACATCACCTCCGACGTCCGCCCGATGGGCGCCACCATCGACGACGCGGCCGGTGAGGCCTTCGACAAGATCGCCCGCGTGCTGAACCTGGGCTTCCCCGGCGGCCCGGTCATCGACCGGTACGCGCGCGAGGGCGACCCGGCGGCCATCGCCTTCCCACGTGGTCTCAGCGGCCCGCGCGACCCGGCGTACGACTTCTCCTTCTCCGGTCTGAAGACGGCCGTGGCCCGCTGGATCGAGGCCCGGCGGGCGGCCGGCGAGGAGGTCCCGGTCCGTGACGTGGCCGCCTCCTTCCAGGAGGCCGTCGTCGACGTGCTCACCCGCAAGGCCGTCCGCGCCTGCAAGGACGAGGGCGTCGACCACCTGATGATCGGCGGTGGCGTGGCGGCCAACTCCCGGCTGCGGGCCCTCGCCCAGGAGCGCTGCGAGGCGGCCGGCATCCGGCTGCGCGTGCCGCGCCCCAAGCTGTGCACGGACAACGGCGCGATGGTGGCCGCGCTCGGCGCCGAGATGGTCGCCCGGGGCCGGGCCGCCTCCGGCTGGGACCTGTCGGCCGACTCCTCCCTGCCGGTGACGGACCCGCACGTGCCGGGCCACGACCACGACCATGTGCACGAGGTCAGCAAGGAGAACCTGTACTCGTGACCGTCGCGTTGATGTGGGAGGCGCGGGCCGCCGACGGCCGGGGCGAGGAACTGCTCGCCTGGGCCCGCGCGCAGCGGCTCACCGGGCGTCCGGTACGCCGGGAGACCTTCCGCGCTCCGCGGGACCGGGTGCTGGTCATCACCTGGTGGGACGCGCCGTACGACGCCGAGCTGCCCGAACTGCCCGAGCCGGACGGCACGTTGGTGACGCGGGCCGTGCACCGCTGGCGGTTCGAGTCGGTGGCCGACGGCTGAGGTTGATGTGTCCGGCCGGACTGGGCTATGATCATCACACAGCGAACGGCCGGAAACCCGGTCCGGACGCAGTGCGTTGGTGGTCCAAGGAAAGACGTCCCGCTTCCTGCGGGGAGATGCAGGTGCAAGGCCTGCCCGGCGCTCCACTCGAAACCCGCCTCCGGTTCTCCGGAGGCGGGTTTCGCCGTTACGGCGGCCCGTTACCGGCGGCTCGTGCGCTGCGGCCGGACCGCCTCCGCCTCGGGACCCGCGACCGTGAGGGCCGCCGCCCGCCGCTCCTTGAACTGCGCGTACGCCATCAGGCCGAACAGCACCGCGAGCAGCACCGCCGAGGAACCGGCCGTCCCCAGGTCCAGTCCGCCCTTGGCGACCGGCTTGGTCAGGAAGTCGCCGGCCGTGGCGCCCAGTGGCCGGGTGAGGACGAACGCGATCCAGAACAGCAGCACGTTCGGCACCGCCGGCACCTTCATCAGCGCCACCAGGACCAGCAGCACGCCGGTCACCAGGGCCGCACCGCCCAGATAGCCGAGGCCGGAGCTGTCGGAGAGGAAGTCGCCCATCGAGGTGCCGAGCGTGTTGGAGACCAGGATCGCCGACCAGAACAGGGCCTCGCCCCGGAAGGTGACGATCTCGGTGATCTGGAAGGTCATCCCGCTCAGCTTCCAGCCGATGAAGATCAGCAGCAGGATCGAGATCAGGATCGCGGCGCCCTCCGGATACCCGAGACCCAGGCCCTGCGGCCCCCAGCCCAGCTTGGTCGCGCCGCCCGAGAGGTACTTCGCGCTGGCGTCGCGGTTCATGAAGTCGGACATGGTGGTGCCGGCCATGGAGGTCGACAGGATCACGGTCCAGTAGAAGAAGGGGTTGTAGTGGGCCGAACGCAGCTGGATCACCAGCGTCACCACGAAGACCAGGAACAGGGCGATGGTCGTGAGGAAGTAGCCCAGTTTGAGCGTCTGGGCGAACAGGTCGCCGGCGGTCTCGCCCAGGGTCGTCGCCGCGATCTTCATGATCCAGAACGCGAGCGTGACCTCGGGCAGCTTCTTCATCACGGACTTCGGCGTCGTCAAAGGGTGCTCCTGCCGGGTGGGGGGTGATCGTTTACGGCCCGACCCTGCCAGGGGCAACCTGAATCCATCCTGAACGCCCGGTGCATGGGTCTTGCGCAAGCACGTTCGCTGTGCCTCCGCCGTGACCCCATACGTTCCACACGGCCCCGGCGGTTCAATCGGTTCCCCGGGCCACCTCCACGTCGCACCGCAGTCGCCGCTCCCCGCCGACCACCCGTACCGGACCGGTGAGGCGGAGCCGGGCCGTGTGCCGCACGTCCGTGCTCGACGCGGCCAGCCGCAGCTCCAGCGCGCCGGGCTCCACCACCCGCGCCCCCGCCCGGTCCGTGAAGGACGACAGGTCGGCGTGGAAACGGAAGGTCAGCCGGCGGGATTCGCCCGGAGACAGAGCCACCCGCCGGTACCCGATCAGCCGTACGTCGGGCCGGGTCACGCTCGCCACCGGGTCGTGCAGATACAGCTGTACGACCTCGGCTCCCGCACGGTCCCCGGTGTTGCGGACGGTGACCGAGACGTCGTACGAGCCGTCCGTCGGGATCTCCGCCGCGGGGCCGTGGAAGTCCTCCCAGGCGAACGTCGTGTACGAGCGGCCGTGCCCGAACGGGTACAGCGGCGTCGGGTCCAGACTGCTGACGTCGCTCGCCAGTCCCAGCGGCGGCTGCAGATAGGTCCAGGGCTGGCCGCCGGGCAGGCGCGGCACGCTCACCGGGAGCCGGCCGGAGGGGTTCACCCGGCCGGACAGCACCCCGGCCACCGCCGGGCCGCCCTCCTCACCGGGGAAGAAGGCCTGCACGACCGCGCCGAGCCGGCCGTGCGGGCCGCCGAGCGCGTACGGCCGCCCGGTCAGCAGCACCAGCACCACCGGGACGCCCGTCGCGACCAGCGCGTCCAGCAGCTCGGCCTGCACGCCGGGCAGCCGCAGGTCGGCCACGTCACAGCCCTCGCCGGAGGTGCCCCGGCCGAACAGGCCCGCCCGGTCGCCGAGCACCGCCACGCACACGTCCGCCTCCGCCGCCCGGGCCACCGCCTCCGCGAAGCCGCCGGTGTCCGGGTCCGAGACCCCGCAGCCCTCGGCGTACGTCACCTTGGCGTCGGGGAATTCGGCGCGCAGGGCCTGGAGGACCGTGGGGATCTCGACGCCGAGCGGGACCTCGGGGTGGTGGGTGAGGACATGGGAGGGGAAGGAGTAGCAGCCGAGCACGGCGAGGGCGTCCGCCGCGCGCGGGCCCACGACCGCGATCCGGGTGGCGGAGGCCAGCGGCAGCAGTCCGCCGGGGTTGTCCAGCAGGACCACCGACTCCTCCGCCAGCCGCCGGGCCACGGCCCGGTTGGCCGCCGAGTCCAGGTCGAGCGGACCCTCCGGCTCCGGCCGCCAGTCCTCGTCCAGCAGGCCCAGCTCGCACTTCTGCAGCAGGACGCGGCGGGCGGCGCGGTCCACCAGGGACTCCGGGACCCGGCCCTCCCGTACGGCGGCCACGAGCGGTGGGCCGTAGCAGCGTACGGTCGGCAGCTCGACGTCGATGCCCGCGGCCAGGGCCAGCCCGGCCGCCTCGGCGTCGTCGGCCGCCACCCGGTGCAGGCTCCGCAGGAAGCCGATGCCGAAGTAGTCGGCGACCACGGTGCCGGTGAAGCCCCACTCGTCGCGCAGCACGCCGGTCAGCAGGCGCGGGTCGGCGGAGACCGGCACCCCGTCGGTCTCGGTGTAGGCCGCCATCACCGAGCGGGCCCCGCCCTCGCGCAGCGCCATCTCGAACGGCGGCAGGGTGACGTCCGCGAACTCCCGCGCACCCGCCCGCACCGGGGCCAGGTTGCGGGCGCCCGCCGAGGACGCGTACCCGGCGAAGTGCTTGAGCGTGGCCACCACGCCGGCCGACTCCAGGCCGCGTACGTAGGCCGTGCCGACCGTACCCACCAGGTACGGGTCCTCGCCGATCGTCTCCTCGACCCGGCCCCAGCGCGGGTCGCGGACCACGTCCAGCACGGGGGCCAGGCCCTGGTGCACCCCGGCCGCGCGCAGGTCCCGGCCGATGCGGCGGCCCATCTCCTCGACCAGCTCCGGGTCGAAGGACGCGCCCCAGGCGAGCGGCACCGGGTACGCCGTGGCGCGCCAGGCGGTGAACCCGGCCAGGCACTCCTCGTGGGCCACGGCCGGGATGCCGAAGCGGCCGGCGGCGGCGATCCGGCGCTGGGCCCGGGCCAGGGCCCGCGCGCCTAGGGCCGGATCGACCGGGGCGGTGCCGAACGAACGGGTCAGCTGGCCGAGACCGAGGGTGAGCAGCTCGTCCCAGTCGTGCTCGGCGGCCATCTCGTGCTGCAGCGGCGCGACTCCGTCGCCGTCCGTGGCGGCGCCCACCCACACGCCGTACAGCTGGGCGGCCTTCTCCTCCAGGGTCATCCGGGAGAGCAGGTCGGCCACGCGGGCGTCGGCGGGCAGGGCGGGGTCGCGCCAAGGAGCGGTGGTCATGGAACTCCCGTCTGCTGCGAATGTTTCGAAGCGTACTCCGAATGTTCCGGGAACCTATGGCGCGCCCGCACCTTCGTCAAGAGGGTCGGCGGCGATACGATCGCGGGCATGAAGCCTTCGAAGTCCGCAGAAACGCAGACGGCGACCCTCGCCGAGATCGCCCGTGAGGCCGGGGTGTCGGCTCCGACTGTTTCGAAGGTGCTCAACGGCCGCGCCGACGTCGCCCCCGCCACCCGGACCCGGGTCGAGGAGCTGCTGCGCGCCCACGGCTACCGGCGCCGGCGCGCCGAGGCCTCCCGGTCGCCGCTGATCGACCTGGTCTTCCACGAGCTGGAGAGCGCCTGGGCGATGGAGGTCATCCGGGGCGTGGAGAACGTGGCGCGGGACGCCGGGCTGAGCGTGGTGCTGTCCGAGTCGGCCGGGCGGCTCACCCCGGGCCGGACCTGGGCCGACCAGGTCGCCGCCCGCCGCCCGCACGGGGTGGTGCTGGTGCTGTCCGGGCTCGACGAGTCCCAGCGGGCCCTGCTGACCAGCCGCTCGATCCCGTTCGTGGTGATGGACCCGGCCGGCGACCCCGGCCCGGACGTGCCGTCCATCGGCGCCACCAACTGGCAGGGCGGCCTCGCCGCCACCCGCCACCTGGTCGAACTCGGCCACACCCGCATCGGCGCGATCAGCGGCCCGCCCCGGATGATGTGCGCCCGGGCCCGCGTCGACGGCTACCGCGCGGCCCTGGAGACGGCCGGCCTGCCCGTCGACCCCGCGCTGATCCTGACCGGCGACTTCCACCACGACGCCGGCTACCGGCTGGGCCTGGAGCTGCTGCGCCGCCCGGACCGGCCGACGGCCGTCTTCGCGGGCAACGACCTGCAGGCGCTCGGCCTGTACGAGGCCGCCCGCGAGCTGGGGCTGCGCATCCCCGAGGACCTGAGCGTGGTCGGCTTCGACGATCTGCCGGTGGCCCGCTGGGTGGGCCCGCCGCTGACGACCGTACGGCAGCCGCTGACCGAGATGGCCGAGGCCGCTGCCCGGCTGGTGCTGGAGCTGGGGCGCGAGCGGGAGGAGCGGGCGGCGACGCGGGTGGAGCTGGCGACGAGCCTGGTGGTGCGGTCGAGCACGGCGGCACCGTGACGCGCGTGCCCCCACACGCCCCCGAAGCCAATCGGCCGCTTGACCGAAACTTTCGGGGCTCCTCGCACGCGGCATGAGGCGTGACATGAGGCGTGGCGTGGGACGCGGCGTGAGACTTTCCGAAGAAAACCGATTCTCACGGCTTCCGCTAACACTCTCCTAATAATTCGGACTTACGTTCCTGCCCGTGACGGGACACGAGGAGCTCGGCGAAACGGGCGGACGGGTGGGCCGGCGGTCTCGAACGCTGAGGATCGTCGGGCTCACCCTGGCGGGCACGCTGGTGCTGGGCCTGGCCACCACCGGCTGGGCGTACTGGCACCTGAACCACAACATCACGAGCGTCGACATCAACAGCGCGCTGGGCGACGACCGGCCCGCCGAGGCGGTGACCACACCGTCCGCGGGCACCTCGGCCGCCGCCTCGCCGCTGCCGACCGGCGCCGTCGACATCCTGGTGCTCGGCTCCGACTCGCGCAGCGGCAAGGCCAACCGGGAGCTGGGCGGCGGGGACAGCTCCGGGGCCCGGTCCGACACGGCGATGGTGGTGCACATCGACGCGGGCCGCACCGGGGCCACCGTCGTCAGCATTCCGCGGGACACCCTCGTCACCCGCCCGTCCTGCCCGCTGGCCTCGGGCGGCACGACGGCGCCGGCGTACGGCGCCATGTTCAACAGCGCCTACGCGGTGGGCGGGCCGGTGTGCGCGGTGAAGACCGTCGAGTCGCTCACGAACGTCCGCATGGACCACTTCGTCGAGATCGACTTCTCCGGCTTCGCCAAGCTGGTGGACGCGCTCGGCGGGGTCGACGTCACCACCACCCAGGACATCGACGACGACGACAGCCATCTGCACCTCGCGGCCGGCCCCCACCACCTCGACGGCAAGCAGGCGCTGGCCCTCGCCCGCACCCGGCACGGCATAGGCGACGGCAGCGACCTGGGCCGCATAGGTCTGCAGCAGCAACTGGTCAAGGCCCTGCTGGAGCAGATGGCCACGACGAACCTGCTCACCGACCCGGCCAGGCTGTACCGGGTCGCCGACGCGGTCACCGCGAGCCTCACCACCGACACCGGCCTGGACTCCCTCGGCGAGCTGATGCGGCTCGGCCAGAGCCTGAAGGGCCTGCCGGCCGGCCACGTCAGGACGGTGATGATGCCGGTCGTCACGGCACCCTCCGACCCCAACCGGGTCGTCGCGAAGGAGCCCGCGGCGAGCGACCTGTGGGCGTCCCTGCGCTGAGCGCTTCGCACGGCCACGGCCGGCGGCCGGGTCCTGCCCGGCGCGGGCCCGCGGGCCTCCCCCGAGGCACCGAGGCGTCGCCGGCACCGCCGCGACCGGGGAAGCCTTCGCCGGCACCGTCCGGATCCCCGACGTCAGCGGCGACGTCCTCGCCGGCCCGGCCGCCACGGCGCCCGGCGAGGACGGCGACACCGGGGGCCGTCCCGGTGCTGCGGGGCCGTCCCACCGGCGTCACCACCGACGCGGCACCGGTCCTCGGCCCGAAGGCCGTGGGGACAGCCGCCCTGAAGGCCGGGGGCGGGGCCGGACGGCGGTGGCGCGGGACGCGCGGACATGACCGTGCGGGACGCCCGGACCCGATCGTGCGGGACGCCCGGACCCGATCGTGCGGGACGCCGGAAAAAGTTTTCGGCGAGTGTGTCGATCCGGGCGTCCGCCGTTCGACGCAGGGGTGAGCGATGGGGAAGAAACCCTGCCGCCCGACCGGACCGACCGGACCGACCGAAGGAGTCACCATGCCCCGCTACCTGTCCCTCGTGCGCATCGACGAGTCCTCCGCGCCCGCCGAGGGCCCCAGCGAGGAGCTGATGCGACGGATGGGCGAGCTGATCGAGGAGGTCACCAAGGCCGGTGTCATGCTCGACACCGCCGGCCTCACCCCGACCGCCCAGGGCACCCGGGTGACCTGGGAGGGCGGGAAGCTCTCCGTCACCGACGGGCCGTTCACCGAGTCCAAGGAGGTCGTCGGCGGCTACGCGATCATGCAGTGCAAGGACAAGGCCGAGGCCCTGGAGTGGACCAAGCGGTTCCTGCAGGTCCACGAGGACTTCTGGACCGTGACCTGTGAGGTGCGGGAGATCGCCGAGGGCTGAGCATTCCTTGGCCTCACGGGCGCGGGGGTGTTGAGTGGTGGGTTGTGGAACAGCAGCCCACCACCCGGCCCGGCACCGCCCGGCCCACCACCGCCCGGCCCGGCACCACCCAGGCCATCGAGACGGTCTTCCGACTGGAGTCCCCGAGGATCGTCGCCGGTGTCGCCCGGATCGTCCGGGACGTCGGCATCGCCGAGGAGCTGGCGCAGGACGCCCTGGTCGCCGCGCTGGAGCGGTGGCCCCGGGACGGCGTGCCCGACAACCCCGGCGCCTGGCTCATGGCCACCGCCCGGCACCGCGCCGTCGACCTGATCCGGCGCCGCGAGACCTACGCCCGCAAGCTCGCCGAGATCGGCCGCGACCTCTCCGAGGCGGCCCCGCCCGAGGAACCCGCCGACCCGGACGACATCGACGACGACCTGCTGCGGCTCGTCTTCACCACCTGCCACCCGGTGCTGTCCCCCGAGGCCCGCACCGCGCTCACCCTGCGCCTGCTCGGCGGTCTCACGACGGCCGAGATCGCCCGCGCCTACCTGGTCCCGGAAGCGACGATCGCCCAGCGCATCGTCCGCGCCAAGCGCACGCTGGCGAAGAGGAACGTCGCCTTCGAGGTGCCGTACGGCCCCGACCGCGCCGCCCGCCTCGGCTCCGTCCTGGACGTCATCTACCTGGTCTTCAACGAGGGGTACGCGGCCACTGCCGGCGACGACCTGCTGCGCCCCGGCCTGTGCGAGGACGCGCTGCGGCTGGCCCGCGTGCTGTCCGCGCTGATGCCCAAGGAGCCCGAGGTGCACGCCCTGACCTCGCTGCTGGAGTTCCAGGCGTCCCGGTCCGCCGCCCGCACCCGCCCCGACGGCACCCCCGTGCTGCTCAGGGACCAGAACCGGCGCCGCTGGAACCGCATGCTGATCGCCCGCGGCATCCAGGCCCTCGCCCGCGCCGACGCCACGGCCGCGGGCCCGCCCGGCCCGTACGCCCTGCAGGCCGCCATCGCCGCCTGCCACGCGCACGCGTACACCTACGAGGAGACCGACTGGCGCGCCATCGCCACCCTGTACGGCCTGCTGGCGGCGCGCGCGCCGTCCCCGGTGGTCGAGCTGAACCGGGCGGTCGCCGTCTCCATGGCCGAGGGACCGGCGGCGGGCCTGGAGCTGGTGGACGCCCTGGCCGGCGCGCCCGCCCTGCGCGAGTACCACCTGCTGCCCAGCGTCCGCGGCGATCTGCTGGCCCGGCTCGGGCGCACCGCGGAGGCCCGCGAGGAGTTCCTGCGGGCGGCCGCGCTGACCGGCAACGAGAAGGCACGGGCCCTGCTGCTGAGCAGGGCGGACGCGTGCTCCTCGTGACTCCGTCCCCCTCGGTGCCGCTCAGGGCGCTCCACCGGCGGTGGCCGACGGCTCGACGGGGGACCCGATCAGCATGGCCGGGGCTCCCGCGACCCGGGTGAGGAACACGGTCGCCGCGTTCGGCCCCTGAGGCTTCACCTTGCGGCGCAGCTCCTCGGGCTCGACCGCGGAGCCGCGCTTCTTCACGGTCAGCGTGCCGACCTCGCGCTCCCGCAGCAGCGCCTTCAACTTCTTGACGTTGAAGGGCAGATGGTCGGTGATCTCGTAGGCCGAGGCGTACGGCGTGGCCCGCAGCACGTCGGCCGTGACGTACGCGATGGTCGGGTCGACGAGCCCGCCGCCGACCTCCTCGGCCACCTCCGCGACCAGATGCGCGCGGATCACGGCACCGTCGGGCTCGTACAGGTACCGCCCCACCGGCCGGACCCCGGGATCGGGCAGCCCTCGGCCGAGCAGCGTGCGCGGGCCGGGCAGCAGCGTGGCCCGTACGGCCCCCGGCGCCCCGGTCCCGAACCAGAGCACCGCCTCCTTCACGTCCCCGCCGTCGGAGATCCACTCCGCCTCGGCCTCGGCGGGCACGGCCTCGTGCGGGATGCCCGGGGCGATCTTCAGGGCCGCGCGGGGCGCGCCGAGCGCGGCGGCGACCGCCCAGGACAGGGGCGGCGAGTACGCCTCGGGGTCGAAGATCCTGCCGCGTCCGCCGCGCCGCGCCGGGTCCACGAACACCGCGTCGTACCCGGCGGTGGCGACCTCCGTGACGTCCGCCTCCCGGACCTCGATCAGGCCGGCGAGCCCCAGCGCCTCGGCGTTCGCCCGCGCCACCGCCGCCGTCAACGGGTCCCGGTCCACGGCCAGCACCCGGATGCCGGCCCGCGCCAGTTCGATCGCGTCGCCGCCGATCCCGCAGCACAGGTCGGCGACCGAGGTCACCCCCGAGTCCCTCAGCCGGGCCGCCCGGTAGGCCGCCACGCTCGCCCGCGTCGACTGCTCGACCCCGTTCGGCGTGAAGAACATCCGCCCGGCGTCCTCGGCCGCGAACTTCGCCGCCGCCCGCTGCCGCAGCCGGGCCTGGCCGAGCGCGGCCGACACCAGCTCCGCCGGGTGGTCGCGGCGCAGCCGGGTGGCGACGGCCAGCTCCTGTGCGGGCGCGGTGTCGCGGACCTCGTCGAGGAGGGCGCGGCCTTCGGGGGTGAGGAGGAGAGCGAGGTCGTTCACCGGGTCATTGTGGGCCAGTCGGTGGATGGTGCGCCTGTGGCGGCGGTGTCGCCCGGGGTTCGGGGCCGTGGCCTGGGAGGATCCGGCACCATGCGACTAGTACTACAAAATGACAAATACCGGGCACGCTGGGGGGCGGGTGCCGGCGCCCGCGCCCGGAAACTGGCCGTCGGCTGCTGTGCCGCCGCACTGGCCTCCACCGCCCTGCTCTCCGGCTGCGCGGGGGAGGACTCCCGTGCCGGCGCCGCACCCGGACAGGGCGCCCCCGCCCATCCCGGCCCGCACGCCGGGCAGTTGACCGAACACGCCCGCCTGGTCGCCGCGGCCAAGCGCTGGGGGCTGCAACAAGTCCCGCTCACGCCCCCGCCGCCGCCCGCGAAGAAACCGGTCATCACCGCCCGGGCCGGCTTCGAGGTGGACCACCAGGAGGACTGGTACCTGCCCCCGGTCTTCACCACCGTCCCCACCAAGCAGAAGATCGTCTTCCTCACCATCGACGACGGCTCGGAGAAGGACCCCCGGTTCCTGCAGATGATGCGGGAACTGAAGATCCCGTACACCGCCTTCCTCAGCAACTACCTGGTCAAGGACGACTACGGCTACTTCCGCCGGATGCAGTCCTACGGCCACACCCTCAACAACCACACCCTCCACCACCCGTACCTGCCGGGCCTGTCCTACGAGGAGCAGAAGAAGGAGATCTGCGGCATGCAGGACATCATGGAGAAGCAGTTCGGCGAGCGCCCGAAGGTCTTCCGCCCGCCCTACGGCAACTACAACCAGGACACCCTGATCGCCGCCAAGACCTGCGGCATCAAGTACGCGCCGATCTGGAACGAGGAGGTCTTCGTCGACCACTGGGAGTACCGCGAGGACGACCAGAAGCTGCGCCGCGGCGACATCGTCCTCACCCACTTTCGCGGCCGGGACGACTGGAACGGCACGATGGTCGACGACATGCGCCGCTTCCTGGACAAGGTCACGCGCGAGGGCTACGCCGTGGCCCGCCTGGAGGACTACCTGTGACGCCCGGGAGGAGCCGGCCGGGCGGGACGGCACGGGCCGGCTCCGGGCGGCGCTCGCCGCGCGGCCGGGGCCCGGCCGCCGTCCTCGCCGCGACCCTCCTCCTCGCGGGCTGCGCGCAGTCCGTCGACCCCATCGAACGCCTCGGCAAGAAGGCCGCGGAGCAAGTGCACCCGCACGGCCCGTCGCCCGACCAGCCCTACCGCCGCTGGGGGCTGACCGAGCCCCTGCCGCCCCCGCCCCGGCCCCCCGCCCGCGCCCTCGTCCTCACCCCGCACGCGGGCGGCCGGGCGCTGCCCCGCGTCGTCGACCACGTTCCCACCCGTGACCCCGTCGTCTTCCTCACCTACGACGACGGCTCCGAGCAGGATCCCCGCTTCGTCGACATGGTCCGCGAACTGCGGCTCCCCGTCAGCGTGTTCCTCACCGACAGCATCGTCGGCCCCGGCTACGGCCACTTCGGCCGGCTGCGCGCGCTCGGCGCCGGCATCCAGAACCACACCCTCGACCACCGGGCCCTCGCCGGACTTCCGTACGCCGGCCAGCGCGCCGAGATCTGCGGCCAGCAGGACCGGCTCCGCGCCCACTTCGGTGTCCGTCCCCGGCTCTTCCGGCCGCCCTACGGCGCGTACGACGGCACGACGCTGCACGCGGCGGCCGGCTGCGGCATCTCGGCGATCGTCCTGTGGCGCGCCGCCATGACCCCGACCGACCTCGTCTACACCCACGGCGTCCACCACCTGCGCCCCGGCGACATCGTCCTGGTCGGCCCGGACGAGACGTCGGGGCCGACCCTGCGGGAACGCACGGTGCGGGTGCTGCGGGGGGCGCAGCAGAGGGGGCTGACGGTGGGGCGGCTGGAGGACTATCTGAACTGAGCGGCGGCCGGCGGCGGACCCGGCATGGCCCGTCTTCGGCCGACGCGCCGCACGGCATTGGCACTCCGCTTGACCGAGTGCTAATCGCGGTCATAGTCTCGGCTCTGGCACTCACCACCGGAGAGTGCCAACACGCGACGGGCAGGTCCGGCACCCGCGACGACGGATCCACCTGGTCGCCACCTCAGACAGTTAACCCCGTGAGATCTCCGAAGGGGGAGGTCGGATCGTGACGACCACCAGCTCCAAGGTTGCCATCAAGCCGCTCGAGGACCGCATCGTGGTCCAGCCGCTCGACGCCGAGCAGACCACCGCCTCTGGCCTGGTCATCCCGGACACCGCGAAGGAGAAGCCCCAGGAGGGCGCCGTCCTCGCCGTGGGCCCGGGCCGCTTCGAGAACGGCGAGCGTCTTCCGCTCGACGTCAAGGTCGGCGACGTCGTCCTGTACAGCAAGTACGGCGGCACCGAGGTGAAGTACAACGGCGAGGAGTACCTCGTCCTCTCGGCTCGCGACGTGCTCGCGATCATCGAGAAGTAATCACCTCGAGCATTTTCTGCTCTTGAGCTGCGCCCCTGGCCCCCGCGACCGATAACGAAGCCGGGCGCCCGGGGCGCAGTTGTCTTTACTCCCACAGATTTCCGAGAGGGCTTCCGCTGTCATGGCGAAGATTCTGAAGTTCGACGAGGACGCCCGTCGCGCCCTTGAGCGCGGCGTCAACAAGCTGGCCGACACGGTGAAGGTGACGATCGGCCCCAAGGGCCGCAACGTCGTCATCGACAAGAAGTTCGGCGCCCCCACCATCACCAACGACGGTGTCACCATCGCCCGTGAGGTGGAGATCGAGGACCCGTACGAGAACCTCGGCGCCCAGCTGGTGAAGGAGGTGGCGACCAAGACCAACGACATCGCGGGTGACGGCACCACCACCGCCACCGTGCTCGCCCAGGCGCTGGTGCGCGAGGGCCTGAAGAACGTCGCCGCCGGTGCCTCCCCGGCCCTGCTGAAGAAGGGCATCGACGCGGCCGTCGCCGCCGTCTCCGAGGACCTCCTCGCGACCGCCCGCCCGATCGACGAGAAGTCCGACATCGCCGCCGTCGCCGCGCTGTCCGCCCAGGACCAGCAGGTCGGCGAGCTCATCGCCGAGGCGATGGACAAGGTCGGCAAGGACGGTGTCATCACCGTCGAGGAGTCCAACACCTTCGGTCTGGAGCTGGACTTCACCGAGGGCATGGCCTTCGACAAGGGCTACCTGTCGCCGTACTTCGTCACGGACCAGGAGCGCATGGAGGCCGTCCTCGACGACCCGTACATCCTGATCCACCAGGGCAAGATCTCCGCCATCGCGGACCTGCTGCCGCTGCTGGAGAAGGTCATCCAGGCGGGTGCCTCCAAGCCGCTGCTGATCATCGCCGAGGACGTCGAGGGCGAGGCCCTGTCGACCCTGGTCGTCAACAAGATCCGCGGCACCTTCAACGCCGTCGCCGTGAAGGCCCCGGGCTTCGGCGACCGCCGCAAGGCGATGCTGCAGGACATGGCCGTCCTCACCGGCGCCACCGTCATCTCCGAGGAGGTCGGTCTCAAGATCGACCAGGTCGGCATCGACGTGCTCGGCTCCGCCCGCCGCGTCACCGTCACCAAGGACGACACCACGATCGTCGAGGGTGCCGGCAAGTCCGAGGACCTCACCGGCCGCGTCGCGCAGATCAAGGCCGAGATCGAGAACACCGACTCCGACTGGGACCGCGAGAAGCTCCAGGAGCGCCTCGCGAAGCTGGCCGGCGGCGTGTGCGTGATCAAGGTCGGCGCCGCCACCGAGGTGGAGCTGAAGGAGAAGAAGCACCGTCTGGAGGACGCCATCTCCGCGACCCGCGCCGCGGTCGAGGAGGGCATCGTCTCCGGTGGTGGCTCCGCCCTGGTCCACGCCGTCAAGGTCCTCGAGGGCAACCTCGGCAAGACCGGCGACGAGGCCACCGGTGTCGCGGTCGTCCGCCGCGCCGCCGTCGAGCCGCTGCGCTGGATCGCCGAGAACGCCGGCCTGGAGGGCTACGTCATCGTCTCCAAGGTGGCCGAGCTCGAGAAGGGCAACGGCTACAACGCCGCCACCGGCGAGTACGGCGACCTGGTCAAGTCCGGCGTCATCGACCCGGTGAAGGTCACCCGCTCCGCCCTGGAGAACGCCGCCTCCATCGCCTCCCTGCTGCTCACGACCGAGACCCTGGTCGTCGAGAAGAAGGAAGAGGAAGAGCCGGCCGCCGCGGGCCACGGCCACGGCCACGCCCACTGAGCGCAGCGCTGAGCTTCGGCTGAGCTGAGCCGACGGTGCCCAGTTCCCTGCGGGGGACTGGGCACCGTGCGTTGGTGCGGCGCCGTGCCCGGTTGCGGCGGGTGCGCACCGCTCACCGGAACGGTCGCGTACGTCCGTCACCTCGGCCGGGAAGCCGTCGGCCCCGCCCCGTTCGGCCGGTGGACCGGGAAGACGCCTGCCGCAGCGCTCTCGAACGCCGCCCACCCGCTCACCGACGCGGCGCCGGTGCCGCACGCGAGGACACGCCAGGCGCCGGGGGTCCAGGCGAAGACCGCGTCCTGGCCGAAGCGGCGCCCGAGGCCGCGCGCGGCGGTGTCGCTCAGGCCGACGACGGCGACGCTCTCCTCGCGGTGGGTGCCGTGCACGTCGCCGCCCTCCGCGGACCACCAGGTGAGACCCCGGCGGTGGATCTCGTCGGACAGCAGGCGCTGGGCGCGCGCGTTGGCGTCGGCCGACGCGGTACGGCCGAGGGGGTTCCAGGCGGTGATCACATGGACGGGCGAGCCGCCGGCCGGCTCCGGGAAGGATCCCTGGGTCGTGCCCGAAGGACGGGGCTCGACGCGGACCGTCCGGTCCCGGAAGCGGATGCCGACGACCGCGGTCCGGTAAAGGTCCCAGTTGAGGGGCGTGACGGCTGCTTCGATGGCGTGCACAAGGGCCTCCTGAGGAACGAAGACCCCCTTACCTGTCCAGCAGGGAGATCGGTGCTTACGCGACCCGCCACGCTCGGCGGGGTCGGCCAGGCCGCAAGATCTCATGATCGCGGCCCCGGGATCAAGGGGCCGGGGGCAATCCGAACCCGTTATTGCTCCAGCTCGTCCAGCGCCCCCAGCTGCTGCATCAGCCCCAGCTGGTCGTGCTGCCACCAGGTCTCGGCGATCTTGCCGTCGGCGCCGAAGCGGAACAGCGTCATCCCGGTCATCGTGACCCGCCGGCCGGTGGGCGGGATCCCCAGGAAGTCGCCCTTGTGCGTGGCGCTCCACGTCCAGCGCGCGCAGGCCCGGTCGTCCTGGGCCAGCACGTCCTCGATCGTGAAGGCGAAGTCGAAGCCGCCCCGCCACATCCGGTACTCGCTGCGCGCGTTGTCCAGGCCGATGGTGTCCTGCGGGTTCACCGGATCGTGGCTGTGAACGTCCTCGTCCAGCAGGTCGTTGAGCGGGGGCAGCTCGCCCGCGGTCGCGAGCGCCTCGAAGAACCGCCGCACGGTGTCCTCGGCCAGCCGCTCGTCCCGCACGACGTCCAGATCGGTGAACGAGGGCATCTCGTCACACAGGGCGACCATCTCCCGGAAGATCTTGTCGGTCTCCGGGAGGTTCGAGTTCCGCATCGCGTCCTCGTACGACGGGAACTCCACCACTTCGACGACGTGCGCCGCGTCCGAGCGGTCCTGGGCGACCAGCGCGTGCGTGGCCGTGCGCCTGCCCTTGGTCCGCCTGACCCAGTCGTCCATGAGCCGGTTCATCTCGTCCAGCCGGCTCGTCCTGCACTCGATGAGCTGTACGAACGTCATGCCACCGCCTCCGGCCCCCCATGGTCCGGTCGTGTCACGCCCATTTTCGCACCGGACCGCCGGCGGCACCCCCCCGTCACTGCGGGCCGTACTTGCGCCCCGTCCTGGAGGAGATCCCGCCCAGCAGCCCGCGCGGGGTCACCTTCACCAGGCCCATCAGCGCCTTGTAGCGCGGGTCGGGGATCGACAGCGTCCTGCCGCGCGCGAGGTCCGCCAGCGCCGCCGCGACCAGCTTGTCGGCGTCCAGCCACATCCAGCCGGGGATGTTGTCCGTGCCCATCCCGGCCCGCTCGTGGAACTCCGTCCGCACGAAGCCGGGGCACAGCGCCATCAGCCGGACCCCGCTGCCCGCCAGGTCCTTGGCCGCGCCCTGGGTGAACTGCACGACCCACGCCTTGGACGCGCCGTAGGTGCCCCGGGGGACGAACGCGGCCACCGAGGCGACGTTGACGACCCCGCCCCGGCCGCGCTCGCGCATCGCCTCCGTCGCCGCCGACGTCAGCCGCAGCACCGCCTCGCAGTGCACCTTGAGCATCTTCAGCTCGTCCGCCATCGGGACTTCCAGATAGCGGCCCTTGTTGCCGAAGCCGGCGTTGTTGATCAGCAGGTCGACCGGGTTCCTCCGGTCGCCGAGCCGGTCGGCCACCGTCTCGATGCCCTTGTCCTCGGACAGGTCGGCGCTCAGCACCTCCACCACGATGCCGTGCCGGTCGTGCAGTTCCGTCGCCTGCTCGCGCAGCCGGCCGGTGTCCCGCGCCACCAGGACCAGGTCATGCCCGTCAGCCGCCAGCCGCCGCGCGAACGCGGCACCGATCCCCGCGGTCGATCCCGTAATCAGAGCCGTTGTCATGACCCAAGGGTAGTGACCCGGACCGACAGCGTCCGCTGCCGGTGACAGCCCCTCACCGGGTCCGGGACGCCTCGTACTTGCGGGCGGCCGCCAGCGTCTCCGCGTGCAGCGCCTCGCCGGCGGCCAGCACCCGGGGCAGCAGCTCCCGCTCCGTGGTGACCGCGCGGAACTGCATCTCCGCCGTCACACCGTGGTCCGGCCGGTGCACGATCTCGATGCCGTCGCCCGGGCGTATCTCGCCCGGTGCGATCACTCGCAGGTAGGCCCCGGTCGCGCCCTTCCGGGTGAACCTCTTCACCCATCCCCGCTCGCCCAGATGGCCCTGGAACGTGCGGCACGGAATCCGCCCCGAGGTCACCTCCAGCACCAGCTCGGGACCGATCCGCCAGCGCTCGCCGATCAGCGCCCGGGAGACCTGGAGGCCGGCCGTCGTGAGGTTCTCCCCGAAGCAGCCGTTGACCAGCGACCGGCCCAGCTCGCGCCCCCACTCGTCGAGGTCCTCGCGCGCGTAGGCGTACACCGCCTGGTCGTCCCCGCCATGATGGCGCAGGTCGCACACCGCGTCCCCGGCCAGTCCGCTGCCGCCGGTCCCCCTGGGGCCCGGAGCCGCCACCCGCACCGGGCCGTCGACCGGCTGCTTGTCGATGCCCGTCACCCCCTGCGGCTGGTCCGTGTACGGCACCGGCCGGGGGAGGCCCAGATTGACCGAGAGAAGCTTCATGACCGCACGGTACGGGAGCGGACCTCAAAGCGTCGAGCGGGTATGGGACGCCTGCCCCAAGGCGGCCTTATGCTCAAGGGGTGATCGAGGCTCGTCATCTCCGCGTCCTGCGCGCCGTCGCCACCACCGGTTCCTTCTCGGCGGCGGGCCGCGAACTGGGCTGCACCCAGCCCGCCGTCAGCCAGCAGATGAAGGCCCTGGAGGCCTCGGTCGGCACCCCGCTGCTGGTCCGCACCGGCCGCGAGATGCGCCTGACCCAGGCCGGGGAGGCCCTGGTCCGGCACGCCTCCGGGATCCTCGCCGGGCTCACCGCGGCCGAGGAGGAGGTCGCCGCCATCGCGGGCCTCAGGGCGGGCCGGGTCCGGCTGGTCTCCTTCCCGAGCGGCAGCTCCACCCTGGTCCCCACCGCCCTGGCCGCCCTGCGCGCCGCCCACCCCGGCACCCGCGTCTCCCTGGAGGAGGCCGAGCCCCCGAAGTCGGTCGCCCTGCTGCGCGAGGGCGACTGCGACCTGGCCCTGGCCTTCCGGTACGAGGGAGCGGCGGTCGCCGAGGACTGGGACGACCTGGTCGTACGGCCCCTGCTGACGGACCGACTGGTGGCCCTGGTGCCCGAGCGGCACCGGCTCGCGCGCGCGGAGGCCGTCGCCATCGGCGAGCTGGCCCGGGAGCCGTGGATCGCGGGCTGTCCGCGCTGCCGCGGCCAGCTGGTGGAGGTGTGCGAGGGAGCCGGCTTCACCCCCCGTATCGACTTCGCGACGGACGACTATCCGGCGGTGGTCGGCCTGGTCGGCGCGGGTCTCGGGGTCGCCGTACTGCCGCAGCTGGCGGTGGAGTCGGTACGGCCGAGGGGGGTGCGCACGGTACGGCTGGAACCGGCGGTACGGCGGGAGATCGTCGCCCTGACCCTGCCCGACCTGGCACAGGTGCCGGCCGTGGCGGCGACGCTGGAGCAGCTGGCCCGGGTGGCCGGGCGGAAGTAGCGGCAGCGGGGGATACGGGGGCACGCGGGCACGAGGCAACGGGCACGCGCGCGCGTGCCCGCCGGTGAGATTGCAGAAACGTTCCTTCAGTGGTTCGGAGCAGTGTTGCCGCTGGTCGTCGACGCCGACACCAGACGGTTCCGTGCCCGTCCCATCAACTCTTCACGCTCGTCCTCGGTCAGGCCGCCCCACACGCCGTACGGCTCGCGCACCGCCAGCGCGTGCGCCGCGCACTCCGCACGGACGGGGCACCTCATGCAGACCTCTTTGGCCGAGTTCTCGCGAGCGCTCCGAGCCGCCCCGCGCTCACCTTCCGGGTGGAAGAAGAGCGAGCTGTCCACCCCGCGGCAGGCAGCCAGCAGCTGCCAGTCCCACAGGTCAGCGTTCGGTCCGGGAAGGCGGGAGAAATCTGCCATTACGTGACCCCTTGTAGCCGTTCTGGGCGGATACGGTGCCAACGACCGTACATCTCCGGTCTAAGGAGATGTAAATATGACTCATTGCGAATCTAGCCCCGAACACCACGAAACGGGAAGAAAAGCAGCTGAATGGGGCATAGGTTGTGATGAAAAGTTGAGGGTCCGGCGGCCATGTCTGCACCGTGTCGACGCCCTCACGTAGAGTGCCGAAGACGGCACGCAGCCCCGTAACTCTTTCGAGTGACCGTCGTTGAGAGTGCGGAGGCGGTTGAAAACAGAAGCGCTCGGGCAGGCGTCCGAGACGGTCGACCGCACAGGTGACGAATCCGTACCAGCCTGGAGGCTCAAGGTGACGCGCATCAGCTGCGGAGGGCGGTCATGACATCCGTCCTCGTCTGCGACGACTCCCCGCTTGCCCGAGAGGCGCTCCGCCGCGCGGTCGCGACCGTGCCCGGTGTCGAGCGCGTGACGACGGCGGCCAACGGCGAGGAAGTCCTCCGCCGCTGGGGCGCCGACCGCTCCGATCTCATCCTGATGGACGTGCGCATGCCCGGACTGGGCGGCGTGGAGACCGTGCGCCGGCTGCTGTCCGCCGACCCGGGCGCGCGCATCATCATGCTCACCGTCGCCGAGGACCTGGACGGCGTGGCCCTCGCGGTCGCCGCCGGTGCCCGGGGGTACCTGCACAAGGACGCCTCCCGCGCGGAGCTGCGCGCCACGGTGACGCAGGCCCTCGCCGACCCGACCTGGCGGCTGGCACCCCGCCGTCTCCGCTCGGCCGAGATGGGCGCCGCGCCCACGCTCACCGCGCGCGAGATCCAGGTCCTGGAGGGCATGAGCCACGGCCGCTCCAACGCCGAGATCGGCCGCGAGCTGTTCCTCTCCGAGGACACCGTGAAGACGCACGCCCGCCGCCTGTTCAAGAAGCTCGGCGCCTCGGACCGGGCCCACGCGGTGGCGCTCGGATTCCGCTGGGGACTGGTCCGGTAGGACGTGCACAGCCCTGCGGGGCAGCAGCCGAGCACCTCTCCCTCGCCACCCGCCCGCCGATCCCGCCGATCCCGACCCCGACGCCCCTTCCGCCCCGATTCCGCATGGACATGGTCCGGCAGGGGCAGGGGCAGGGGCAGGAGCAGAGGCAGGCGTGCGGGGTGGCGGTCGTGGACTCCGATCGTGCCGACGGGGTGTGGCGGGGTGGCGGGGCCGGGCGATGGAGCAGTGGGCGCAGGGAGACCTGCGCCGGATCCTGCGCCGGGAGCCGTGCCGGCGTGTCGCGGCCGGGTGCCGGGTGCCGGGGCCGAGGTGGCGGGCGGAAACGTCGGGGCGCCCGCACGGCCGGGGGTCCCGCGCGCACGCCCGCGCGCCCCGGGGCACCACTCGCCCGCTCCCACCCGTAGGCCGGGCCCGGGACGCCACTCGTTCGGCGCCCACGAGCCCCGGACACCACTCGTTCGGCGCCCGCGCGCCCAGGACGCAGCAGTACGGCCACGGAGCCGATGCACGTGCGCGTACGCCCTCACACGGGACCAGAACCGGTGGGCACGGCCCGTGTCCGGCGGCGGGTGCACGCGGGCGTCGCTCGCGAGGGCGTACGCGTGCGCGTGAGTTCTCGCCGTCCGCCTGGGAGCGCGACCCTCCACCTCGGTCGGCCGGATGTACCGGCGTCTCCCGCCCCCGCCCGGGGGCCGGTGAACGCGGTTCCCGGCGGCGAGGGCGTCTCGGTGCGGCTCCGCCGGCCGCGGGGGCGTGTCGTCGGCACCCAGGGCCGACGACCACGGGATCGCTCGCGAGGAGCGTGCCGACGGTGCCGGACGAGGATTCCGGCCGTCCGCGGAAGCGGTGGCTGCGGTGCTCCCGGGTGATGCCGTCACCCGCGGGGGTGAGACGGTCCGGTCGGCCGGCGGAGCCCAGGTCGGCGCGGTCGGCACGAGCCGGTGCGCACGCGCGCGTGCCGTTCGCGCAGCGGGCGCACGCCGCCGCCGGGCATCGCGGCGGGCGGGGTTCTCGGCGGGGTTCAAGACGGCCCGCCGGACGCGCGCTGCTCGTTTCGGCGCGCATGCCGCATCCTTGAGATGTGGAGTCTCTCGGGGACGAGTCGGTCGAGCGGAAGGGGAGGGCGCAGGGAATGAGTGCCGGCGCACCTGCTCATAACGCTTCGGTGCACAACCACGAGCACAATGCGACGGACCGGACGGCCGCAAGGCACGATGGACCGATGCGCGACGACGAGGCGGGCACGGCCCACGGGGCGTTCGGTGCGCTCGTCCACCGTGCCGTCGACGGCGACGAGCAGGCCACGCACGACCTGCTGGCGCACGTCCACCCGCTGGCACTGCGCTACTGCCGCACCCGGCTGTCCCGGCTGCCGGGCGACGCGCGCCACTTCGTCGAGGACCTCGCCCAGGAGGTCTGCGTCGCGGTCCTGCTCGCCCTGCCGCGCTATCGCGACACCGGGCGCCCTTTCGAGGCGTTCGTCTTCGCCATCGCCTCCCACAAGGTCGCCGACCTGCAGCGCGCCGCCATGCGCCACCCGGGTTCGACGGCGGTGCCCTCCGACGAGATGCCCGAGCGGCCCGACGACTCCCTCGGCCCCGAGGAGCGCGCCCTGCTCAGCAGCGACGCCGAGTGGGCCAAGAAGCTGCTGGCCAACCTGCCGGAGAACCAGCGCGAGCTGCTTCTGCTGCGCATCGCCGTGGGCTTGACCGCGGAGGAGACCGGGCAGATGTTGGGAATGTCACCCGGCGCGGTCCGCGTGGCCCAGCACCGGGCCCTGAGCCGCCTGCGGGCGCTCGCCGAACAGTAACCAGCCTGCGCGGAGCCGTCGTAGCCCTCCGCTGAACAGGTGCGCCCTCGGTTCCGTACGAACATACGAAGCCTGAAGTGACCGCGTACCGTGGAATTTGCTAGCGATGCTTCCCGTTAGCATGGACATCCGCACCGATCAAGGCCATTTGGGGAAGGTGTCATGACTGCCAACGTCGACGGAGTGCCCGGTAAATTCGCGACACTCGGGCTGACCTACGACGACGTGCTGCTGCTGCCGGGCGCGTCGGACATGGCGCCCGACGAGATCGACACCGCCTCGTACGTCTCCAAGAACGTGCGGGTCAACATCCCGCTGCTGTCCGCCGCCATGGACAAGGTGACCGAGTCCCGCATGGCGATCGCGATGGCTCGCCAGGGTGGCGTCGGTGTCCTGCACCGCAACCTGTCCATCGAGGACCAGGCCAACCAGGTCGACCTGGTGAAGCGCTCCGAGTCCGGCATGGTCAGCGACCCCATCACCATCCACCCGGAGGCCACGCTCGCCGAGGCCGACGCGCTGTGCGCCAAGTTCCGCATCAGCGGCGTCCCGGTGACCGACGGCGACAAGAAGCTCCTCGGCATCGTCACCAACCGTGACATGGCCTTCGAGAGCGACCGCAGCCGCCGCGTGCACGAGGTCATGACCCCGATGCCGCTCGTCACCGGCAAGGTCGGCATCTCCGGGCCGGAGGCCATGGAGCTGCTGCGCAAGCACAAGATCGAGAAGCTGCCGCTGGTGGACGAGGGCGGCGTCCTCAAGGGCCTGATCACGGTCAAGGACTTCGTCAAGGCGGAGAAGTACCCGAACGCCGCCAAGGACTCCGACGGCCGCCTGCTGGTCGGTGCCGCGGTCGGCGTGGCCGGTGACGCCTTCGAGCGCGCCCAGGCCCTGATCGAGGCCGGCGTCGACTTCATCGTCGTGGACACCGCCCACGGCCACTCCCGCCTGGTCGGCGACATGATCGCCAAGATCAAGTCGAACTCGTCCGGCGTCGACGTCATCGGCGGCAACGTCGCCACCCGCGACGGCGCCCAGGCCCTGGTCGACGCGGGCGCCGACGGCATCAAGGTCGGTGTCGGCCCCGGCTCCATCTGTACGACCCGCGTGGTCGCCGGCGTCGGCGTCCCGCAGGTCACCGCGATCTACGAGGCCGCGCTCGCCGCCAAGGACGCCGGTGTCCCGGTGATCGGCGACGGCGGTCTGCAGTACTCCGGCGACATCGCCAAGGCCCTGGTCGCGGGCGCCGACACGGTGATGCTCGGCTCGCTGCTCGCCGGCTGCGAGGAATCCCCGGGCGAGCTGCTGTTCATCAACGGCAAGCAGTTCAAGTCGTACCGCGGCATGGGTTCGCTGGGCGCCATGCAGACCCGCGGCGACCGCAAGTCGTTCTCGAAGGACCGCTACTTCCAGGAGGGCGTCGCCTCCGACGAGCAGCTGATCCCCGAGGGCATCGAGGGCCAGGTGCCCTACCGCGGCCCGCTGTCCTCGGTCGTCCACCAGCTGGTCGGCGGCCTGCGCCAGTCGATGTTCTACGTCGGCGGCGGCACCGTGCCGGAGCTGCAGACCAACGGCCGCTTCGTCCGGATCACCTCGGCGGGTCTGAAGGAGAGCCACCCGCACGACATCCAGATGACGGTCGAGGCGCCGAACTACAGCAGCAAGAAGTGACCCACGCGCACGCGTGAAGGGCATGCGAGGGCGGTCCCGGAGCACCCGGGGCCGCCCTTGTCGTACCTGCGGAGGGCTTCTGTCCGACCCGTCGGCGATACTGGAAGACGCTGAAACGCATCAGGGAAAGGCCAAGACGTGACTGAGATCGAGATCGGGCGCGGCAAGCGCGGGCGCAGGGCGTACGCCTTCGACGACATCGCCGTCGTCCCCAGCCGCCGTACGCGGGACCCGAAGGAGGTCTCGATCGCCTGGCAGATCGACGCCTACCGCTTCGAGCTGCCCTTCCTGGCCGCTCCCATGGACTCGGTCGTCTCCCCGGCCACCGCGATCCGCATCGGAGAGCTGGGCGGCCTGGGCGTCCTCAACCTCGAGGGCCTGTGGACGCGGCACGAGGACCCGCAGCCGCTGCTGGACGAGATCGTCGAGCTGCCCGCCGAGCAGGCGACGCGCCGCCTCCAGGAGATCTACGCGGCCCCGATCAAGGAGGAGCTGATCGGTGCCCGCATCAAGGAGGTGCGCGACTCCGGCGTGGTCACGGCGGCGGCGCTCTCCCCGCAGCGCACCGCCCAGTTCTCCAAGGCGGTCGTCGACGCGGGCGTGGACATCTTCGTCATCCGCGGGACGACGGTCTCCGCGGAGCACGTGTCGTCCTCGCACGAGCCGCTGAACCTGAAGCAGTTCATCTACGAGCTGGACGTCCCGGTGATCGTCGGCGGCTGCGCCACCTACACCGCCGCCCTGCACCTGATGCGCACCGGCGCGGCCGGTGTCCTGGTCGGCTTCGGCGGCGGCGCCGCGCACACCACGCGCAACGTGCTGGGCATCCAGGTCCCGATGGCGACCGCCGTCGCGGACGTGGCGGCGGCCCGCCGTGACTACATGGACGAGTCCGGCGGCCGGTACGTGCACGTCATCGCGGACGGCGGCGTGGGCTGGTCCGGCGACCTGCCCAAGGCGATCGCCTGCGGTGCCGACGCGGTGATGATGGGCTCCCCGCTGGCCCGCGCCACGGACGCGCCCGGCAAGGGCCACCACTGGGGCATGGAGGCGGTCAACGAGGAGCTGCCCCGCGGCCAGAAGGTCGACCTGGGCACGGTGGGCACGATCGAGGAGGTCCTCACCGGCCCGTCGCACACCCCCGACGGCTCGATGAACCTGTTCGGCGCCCTGCGCCGCGCGATGGCCACGACCGGCTACAGCGAGCTGAAGGAGTTCCAGCGGGTCGAGGTGACGGTGGCGGACAGCCAGCACCGCCGCTGACCCCACGGCACGCGAAGGGCCCGGCCACCGTCAGCGGTGGGCGGGCCCTTTCGGTTGTGTGCGTGCCTTACGCGGCGGCCTTCTTGGCGCCCGAGAACGCCGCGAACGCGGCGATGGCGAAGAAGAGGAACGTCAGCGGGTCGGCGTCCTTCTTCCAGACTTCCTGGACCACGTCGAGGTGCTGGAAGAACAGCTCGTTGAAGCTGACGGGCAGCTGCTTGGTGATGATCATGGCCTCGCCGACCAGCTGGCCGAGGTAGACCGAGCCGAGCGCGAGGACGGCGCTGATCACGGGGAGGGCGGGGTTGCGGCCGCCCGCCTTGCCGGCCGCGAGGCCGACGACGAAGCCGACACCGACGGCCGCGTAGCCGATCTCGTGCTTGGTGGCGCCGATGATGAGGCCGTAGAGCCCGGCGACGACCACGGCGGCGACGACCGCGGCGACGAGGCCGAGGGCGACGTTGTTCTTCACCGGCGCGGGCGGCGCCGCCGGCGGGGCGAAGGCACCCGGCTGCGGCGGGTACGGCGCCCCGGCCGGCGGCTGCTGGGCGTACGGGTTGCCGTCGACCGGCTCGGACTGCGGTGGTGGCGGAGCTGACTGGCTCATGACAGGAATCCCCCCGTGCTGTGGCGCAACTGGAATAAGGAAAAGGAGACGTACGCGCACGTGTGTGCGGCAAGTCCGAGGGAGACTAACAGCCGGGGACGACAATGCCCCCGGCCGTTTTCCGTTCGTGACCGCCCTCAGAGCCGGTGCGCGGCCCCCGTGGGCGTCGCCCCCCGCGTGTCCAGCAGCAACTGGGCTTTCACCGACAGCCCTTGGAGGTCGTACGTGCGGTGCTGCTGGAGCAGGATCGTCAGATCGGCGTCGGCGGCGGCCTCGTAGAGGGAGTCCGCGCGCGGGACCGGGCGGTCCTGGACGCTCCAGGCGGCCACGTAGGGGTCGTGGTAGCTCACCGAGGCGCCCAGCCCCATCAGCCGTGTGGCGACCTCGTTCGCGGGCGTGGCCTGCTGGTCGGCGACGTCGGCCTTGTAGGTGACGCCGAGCAGCAGCACGCGCGCGCCACGGGCGGACTTGCCGTGCTCGTTGAGGAGCGTGGCGGCGCGCTGCACGACGTAGCGGGGCATCCGGTTGTTGACCTGCTGGGCCAGTTCCACCATGCGCAGGCTGCGGGTGGCGTGCCCGGTGAGGTCCTGCGGGACGCCGTGACCGCCGACGCCCGGGCCCGGCCGGAACGCCTGGAAGCCGAACGGCTTCGTCTCCGCGCACCGGATGACGTCCCACAGGTCCACGCCCAACTCGTGGCAGAGGACGGCCATCTCGTTGACCAGCGCGATGTTGACGTGCCGGAAGTTGGTCTCCAGCAGCTGCACGGTCTCCGCCTCGCGCAGCCCACGCGCGCGTACCACCTTGTCGGTGAGCCTGCCGTAGAACGCGGCGGCCGACTCGGTGCAGGCCGGGGTGAGGCCGCCGATCACCTTGGGCGTGCCGGCGGGGGCGTGGCCGCGGTTGCCGGGGTCGACCCGGCTGGGGGAGTAGGCGAGGTGGAAGTCGCGTCCGGCGCGCAGCCCCGAGCCCTCCTCCAGCAGGGGGCGCAGGAACTCCTCCGTCGTCCCGGGCAGCACCGGCGACTCCAGGATGACCGTGGTGTGCGGGCGCAGCCGCTCGGCGAGCGTGCGGGCCGCCGCCTCCACCTGGCCGAGGTCGAGCCCGCCGTCTGCGCCGCGCGGGGTCGGCGCGCAGATCACGGCCGTGCGCACCCGGCCGAGCTGGGCCGGATCAGTGCCGGGACGGAAGCCCGCCGCGTGCATCCGGCGAAGCTCGGCGGGGCTGAGCGAGCCCACCTCGGGGCCGGTGGCGTAGCCGACGGTGGGGATGCCTGCGGCGACGGCGGCCTGGGCGACCGGCAAGCCGAAGGGGCCGAGTCCGATGACGGCGAGGTCTGCGGGCATGGCGTGGGCCGTCCTTACCAGTAGCCGAAGCGGGACAGATGCGCAACCGCTGTGAACAGCATGTACGAGCGCACTGTCACACTAGGAGTAAATATGACCGTTATGTGGGATTGTGTTCGTGTGTCTTCCGGTGGTTGTGAGCGTGTTGTCCACAGGGTGGGAGGCCTGTTGTGGCTGAAGTCGGGCAACCCCGTCAGAATTTGGGCATGAGGAGGGGATGAACCGGGCTTCGCCCACCGGGTGTGGCCGACGCGAGCGAGTCTGCGACAGCGGGAGGCAGCGGTGAGGACAGCGACTCTGGGGCCGGCGCAGCGCGCCGAGGCACTGGCGGCGATGGCGGAGCGCGAGCTGGACGTGCTGGTGGTGGGCGGCGGCGTCGTCGGCGCGGGCACCGCACTGGACGCGGTCACGCGCGGCCTGTCCACCGGTCTGGTCGAGGCCCGCGACTGGGCGTCCGGCACCTCGAGCCGGTCCAGCAAACTGGTCCACGGCGGTCTGCGCTATCTGGAGATGCTCGACTTCGCCCTGGTCCGCGAGGCCCTCAAGGAGCGTGGTCTGCTCCTGGAGCGGCTCGCCCCGCACCTGGTCAAACCGGTGCCGTTCCTCTATCCGCTGCAGCACAAGGGCTGGGAGCGGCTGTACGCGGGCTCCGGCGTCGCGCTCTACGACGCGATGTCCATGGCCCGCGGCCACGGCCGGGGCCTGCCCATACACCGGCACCTGACCCGCCGTCACGCCCTGCGCGTCGCCCCCTGTCTGAAGAAGGACGCGCTGGTCGGCGCCCTGCAGTACTACGACGCGCAGATGGACGACGCCCGCTTCGTCGCCACCCTGGTGCGCACGGCGGCGTCCTACGGCGCGAAGGTGGCCAACCGCGCGCGCGTGACCGGGTTCCTGCGCGAGGGTGAGCGGGTCGTCGGTGCCCGGGTGCGGGACGTGGAGGGCGGCGGGGAGTACGAGATCCGCGCCAAGCAGGTCGTCAACGCGACCGGCGTGTGGACCGACGACACCCAGGCCATGGTGGGCGAGCGCGGCCAGTTCCACGTCCGCGCCTCCAAGGGCATCCACCTGGTCGTGCCCAAGGACCGCATCCACTCCACCACCGGCCTGATCCTGCGCACCGAGAAGTCGGTCCTGTTCGTCATCCCCTGGGGCCGGCACTGGATCATCGGCACCACCGACACCGACTGGGACCTCGACAAGGCCCACCCGGCCGCGTCCAGCGCCGACATCGACTACCTGCTGGAGCACGTGAACTCGGTGCTCGCGGTGCCGCTCGGCCGCGACGACGTCCAGGGCGTGTACGCCGGTCTGCGTCCGCTGCTCGCCGGGGAGTCCGACGCCACCAGCAAGCTGTCCCGCGAGCACACGGTCGCCCACCCGGCGCCCGGCCTGGTCGTGATCGCGGGCGGCAAGTACACCACGTACCGGGTGATGGCCAAGGACGCCGTCGACGAGGCCGTGCACGGCCTGGACATGCGTGTCGCCGACTGCGTGACGGAGGAGACCCCGCTGCTCGGTGCGGAGGGCTACCAGGCGCTGTGGAACGCGCGAGCGCGGATCGCGGCCCGCACCGGACTGCACGTGGTCCGCGTCGAACACCTGCTGAACCGGTACGGCTCGATGGCCGAGGAGATCCTCGACCTCATCGCCGCCGACCCCGCCCTGGGCGAGCCGCTGCAGGCCGCCGACGACTATCTGCGGGCCGAGGTGGTGTACGCGGCGTCGCACGAGGGCGCCCGGCACCTGGACGACGTCCTCACCCGCCGCACCCGTATCTCCATCGAGACGTTCGACCGGGGCACCCGCAGCGCCCGGGAGGCGGCCGAGTTGATGGCCCCGGTCCTCGGCTGGGACAAGGACCAGATCGAGCGCGAGGTCGAGCACTACGAGAAGCGGGTGGAGGCCGAGCGGGAGTCCCAGCGCCAGCCGGACGACCTGACGGCGGACGCGGCCCGGCTCGGGGCACCGGACATCGTGCCGCTCACCTGACCGGACGGCTCACCCGGTCCCTCGGCCCGTCCTCACGAGGCCCCGCACCCGGTCTTTCACTCGAACGGGTGTAGTCAACCGGGATCTTCGTTCGGAATCCGCTCGTTCTACCAGATGCGAGGGCAGAACTCGGCGTCGAGCAGGGCCGGTTCGAGGCGGGGGTCTGTGATCGCGTCCGTGTTCACCCGGAAGGTGAGGACACGGCGGCCGTCGGCGGTGGCTGCGCTGCGCACGTAGCTCCCGGATATCCGGCCGTTGTGCCCCCACACCGTGGTGCCGCACGGAAGCTTCACCGGAAACAGCCCCATGCCGTACGAGCCGTGTGCGGCACGGGTGGCGAGCATCTCGCGCAGCCGGCGCGGGGGCAGCAGCCGGCCGTCCAGCAGCGCCGCGTAGAAGCGGTCGAGGTCGGCCAGCGTGGTCACCAGCTCACCCGCCGCGCCGGCCACGCGCGGGTCGAGCTCGGTGACGTCGGAGCCGTCGGCCGCGAAGGCCCGGCCGTGCGGCGAGGGCAGTGCGGTGCGGGATTCAGGGAAGGAGGTACCGGTCAGACCCAGCGGAGCGATGATGCGGCGCTCGGCCTCGGCCGCGTAGGGGCGACCGGTGACCTGCCGGACGACCATGCCGAGCACGACGTAGTTGGTGCTGGAGTACGCGAAGTGGTCCGGGCGGGCCGGAGGGAGGGCGAGAGCGATGCGTACCGCCTGAGGCGGGGTCAGGGGCAAGGTGCCGTGGGTGGCTTCGGTGAAGTCGGCCAGTCCGCTGGTGTGGGTCAGCAGGGCGCACAGGGTGATGCGCCGGCCGTCGGTGCCGTGCCCTCGGAGGAGGCCCGGCAGGTGCTGTTCCACGGTGTCGGACAGCGACAGCCGGTGCTCCGAAGCCAGTTGGAGCACGACCGTGGCGACGAACGTCTTGGTGATGCTTCCGGCGCGGAAGCGGTCGGTACGGCCGATGTCCGGGCCGGCCGCCGCGTAGCGCGCGTGTGTCCCGTCCCGGGCCAGCAGGGCCGCGGCGGGTGCGCCGCCCTCGGTGACGAGCAGCGGCAGCACGGCGTCGACGGCCTCCGCGGGGGAGGTCTCCACCGGGGCGTTCTGCGCGGCGGCCGGGGCGAGCGCCAGCACCAGGGACGCCGGTATGGCCAGCAGTGTCCGAAGCGTCGGCATCCCGGTTCCTCCCTTCACGCGGCCATCATCCCGGTAACCGGAACGGCTGCTTCAGCCGGGTTCCCGGTGCGCGGCGGGCGGACCGCGGGCAGGGGCACCCTGGGCGTCGGCCACTTGTCGGGTGAGAGACAATGGAGGCTCTGTCAGGGCGGGTTGTATGAGGGGACGCATGTCGGAGGCGGAGCGGGCGGGCTCATCTCGTCAGGAGACTCGTCGGGACAAGAGCGAGCGGCGTCTCCTCGCCGGGCGGTACCGGCTGGGAGACGTGCTGGGCCGGGGCGGCATGGGCACGGTCTGGCGTGCCGAGGACGAGACCCTGGGCCGGACGGTCGCCGTCAAGGAGCTGCGGTTCCCGTCGAACATCGACGAGGAGGAGAAGCGGCGCCTGATCACGCGCACCCTGCGCGAGGCCAAGGCGATCGCCCGGATCCGCAACAACAGCGCGGTGACGGTCTTCGACGTGGTCGACGAGGACGACCGGCCCTGGATCGTCATGGAGCTGGTGGAGGGCAAGTCCCTCGCCGAGGTCATCCGTGAGGACGGCCTGCTGAAGCCGAAGCGCGCCGCCGAGGTGGGGCTCGCGGTCCTCGACGTGCTGCGTTCCGCGCACCGGGAGGGCATCCTGCACCGGGACGTGAAGCCGTCCAACGTGCTGATCGCCGAGGACGGCCGGGTCGTGCTCACCGACTTCGGCATCGCGCAGGTGGAGGGCGACCCGTCCATCACCTCCACGGGCATGCTCGTCGGCGCTCCCTCCTACATCTCCCCGGAGCGCGCCCGCGGACACAAGCCGGGTCCGGCGGCCGACCTGTGGTCGCTCGGCGGGCTGCTGTACGCGGCGGTCGAGGGATTGCCGCCCTACGACAAGGGTTCGGCGATCGCCACGCTCACCGCGGTGATGACCGAGCCGCTGGAGGAGCCGAAGAACGCGGGCCCGCTCCGGGACGTCATCTACGGCCTGCTCACCAAGGACCCGGCCAAGCGGCTCGACGACGCCGGGGCGCGGGCCATGCTCGACGCGGTGATCCACGCGCCCGAGCCGGAGCCGATGGACGCCACCCGGGTGGTTCCGCTGCCGGCACAGCCCGGCTCGCCCGAGGGCAAGCGGGGCGAGGAGGCCGCGGAGAAGCTGCGCGGAGCCCTGCGGTCGGTCCGCAAGGCCGCGGGAGCGGCCACTGCCGCGGCCACTGCCGCAGCCTCCGCGCGGGCGAAGGGCGGCAGCGACACGGCCGCCGCGCCCGAAACCGGCGGTGCGCCGGGCGGGACCGGTGCGGCGCGTGCGGGCGGTGCGGCGCGTCCGGGCGGTGCCGGCGGTCCGGGCGGTGCAGTCTCGGGCGGGGCGCGGCCCGGCTCGTCGTCGCCCTCCTCCGGGAGGCCGGGTGCCGGGTCGGCCGGCCGGCCGGTGGCCCCGGGTGCCTCCGGCGCTCCCGGGACGCCGAACTCCGGCACGGCCAAGCCGAGTTCCGGCTGGCCCGTGGTGCCGCCGCCGGACCTGGACCTGCCGACGCGGCCGGTGCCGAGAGCGCCGCTGACCGATGTGGTGCCCAGGCGCACGCTGGTGATCATCGCCGTGGTGATCGTCCTCGCGGTGCTGGGCACCGTGCTGGCCCTCACGCTCGGCGGCGACGGCAAGGACGACAAGGGCAGCGGCCGTACCAAGGCCGTGGTCAGCGCGAGTGCGTCCACCAAGCAGGACAAGGGCGGCTCGGGCAGCCCGGACAACGGGTCGCGCACGGACGGGGCGAGCCAGGCGTCCGCGAGCACCGGGTCGGCGTCGGACGACGCCGCCGGCACCGGCGCGAGCCCGTCCGCCGGTGACTCCTCCACCGGCTCGTCCGGCTCGAAGGACGGCGGGAGCGCGCCGGTGGTGTCGACCCACAAGGGAGGGCAGGGCTACTCGATCGGGCTGCCCGAGGGGTGGTCGTACAAGTCCACAGGCAGCGCCGGTGACCGCTACACCGGGCCGGACGGGCAGAGGCTGCTCGTCGGCTGGACCGGTTCACCCAAGGACGACCCGGTGGCGGACTGGAAGAACCAGGAGCGCTCCATGGTGCGTTCCCAGTACCAGAGGATCCGCATCGAGAAGGTGGGCTACCGCGGCTGGAACACCGCCGACTGGGAGTTCACCTACGACGACGGCGGCACCAAGTACCGCACCATCGACCGGGGGTTCGTGGTGAACGACCACCTCGGTTACGGACTGATGTACTCCGCGAAGGCCGAGAACTGGGACAGCGACCTGCGCACGGACACCTGGAAGACGCTCACCGGGTCCTTCCGGCCCAAGTCGTAGGCGCCCGGCGCCGGTTTGCGGCGGGAGAATCCGTCATCCACTCCGTGTGGGTTGCCTCCGGCACGTATCGTGAATGGTTGCGGACCGTACGCAGCCGGATGCGTGTGCGAAACGGGTCGTGAGGCGAACGGATGTGACCGACCGGGCGGCCGGGGGAGGCAAAGTGGACGACTACGCGGGTCGGGTGCTCGCCGACCGCTACCGCCTGCCGCTGCCGCCCTCCGAGGAGTACGAGCTCACCGAGTCCCGCGCCTTCGACACCTACAGCGGCCAGGAGGTGCTGGTCCGTCAGGTGCCGCTGCCGGAGGTCGTCGAGGCCGAGGTGCTCGACGCGGACGGACTGCCCGACGGCTTCACCGCGCGTGAGCGCGGGGCTCGTCCGGCGCCCGCCGCCCGGACCGCCACCCGGCGGCCCACCGACCCGGCGGTGCGGCGCGCCGTCGAGGCCGCGCAGGCCGCGGCCCGCATCCCCGACCACCCCCGTCTGGACCAGGTCTTCGACGTCTTCGCCGAGGGCGGGTCGCTGTGGATCGTCAGCGAGCTGGTGGCCGCGCGCCCGTTGTCCGCGATGCTCGCCGAGCAGCCGCTGTCGCCGTACCGGGCGGCCGAGGTCGCCTCCGACGTGCTCATGGCGCTGCGGGTGCTGCACGCACACGGCTGGGTGCACCGCAACATCACCGCCCGCACGGTGCTCGTCTGCGACGACGGCCGAGTGATGCTGACCGGCCTCGCGGTCGGCGCCGCGGAGGAGGCGCTCTGCGGATACGACCCGGTGCCGGCGCAGGACGATGCCGGCCGGCCGGGGACGCCGCAGATGAGCGAGGAGGCCGGCACCGGCGCGAGCCCGGGTGGACTCCCGGGCTCTTCCGGTTCTGGTTCCGGCGCCGGGTCCGGCTCCGGTGCCGTTGGCGTTGGCGGGCCTGAGGGTGGAGGAGGGGTTCCCTCCGCCGATGTCGATCCCGAGGCCGCGCGCCGGGCCGCGATCCAGGCGAGGGCGGCCGGAGGGCTGCCGGTGCCGGGGGCGAACGGGGCGTCCGGCGGGCCCGGAGCGCCCGCGCCCGGACCGGCGGGCCACCGGGCCCTGGAGAGCGGCGCGGACGTCCGTGCCGCCCGGGCCGGGGCGATCGCCGCGTACCGCGCGGGCGCCCGCGCGGCCGCCCGGGTGCAGGAGGCCCAGCAGAGCGGGCGCGCCGCGCTGCCCGGGGCCCGTCCGCCCGCCGAGGACGACACCGGTGCCGAGCGGGCCGAGGGCGCGGCGCAGCCGCCGTACCCCGCGGGGCCGGGCACCGTGCCGCCGCCCGGCCGGACAGCCGACCCCTACGGCGTGCACGGCGCGCCCTGGCACGGCGCCGGACCGCGCCCCGGAGCAGCGGGCACGCCGCCGGCCCGTGGCGCCGGCCTGTCTCCCGCCCTGGACGGCCCCGAGCGGCGCCCAGGGCTGCCGCCGGGCGCCGACGACCGCGCCGCCGGCGCCACCCGCCCTGGCCTCGACCCCGCCCCCGGAGCCGCTCACGGCGGCGACCGGGCGGCTCACCTCAACGGCCGTACCACCGGCCACCCCACCGGCCAACCCACCGGTCACCCCTTCGGCCGGCCCACCGGTGATCCCGTTCCCCAGCCCGCCTCCCACCCCGCCTCCCGTCCGGTCCTCCCCTCGCAGTCCGGCTCGCACGGCCGTTGGGACGAGCCCGGTCCCGGAAGTGCCGCGCGCCGGGGGCCCGGTACCGCGCTGGCCGCCGAGCGGGCCCGGCAGGTGCGGATGACCGTCGTGGGGCCGGCGACCGAGCGGTGGGCGCCCGAGCAGGCCGGGCCGGTGCACGAGAACTGGCAGCTGGCGGCCCCGATCGGCCCGGCGACCGACCTGTGGGCGCTGGGCGCGCTGCTGTTCCGGGCCGTGCAGGGGCATGCGCCGTACCCGGAGGAGTCCACGGCCGAGCTGGTGCAGCTGGTGTGTGCGGAGCCGCCCGCGTTCGCGGAGGAGTGCGGGCCGCTCAGGCCGGTGGTGGAGTCGCTGCTGCGCCAGGACCCCACCGAGCGGCCGGACGTCGAGGAGCTGAGCGGCTGGCTGCGCTCGCTGGTGCGGTCCGCGCCCGAGCCGGACGCCGGCGTCCATGTGGTGCCCGTGCCGCCCGCCGACCCGAGCCGGCTGCCCATCGTCCGGCGGCGCGGTGAGCTGGTGCGGCGGCGGCGCGCCGGACTGCCCGCGGCCCATCCGCACGGCCGGCACAAGCGGGCGCGGGAGGAGGGCGGTTCGCCGCGCAGCCTCGGCCGGACCCTGCTCCTGCTGATCCTGCTCCTGCTGGCCGGCGCGATCGCGTACGCGCTGCTGTTCATGCCGAAGCAGGGCGAGAACGGGGCCTCGGGCAGCGACCGTACCGGCAGCGCGGGCCAGGCGGACCCCGCGCCCGCGCGGAGCGGCCGGCCGCCCTCCGGGCAGCCCTCCTCCGGGCAGAGCGCGCCCGAGGGCGGCGCCTCCGCCTCCGCGCCCGCCACCGAGACGCAGACCGGCGGCGACCCTGCCGTCGGCGACGGATTCACCCTGCGCAAGGACCCGGAGGGCTTCCAGGTCGCCGTCGCCAAGGGCTGGGACCGCACCCCGAAGAACGGCAGCGGCCAGGTGGTGTACGCGCACGGGAACTTCGAGCTGATCGTCGTCCCCGGACGGGACAGCGCCTCCACGTACGGTGGCGACCCCATGGCCTACCAGCGGGACAAGGAGAGCGAACTGCAGCCGTACCGGAACTCCAGCTGGGCCACGGCGACCGGGCTGAGAACCATCGAGGTGGGCGGACGGACCATGGCGGAGGGCCAGTTCACCTGGACCGACGGACAGGGGCGCGACCTGTTCGTGCGGAACATGGCGATCCTGCTGAACGGCCGCTACCACATCGTCCAGGTGCGGGGCCCCGACGCTCAGCGGGACGAGGTGACACGCCTCTACGAGCAGGCTACGGCGACGTACCGCTACACGCGTTGAGCGCCCCGTACACGGGCCGGGGCGACAACCGTCACAGTGCTGTCACCTTGGCACCCCGCTGGTTCCCTGATGGGGGACCGGTCCTTAGTCTGACCCTGTCAAGAGCATTGCGGGGCAACGTGAATCAGATGCAGGGCCTGCTCATAGCGGGCCGCTACCGGCTCGCCGATTCGATCGGCAGCGGCGGCATGGGCCGGGTGTGGCGCGCCCACGACGAGGTGCTCCACCGGACGGTCGCCGTCAAGGAGTTGACCGCCGCGCTCTACGTCTCCGACGGCGACCGGTCCGTCCTGCTCGCCCGCACCCGGGCCGAGGCGCGGGCCGCCGCCCGCATCAACCACTCCGCCGTCGTCACCGTCCACGACGTCCTCGAACACGACGGCCGCCCGTGGATCGTCATGGAGCTGGTCGAGGGCAACTCACTGGCCGACGCCGTCAAGGAGCAGGGCCGGGTCGAGCCGCGGGAGGCGGCGCGGATCGGGCTGTGGGTGCTGCGGGCCCTGCGCGCCGCGCACACCGCCGGCGTACTGCACCGGGACGTCAAGCCCGGAAACGTGCTGCTCGGCCGGGACGGCCGGGTGCTGCTCACCGACTTCGGCATCGCCCAGATCGAGGGCGACACCACCATCACCCGTACCGGAGAGGTCGTCGGCTCGGTCGACTACCTGGCTCCGGAGCGGGTGCGCGGGCATGACCCGGGCCCGTCCTCCGACCTGTGGGCGCTGGGCGCCACGCTGTACACGGCCGTCGAGGGCCGTTCGCCGTTCCGCCGTACCTCGCCGCTGAGCACCATGCAGGCGGTGGTCGAGGAGGAGGCCGACGAGCCGCGCCACGCCGGCCCGCTCGAACCGGTCATCGCCGCCCTGCTGCGCAAGGAGCCCGGCCAGCGGCCCGGCGCGGAGGAGGCGGAGCAGTTGCTCGCCGAGGCGGCGGAGGGCCGACGGCCCAGCGCGGCCCAGGCGTTCGTGCCGACGCAGGGCTCGGGCCTGTCCAGAGCGGGCGGCGGCCAGGGCGCGGGCACGTCGGGCTACGGCTCGGGCGGGAACGGGCCGACGGCGGTCGGACCCACGCCGATGGGACCTCCGACGGGGACGGTCCCGGGCGGTACGGCGGTCCAGCCCGGCAGACCCGGGCGCCGGCCCCGGCGCCGGCTGCGCACGCTCGCGCTCGTCATCGCCTTCGCGGCCGTGCTCGGCGGCGGCTCGGCGGTGGCCTACCAGAAGTGGGGCGGATCGGAGCAGGACACCGGCGCGAGCGGCGGCGCGAGCCCGGCCACGAGCCCCGGCGGCAGCGCCACGCCGGGTGGCGACGGCACGGTCCGGGCCGGCTGGGAGGTGCACCACGACCCGCTCGGCTTCGGCCTCTCCCTGCCCAAGGGCTGGAAACGGAAGGCCTACAAGCTCAAGGACACCGACATCAAGCAGGTCGACTTCTCCCCGGACAACGGCCTGCACTTCGTCCGCGTCTCCATCGACGGCTCCCCGGACTTCGCCAACCCCTTCGAGCACCAGAAGGACCTGGAACAGCAGTTGCAGGGACTGGTCGACTACAAGCGCGTGACCATGAAGGCGAACCTCTACCGCGACCGCAGCGGCTCGGTGTGGGAGTACACCTGGTACGCCCTGGAGAAGGACCCTCCGCACGTGGCCGGAGACCGGCACGCGATCGAGGAGACGTACTACGCGCGCTCCGGCACCGAGTACGCCATCTACATGTCGACGCCGGCCGCCGACTGGGCCTTGACCAGCGAGCAGTTCAAGTGGGTGCTGCAGAGCTGGCAGGAGACGAACGGCGGCTGACGGGCCGTCGCCGCAGGACGGGGCGGGCCGAAGACGGCCGAAAAGGGCGGGGTGAACCGCCCGGCTTGGCCGATCGGCGCCCCGGAGCGCATGGGTCCGGTGCGGCATGATGGGCGCATGGGGACCGAGGGCGCCGACTTCCGGCTGATCGCGGGCCGTTACCGCCTGGAGGCACGCATCGGGCGTGGCGGCATGGGCGTCGTGTGGCGGGCCGTCGACGAGCTGCTGGGACGGCGGGTCGCGGTCAAGGAACTCCTGCCGGACGACTCCCTCTCCGAGGACGACGCGCGCCGCCGCCGGGACCGTACCTTCCGTGAGGCGCGCGCGGTCGCCCAGCTGCGGCACCCGCACCTCATCGTCGTGCACGACGTGGTGGAGCACGACGAACGCCCCTATCTCGTCATGGAGTTGGTCGAGGGCGGTTCGCTCGCCGACCGGATCTCGCGGGACGGCCCGGTGGACGCCGCCGAGGCCGCGCGGATCGGCATCGCCCTGCTCGGCGCGGTGCGCACCGCGCACGAGGCGGGGGTGCTGCACCGGGACATCAAGCCGGCGAACGTCCTGATCGAGTCCGACACCGGCCGGGTCGTGCTCACCGACTTCGGCATCGCGCAGGTCGCGGGCGCGACGACGCTGACCGAGACCGGCTCCTTCGTCGGCTCGCCCGAGTACACCGCGCCCGAGCGGATGTCGGGGCTGCGCACCGGGCCGGAGTCCGACCTGTGGTCGCTGGGCGCGCTGCTGTGCACGGTGCTCAGCGGCGAGTCGCCGTTCCGGCGCGACTCGATCGGCGGCATCCTGCACGCCGTCGTCGCCGACGACATCCGGCCACCGGACGAGGCCGAGCCGCTGCTGCCCGTCGTACGGGGCCTGCTGGACCGTGACCCCGACCGGCGGCTGGACGCGGCAGGCGCCGAGTGGATGCTGCGCATCTACCTGGAGACGGGCCGGACCCCCGAAGCCCCGCGCCCGTCCGGCGCGTCGCCCGGCGCACCCGGCACCGGGCGCGGGCACCGGATCGGCGGGGCGTTCACGGCGTGGCCGGGGTCCGGCGGCGGCCGTACGGCGTGGCCGGGTGCGCGTGGCGGGCGTGCGGCCGGGGGCCGTACGCCGGGGTCCGGGCCCGGCGGAGAATCCGCAGCCGACGGGGCACGCGCGTCCGGGGCGGGTGACTCCGCGGCCTACGCGCCGACCCGGCCCGACGCGCCGCGCGGTGGCCCGCTGCCGTCCGCCGTGCCCGGATCGCCGGCGGACGGAGCCACGGCCCCGGTCCCGGCCCGGTCGTCCACGCGCGGGATGCTGGTCGCGGCGCTGCTCGTCGCCGCGCTGGCCGGTGCGGGTGTGTCGGCGGCGCTGCTGCTGCACCGGAACGGGGAAGGGGGCGGCGGCAGCCCGGGCGGTACGGCGACGAGCCCGGCGCCGGGGAGCAGCACCGGCCCGGTCTCCCCGTCGGGGGGCCCGGCGCGTCCGACGTCCTCGGCGACACGCCCGACGGCCGGCGCGCCGGCCACCGGCGACGCGCACACGGCGCCCTCCGGGTACCGCACGGCCCGGGACCCGGGCGGCTTCTCCCTCGCCGTACCGGAGGACTTCACCCGCAGCCCGCAGGGTGAACGCGTCTTCTACCTCTCCCCGGGCGGGACCTACCGCCTCGGCATCAGGACCACCGTCGCCCAGCCGGGCGGCCCGCAGGGCGTGATGGACCGGTCGGCCGCCGACGGGCCGTCCACCAACCCCGGTTACCGCGACGGCCGGGTCACCCGGACCACGCACCGCGGACACCCGGCCGCGCTGTGGGAGTTCACCTGGGACGGTTTCAGCACCGCCGAGGGGCCGCGCCACACCTACGACGTGTGCTGGGAGGAGGCCGGGCGGTTGTACGACGTGTGGGTGTCGGCACCGGTGGGGAAGGTGCGGGAGGCGCGCGAGTACTTCGACGTGGCGGTGGACACCTTCTCGGCCACGCGCGGCTGACTCGGCGGCCTGGACGTCAGGAACGTCTGAGCCGCTCCACTTCGACAACGGCGTGGTGCGCACGGTACTCATGTGACATGAGTGGAGACGGCGAACGCCCGCCCGACGCACGTCTGATCGGCGGCCGCTACCGGCTGACCGGGCGCCTGGGATCCGGCCCGACCGGGACCGTCTGGCGCGCCCGGGACGAACAGGGCCGGGGTCACGTCGCCGTCAAGGAGCCGCTGCTGCCCGGCGATCCGGCCGACGACGAGGAGAGCCGGCGGAGCGCGCACCGGCTCTACCGGGAGGCCCGCGCCGCCGCCCGGGTCCGGCACCCCTCCGCCGTCACGGTGTACGACGTCGTCACCGAGGCCGGAGTCCCGTGGATCGTCATGGAGTTGGTGGCGGGCGAATCCCTGGAGGAGGCCCTGCGGCGCGGTCCGCTGCCGCCCGCCGAGGCCGCCCGGATCGGCCTCGCCGTCCTCGGTGCGCTGAGCGCCGCCCACGGCGTCGGGATCGTGCACCGGGATGTGAAACCGGCCAATGTCCTGATCGAGTCCGGCACCGGGCGGGTGGTCGTCACGGACTTCGCGATCGGGGACGGGCACACGGAGGAGTCTCCGGCCGGTTTCGTCGCGCCCGAGCGGGCCGCCGGACCGGGCGCCGGTCCCGCCTCCGACCTGTGGTCCCTGGGCGCGCTGCTGCGCTCGGCCGTCGGGAACGCGGACCCGGGGGAACTGGGCTCGCTGGGCCCGCTGCTGGACCGGCTGCACGCGGACAGCCCCGAGGCGCGGCCCGGCGCTCAGGAGGTCGCGGCGGAACTGCGCGCGTACCTCGGACTGCCCCCGGCCCCGGAGCCCCGCACGCCCGCACCGGCTTCCGGTCCGCAGTCGGGTGCGCCCGCGGCGGCTTCCGGTCCGCAGTCGGGTGCGTCCGCGGCGGCTCCCGCCCCGCACTCGGGTACGCCCGCGCCGGCTCCTTCCCCGGAAGCGCGTACGCGCGTCAGCGCGGCCGAACCCGTCACCGCGGCCGAACCCGTGCCCGCGCCCGGATCCATGCCCGCGCCCGGATCCGCGCCCGCGCCTGAATCCGTGCCGGAGCCGGTCCCGGACGCCTCGGGGCGGGGGCGTGGCCAGGAGCGCGACCCCCGCCGCCGCACCCCCCTCGCCGCCCTCGGTCTCCTCCTCGCGAAAAAACCCGGAACCGACTGATCGTCTCGCCCACAGCCGTGTCAACGCCCTGATCAGCGCATTCGCTGCCAGTGTTCACTGGCAGTGTGTGAGCACTCGGTGAATCCCCGTTACCGACGGGTACCCAAAGCCTCCGCCGCGGCATACCCTGCGCGTCATGACGGACACGCAGGCCTCGGACATCGCCGGAACCAACCCCCTCGCGCCCGCCCCCGAAGGCGCCCGCACCGCCGCCGACGTGGTGACCCCGGAGCTGGTGGCCCAGCTCACCAAGGGTGTCGTCGGCTCCGGTCGTACCGCCAATCACACCCCGTTCACCGGCGAGAAGCTGGCCGACCTGCCCGAGTCCACCCCCGACGACGTGCTCAAGGCCTTCGAGGCGGCCCGGGCCGCGCAGGCCGTGTGGGCGAAGACCCCGGTACGGCAGCGGGCCGCCGTCCTCCTCCGCTTCCACGACCTGGTGCTGCAGCGGCAGGCCGAGGTCCTCGACCTCATCCAGCTGGAGACCGGCAAGGCCCGGCTGCACGCGCACGAGGAGGTGCAGGCCGTCGCCGTCGCGGCCCGCCACTACGGCCGCCGCGCCGCCGCCTACCTGAGGCCGAAGCGGCACGCGGGCGCCATGCCGACCCTGACCAAGGTCACCGAACTCCGCCAGCCGCGCGGAGTGGTGGGCCAGATCGCTCCCTGGAACTACCCCCTGGAGCTGTCCGTCGGCGACGCCCTGCCGGCCTTCGTCGCGGGCAACGCGGTGGTGATGAAGCCGGACACCGAGACCTGCCTCACCGCGCTGTGGGCACGTGACCTGCTCATCGAGTCCGGCCTGCCCGAGGGTGTCTTCCAGATCGTCCTCGGCGAGGGTCCCGTCGTCGGCCCGGAGCTGGTCAGGCACGCCGACTACGTCTCCTTCACCGGCTCCACCCGCACCGGCCGCGAGGTCGCCCAGGGCGCCGCCGCCCGCCTGGTCGGCGTCTCCCTCGAACTCGGCGGCAAGAACGCCATGCTGGTGCTGGACGACGCCGACATCGAGAAGGCCGCCGCCGGCGCCGTACGCGCCTGCTTCTCCTCCGCCGGACAGCTCTGCATCTCCATCGAGCGGCTCTACGTCCACGAGTCCGTCGCCGACGCCTTCCTGGAGCGCTTCGCCGCCCGCACCCGGGCCATGCGGCTCGGCAACTCACTCGCCTACGGGGCCGACATGGGCTCGCTGGTCGGGGAGCGGCAGCTGAAGACCGTCGAACGGCATGTCCAGGAGGCCGTCACCAAGGGCGCGAAGGTGGTCGCGGGCGGGGTGGCCCGCCCCGACATCGGCCCCTACTTCTTTGAGCCCACCATCCTCGACGGCGTCGCGGACTCCATGGCGGTGTGCGAGGAGGAGACCTTCGGCCCGGTCGTCTCGGTCTACCGCTTCAAGAGCGACGAGGAAGCCGTCGAGCGCGCCAACGCCACGCCGTACGGCCTGAACGCGTCCGTGTGGACCAGGAGCGCCCGCCGCGGCCTGGACGTCGCCGGCCGCCTGCGCACCGGCACGGTCAACGTCAACGAGGGCTACGCCCCCGCCTACGGCAGCGTCCAGTCCCCGATGGGCGGCATGAAGGACTCCGGCCTCGGCCGCCGCCACGGCTCCGAAGGCATCCTCAAGTACACCGAGGCCCAGACGGTGGCCCAGCAGCGCCTGCTGCCGATGGCGCCGTCGCTGGGCATGACGGACGAGAAGTACGCCCAGTTCATGAGCACGAGTCTGAGGGTCATGAAGGCGTTCCGGTTCAGGTAGCCAGCCCAGGGGTGCGGGGACCGCGCGCCCAGCCACAGACGGCCCGCAGCCGAAACTCAACGAGGAGTACACGTGCCGCAAGATGCCTACGACTATGACGTCCTGATCGTCGGCTCCGGCTTCGGCGGCTCGGTATCCGCCCTGCGTCTGACGGAGAAGGGGTACAAGGTCGGCGTCCTGGAAGCCGGCCGCCGCTTCACCCGCGAGACCCTTCCGAAGAACTCGTGGGACCTGAAGAACTACCTCTGGGCCCCCAGGCTCGGCCTGTTCGGCATCCAGCGCATCCATCTGCTGGGCAACGTGATGGTGCTGGCCGGCGCGGGCGTCGGCGGCGGCTCCCTCAACTACGCCAACACCCTCTACGTCCCCCCGAAGCCCTTCTTCGACGACCCGCAGTGGCGGGACATCACCGACTGGCAGGAGGAGTTGAAGCCGTACTACGACCAGGCCCAGCGCATGCTCGGCGTCCGGCTCAACCCCACCATGACCCCGTCCGACGTGCATCTGAAGGCGGCGGCCGAACGGATGGGCGTGGGCGACACCTTCCATCTCGCCCCGGTCGGCGTGTTCTTCGGTGACGGCAAGGACGCCGACGGGTCGGCGCGGGCGAAGCCGGGGGAGCGGATCGCGGACCCGTACTTCGGCGGGGCCGGCCCGTCCCGCAACGCGTGCACCGAGTGCGGCGAGTGCATGACGGGCTGCCGGCACGGCGCGAAGAACACCCTCAACGAGAACTACCTCCACCTGGCCGAGAAGGCGGGCGCGGTGGTCCACCCCATGACGACGGTCGTGTCGGTCACCGACGACTCGCGGGGCGGATACGCCGTGGCCACCCTGCCGACGGACCGGAAGAAGAAGGGCGAGGGCCGGACCTTCACCGCACGCAGGGTCGTCCTCGCGGCGGGCACCTACGGCACCCAGACCCTGCTGCACCGCATGAAGACGGGCGGTCAGCTGCCGTACCTGTCGAACCGGCTGGGCGAGCTGACCCGCACCAACTCCGAGGCGCTGGTCGGCGCGCAGACCGACAGCCGGCGCTACCGCAAGGCGACCGGCGAGCCGAAGGCCGACTTCACGCGCGGTGTCGCCATCACCTCCTCCATCCACCCGGACGCGAACACGCACATCGAGCCGGTCCGTTACGGCAAGGGCTCCAACGCGATGGGCGGTCTGTCGATCCTCCAGGTGCCGTACGCCGAGGGCTCCTCGCGGGTCCTGGCCTGGCTGGCGAACGCGGCCCGGCACCCGCTGCTGGTCGCCCGCTCGCTGTCCAACCGGCGCTGGTCGGAGCGGACCATCATCGGCCTGGTCATGCAGTCGCTGGACAACTCGCTGACCACGTACCTGAAGCCGGGCGGCGTCGGCAGGGGCCTGCTCACCGCGCGGCAGGGCCACGGCTCCCCGAACCCCAAGCAGATCAAGGCCGCCACTCAGGCCGCCTCCGCGCTCGCCGCCGAGATCAACGGGTTCGCGGGCAGCAACGTCGGCGAGCTGATGGGCACCCCGCTGACCGCGCACTTCCTCGGCGGCTGCCCCATCGGCGACTCCGCGGAGACGGGCGTGATCGACCCCTACCACCGCCTCTACGGCCACCCGGGCATCTCGGTCGTGGACGGTGCGGCGGTCTCGGCGAACCTGGGCGTGAACCCGTCGCTGACGATCACCGCGCAGGCCGAACGGGCGATGTCCTTCTGGCCGAACAACGGCGAGGAGGACCCCCGTCCCGCGCCGGGAGCGGTGTACGAGCGGCTGAAGCCGGTGGAACCGCAGTCCCCGGCGGTCCCGGCGGAGGCGTTCGGCGCGCTGCGGCTGCCGTTCCTGGGGATGCCGGCGATGCCGCCGAAGGAGTAGAGGTCCCAGACAGCACAGAGGGACCTGCATCCCCCTCCGAAGGCAGGTCCCTCTCGGCGTCTTTTTAGACTCGGCAGGTTTGATCAGCGAGAACGCGAAAGGGTTGCTCCGGCGGCACCAGATTGCGGTGTGGGGTGCGTCACATCGCGTGCGTCGCCCCGTGCGCGTCGCATCGTGTGCGTCGCTCCGTGTGCGTCGCGGGGGCGGGGAAGCGTGCGATGACGAAGGGCCCCGCGGGACGGAGAGACCGCGGGGCCCTTCTCGGGTCAGCACCGACGTCAGGGCGGCGTCGGTGCCAGGAGCGGCGCCGGGGGGTTGCGCCGCTGGTTCTGTGGACGCGGCAATGCCGGGGTGCGCGCGGGGACTCGGGGATCGGCGCATCGTGCTGGACGGGCGACGTCCGCGACCGTTCGCCCCGGCACTGGTGGTATGTGTAGTTTTCCGCCGATCGGCCCCGGGCGTCCCCGGAGCCGACCGTTCTCTTGGGTGACCGGGCTGCTGTCCCCTGCCGTCCGGTCACTTCCCTGGAGCGAGGTCCCACGGCGTACGGCACGACCCGTACGCCTCATCGCCCCAGCGAGCCACGCGTGGTTCTGTCGGGCCCGCCCCTGGCTGGCACGGACACCCCGCTCAACGAAGGGGTGCGCGGGCCGGTCACGCGCCGTACGGGTGAGACGGTGGTCGAACTCAGATGCGACCCCGGCACAGTTCCAGCAGGGTCATGGCGAGGGCGGTGCCGGGCTTGCCGAGGGCCTCGCGGTAGCGGCCGAGGATCTCCATCTCACGGGACAGGTTCACCCGCCGGCCGCCCGACGCGATCCGGGTCTCCTGGACGACGGCGGAGACGGCCATCCGTTCCTGGACGAGACCGATGATCCGGTCGTCGAGGGTGTCGATGCGCTCGCGGGCGTCCGAGATGGTCGCTTCCGGAGTGACCGTAGGGGGCGTGGCGTGCGGGGTGACGGTGCTGCTCATGTCGGGGGCTCCTCGATCGGAAGGGGGCCCGGAACGACAGAACCCGGAAAACGCCAGACGCCCCGGGCCTTGTCGGCCCGGGGCGCCTGGGAAGTCGCTTGGCGGTTCGCTCAAGCAGCACGACCATGGCAGCCGGCGGGCCGGGTGCCATAGGTAAAGACGAAGGTCGCGTGCTGAAGCATGAGCCCAGTATGCCACGGCGAAGTCCAGGGGAGGCCTTCCCGCCCACACCGTTAGACTCGGTAGCACAGACCCCCGCCCGACCACCAGAAGGCACCCCGTGTCATCAGCGACTCCCACTGCCGGCACCCCCGACACCGTCCTGGTCGTCGATTTCGGCGCGCAGTACGCCCAGCTCATCGCCCGTCGCGTCCGCGAGGCGCGGGTCTACAGCGAGATCGTGCCGAGCACCACGCCGGTCCAGGAGATGCTCGCCAAGAACCCCGCGGCGATCATCCTCTCCGGCGGCCCCTCCTCGGTGTACGAGCCGGGTGCCCCCACCCTCGACCGTGAGCTCTTCGAGGCCGGCGTCCCCGTCTTCGGCATGTGCTACGGCTTCCAGCTGATGGCGCAGGCCCTCGGCGGCACCGTCGACAACACCGGTGCCCGTGAGTACGGCCGCACCGACCTGCACGTCTCGAAGAACTCCTCCACCCTGTTCGAGGGCACCCCGGACGAGCAGCACGTGTGGATGTCGCACGGCGACGCCTGCTCCGCCGCCCCCGAGGGCTTCGCGGTCACCGCGTCCACGGACGTCGTCCCCGTCGCCGCCTTCGAGAACGACGAGAGGAAGCTCTACGGCGTCCAGTACCACCCCGAGGTCATGCACTCCACGCACGGCCAGCAGGTGCTGGAGCACTTCCTGTACCGCGGCGCGGGCCTGAAGCCGGACTGGACCACGGGCAACGTGATCGAGGAGCAGGTCGCCGCGATCCGCGAGCAGGTCGGCGACAAGCGCGCGATCTGCGGTCTGTCCGGCGGTGTCGACTCCGCCGTCGCCGCCGCCCTCGTCGCGCGGGCCATCGGCGACCAGCTGACCTGCGTGTACGTCGACCACGGCCTGATGCGCAAGGGCGAGACCGAGCAGGTCGAGAAGGACTTCGTGGCCGCGACCGGCGTGAAGCTGGTCGTCGTGGACGCCGAGGAGCGCTTCCTGGCCGCGCTCAAGGGCGTCTCCGACCCCGAGGAGAAGCGCAAGATCATCGGACGTGAGTTCATCCGCGTCTTCGAGCAGGCGCAGGCGGACATCATCGCCGACGAGGGCCCGGCCGTGGAGTTCCTGGTCCAGGGCACCCTGTACCCGGACGTGGTGGAGTCCGGCGGCGGCACCGGCACCGCGAACATCAAGTCGCACCACAACGTCGGCGGCCTGCCCGAGGACCTCGAGTTCCAGCTGATCGAGCCGCTGCGCAAGCTGTTCAAGGACGAGGTCCGCATGGTCGGCCAGGAGCTGGGCCTGCCGGAGGAGATCGTCCAGCGCCAGCCGTTCCCGGGCCCGGGCCTCGGCATCCGCATCGTCGGCGAGGTGACCAAGGAGCGTCTGGACCTGCTCCGCGACGCCGACGCCATCGCCCGCGAGGAGCTCACCGCGGCCGGCCTGGACCGCGACATCTGGCAGTGCCCGGTGGTCCTGCTCGCCGACGTCCGCTCGGTCGGCGTCCAGGGCGACGGCCGCACCTACGGCCACCCGATCGTGCTGCGCCCGGTGTCCTCCGAGGACGCCATGACGGCCGACTGGTCGCGGCTGCCGTACGACGTCCTCGCGAAGATCTCGACCCGGATCACCAACGAGGTCCGGGACGTCAACCGCGTCGTCCTCGACGTGACCTCGAAGCCCCCGGGCACCATCGAGTGGGAGTAGTCCTCAGGGGCCTCAGGGACCTCAGGGGCCCTAGGCGCGCTTGAGCGTGCGCAGGGGCTCACCGGGCTTCCAGACCTGGGTGACGAGGTACTTCTCGTCCTCGACGTAGGTCCGTACGACTTCGGTCAGCTCGGTACGGAAGAGGTGGAACGGCTGCGGCGGTTCCACCTCTTTCACGTACGCCCCCTTCACGGCCGCGTCGACGACCTCGAACGCCCGCCCGCCGACCCGGACGTCACCGCCGTCGCTCATGTCGTCGGCGCCGGGATGCGTCTGGAGCGCGAAGCGCGGGTCGCGGAGCAGGTCGAGCGCCTTGCGGGAGCCCGGCATCATCCCGAGCCACAGCTCTCCGCCCGAGAAGCGGACCTCCAGACCGGAGGTGCGCGGAGAGCCGTCCTTGCGCAGGGTCGCGAGGACGTGGTGCCGGTACGCGCCGAAGCGTTCCTCGGCGGTCGCCGCCAGTTCGGGTGCGGCGTGGGTGAAGGCTGCCCAGTTCATACGCGCCAGCCTCGCGGACAACCCCGACATCTTCTGTCGGGTATTCGCTGCGTACGTCATCTTTACAAATCAGCTCTGCCCTTTTGCGCGGACCGGCGGTAACTTCCGGCCGTACCGCAATTCCAGTGCTGGAGGACCTATGCACGGGCCGACCCCGCCCCTGCCGCTGCCCACCGACCAGCTGCAGTTCGCCATGCCCCCGATGCACGGGTCCCTGGAGGACGAACGCCGGCACCGCAAGGAGCGGCTCGCGGGCGCCCTGCGGATCTTCGGGCGGGCCGGCCTGGAGGACGGGGTGTCGGGGCACATCACGGCCCGCGATCCGGAGTTCTCCGACTGCTTCTGGGTCAACCCGTTCGGGATGCCGTTCAAGCACGTCACCGTCGGCGACCTGGTCCTCGCCAACCAGGACGGGCAGGTCGTCGAGGGCCGCTACCACGTCAACCAGGCCGCCTTCACCGTCCACGCCCAGGTGCACGCCGCCCGCCCGGACGTCGTCGCCGTCGCCCACTGCCACTCCGTGCACGGCCGTGCCCTGGCCGCGCTCGGCGAGCTGGTGGAACCGATCACCCAGGAGAGCTGCGCCTTCTACGAGGACGTGGCGCTCTACGACGCCTACAGCGGCGTCACCGTCGACGCCGAGGAGGGCCGCCGCATCGCGGGCGCCCTGGGCTCGTGCAAGGCGCTCGTGCTGCGCAACCACGGTCTGCTCACCGTCGGGGACTCGGTGGACGCGGCGGCCTGGTGGTTCCTGTCCATGGAGCGGTCCTGTCAGGTGCAGCTGCTGGCCCGCGCCGCCGGGCGTCCGGTGCTCATCGACCACAAACTGGCCGTCGCCACCCGCGAGCAACTCGGCGGCGACCTGGTGGCCTGGATCAACTACCAGCCCCTGTGGCAGGACATCAGCCGCAGCGAACCGGACCTGCTCAGCTGAAGTCCCGCAGCACCGCCGCCTTCGTCCTCGCGAACTCGTCGTCCGTGAGCACCCCGTCCCGGTGCAGCGACCCCAACTCCCGCAGCCGGCGCAGCAGTACGTCGTGCCGGCCGCCCTGTGCCGGTACGGCGGGGCGCCGCCCGTCCCGGCCGTCGTACCCGCCGCCCACCCGGGTGGAGGGATGCGGGAGCCGGGCGGTGACGGCCGCCGCGACCAGCGCGGTCAGCAGATCGCGGCGCACGCTGCCCCACAGGTCCAGGGTGTAGGGGTCCCGCTCGGGCGGCAGCTTGGACAACACCGTCTCCGGGGTCACGAACCGCAGGAAGCCGTCCTCGTACCCCGAGTTCGGCAGCCACTCCACCCGCACCAGATCGCCGACCGCGATGATCCTGGGGCCCGTCGCGCGCTTGACCCGGTCCGAGGTGTCGGCCCAGTCGATGCGGACCTGGCCGCCGTCGAAGGAGACCGTGCCGTCGGAGGACCGCACCGACACCGGCACCGGCGGGCCCGGCAGCAGATAGCCGGTCGTGGGCTCCTTGGGCACCTGGTCGAGGAGCAGCGCATGCCGGATCTCCTGTACGACGTACTCCGCGATCCCGCCGCGGTCCGCGTCCACCGACAGCCGATAGGGGTCGGCGGGGTCCGGCAGCCGGCCGCCGGTGGCCTGCAGCAGCGGGTCGGCGCCCTCCCGCAGCCGCATCCGCAGCCGCCCCCGTCGGCGCTCCGGCTCGTAGACCACCCCCGAGACCGCCTCCAGCGGCACGGCGATCTCCCCGTACGTCTGCCGGAACAGCGGCACAGCACGGTGCAGTCCGGGAGTGATCCGGATCGTGCTGCCGTCGAAGGCCCAGGTCCCGTCCCGCTGGATGATCTCGGCCATACGGGAATTCTCGCAGCCGGGTCAACACGGCGGCCCGCGACTTCACCCGCCGTGACCCGGGCCGACGGCCCCGCAGGGCCCGCCGTAGGGCACAATTCGCTGTCGACGCGGGGGAGTTGCACGGCGACGGGACGGCCCACCGAGGGGCCGTCGGCCGTGTCGGAAGGTCGTGGGGAAGGCGGGCGTCGGGCGTGGCGGTGCAGGAGGCGAGAGGAGGCACGGGTGCGGGTGCCGGGCGGCTTCACGAGGGCGGCTGCACCTGTGGGGACTGTCCGCACGGCGCCCGGGAGGGACACCGGCGGGCCGTCGCCGCGTTCCTGCGCCGGCGGGACGAGTTCGCGGCCGGGCAGGGCCTGCCGGCGGCCGTGGCGCACTCGGCGTCGGCGTCCCGCCAGTGGGTCTCCGAGGAGCTGACCCAGCGGGCGGAGGCCGTCGCCGAACGCGGCCGCGCCGAGGGCGAGGCATGGCTCGCCGGGCTGTGGCTGCGGACGGTGTGCGTGGTGTGGGGCGCGGTCGTCGCCCTGCTGCTCGGCGAGGCGCTCACCGCGGTCGGAGCGGGCTGGACCGGAGCCCGCAGCGGGGCGCTGCTCGCCGCGCTCGTCGTGGCCGGTGCGCTGACCGCCGCCTGCCGGCTCCACCGGGCGCGCGGCGGGATCCTCGCCCCGGTGATCGGCGAGGACAACCGGATGTCCACCTCCCGGACGGTGGCCGCGTCCTGGGTGCTCTTCGTCGGCTACGCCGTCCTGCTGCTGGCGGCCCGCCTGGCCGGCGCCTCCGGCCACGCCGAACGCGACGCGCTGATCTCGGGACTCGACCTCGCGCGTGGCGCCGGCACGGTCACCGTCCTCGCCGTGGTGTGCGGGATCGCCGTCCTGGTCCGCCGGGTGGTGGGGCTGCGCGTCCTCTCCCAGCGGCTGCAGAAGGTGCCGGCGCACCGGCCGCGCGCCGCCGACCTGCTCACCGACGACTCCGGCCGGGGGGCCTTCACCGACATCCAGTACGTCGCCGTCAGCGCCGTCGCCCTGCTGTTCACCGCCGTACGGCTCGCCCGCCGCCCCGATCAGCTGCCGGACCTGCCCTGGGGGCTGGGGGTGATCGTGCTGATCTCGGCCGCGACCTACCTGGCCGGCAAGTACGCCGAGGGCGGCCGCCCGGTGATCCTCTCGGTGGTCCGCGCCCGCGAACCCGGAGACCTGGACGGCCCGATCCGCACCGGCGACGACATCGAGATCCGCGGCACGGGCTTCGTCCCGCCCGGCGCCCAGGGCGCCGACCGGCTCTCCCGGACGGTCGTCCGTATCGGCGCGGTCGACGTCCATGTCCCGCTGGTCCCCGTCACGGGCGGCTTCCGCAACCCCGCCGACACCGTCCTGACCGTGCCCGTCCCCGCTGATGTCGAGCCCGGCACGGTGGAGATCCAGGTGATCACCGCGGCCGGCGTGGCCACCAACCGGTGCATCGTCCAGATCACCGAGTGAACGGCGCGACCCGCTCCGACCCCCTCCCACCGCGCGTCTCCTCCCTTTGCGCGCACCCTTGCGCTGTGCGTGGACCGAAATCCGGAAAAACCCGCGGGACAGGATTGAACGGGGCCCACTCGTCATACGTATCGTCGAAGTGAGGGGCGGTACCTCGGGCGAGAGGCGGCTGTAAACGATGACCCACAGCATCCGGACGGACACGGACGCGCACTGGCTGAGCAGCTCGCGCGACCTGCGGGACACCGCGGCCCAGTACGCCCTGCTCCCCCTCCGCATCTTCCTCGGCGTCACCTTCATCTACGCGGGCCTGAACAAGCTCACCGACAGCGCCTTCCTGAAGGCCGCCGGCACGGGTTCGATCGGCGACACCATGCGCGCGGCCCGCGACTCCGCCGCCGTCCCGGCGCTGATCGACCTGGCGCTGAAGAGCCCGGTCGGCTTCGGCTGCGCCATCGCCCTCGGCGAAGTGGCCGTCGGCATCGGCACCCTGCTCGGCCTGTTCGGACGGCTGGCCGCACTCGGCGGCGCCCTGATCTCGCTCAGCCTCTGGCTGACGGTGAGCTGGGCGACGACCCCCTACTACTACGGCAACGACCTCGCCTACCTGATGGCCTGGCTGCCGCTGATCCTCGCCGGCGCCCCCTATCTCTCCCTGGACGCGGCCTGGCGGACCCGACGCCGCCGACGGTCCGGCGGCTACCGGTAAGGCCGCCGAACCCGGAAGGCCCACCAAACCCAGAGGCCCTCACCTGTGCAAGCATCCGGCAGGCGTGTCACCGGCGTCCTCCCGGGAGTCCGCACCTAGCCACCCTCGGCGCCACCCCGTCTGCGTATCGCCCTGGCCAGCACCCCCGTGGCGCCGGCCAGGCACAGGCCGCCGACCACCAGCGGCACGACCACGAACCACGGCGTCCGCCACACCCCGGCCGCGTCTCCCGCGTAGACCACACCCGTGGCCGTCAGGAAGAGCCCGGCGACCAGCCTCCCCGGCTGGAACTCATGACGCAGCACGGCTGACCTCCACCTCTCCGACCCCGACCCCCAGCGTGAGGTCCAGGGTGCCCGCGTCCTTGGCGCCCTTGGCCGGCGCCACCGTCACGGCCTTGTGCCTGCCCGGCTGCACGTCCACGTCCTTCCTGTCGGCGCCGGGCAGCCGGATGTCGCCCACGCCCACGTCGATGTCCATGTGCACGGTCGCGTCCGCCGGCAGGATCACCTTCAGCTGTCCCGCGCCCACACGGGCGTCCGTGGCGGCGGTCTGTCCCTTACCCGGCCGTATCCGGGTCAGGTCCAGGGTGGCCCGCCCGGTGCCGAGCTCGTACCGGGGCCGCAGCTCCGTGGACGCCGCCGGTCTCCAGGACGTATCCCGCCAGTGGGTGGTGATGTCCCGGGGCATGGCCGCCGCCCCGGTGAGCAGCGCCGCCGTGACGAGTGCCAGGAACACCGTCCCCGCTCCCGTACGGCCCAGGACGGCGCTGACCATGACGCCCAGTCCGAAGACCGCCAGCGCACAGGCCAGACCGGTCTGCAGGCTGGTTCCCAGCGGGTGGGTGTCCCAGGTCAGCCCGGAGCCCAGGCCGCCGGCCAGCAGGGCGAAGAGGAACACCCAGCCGCCGATCCAGCGCGGGCCGCGCGGTCTCGGCGCGGTGGTGCGCGGCGGCTGTGGGGAGCCGGGGTGGGTCCAGGGGATGGCGATGCCGACGTCGACGGCCGAGAGGGGGTCCGGCCCGCGGGCCTCGCCGGGGCCCCAGAGGTAGCCGGTGCCACCGACATGGGTGCCGTCCTTGACGATCGGGTCCCGCCACCAGGACGGGTAGGCGGTGACGACCGGCGGCGCCTGGGCCTCCGGCGGGGCGTCGGCGGCGGCCTGCGCGGAGAGCGGGTCGGGATCGGGGGCGCCACGGCGCCGCGACCAGTACCCGGCGCCCGCCAGCAGCAGGGAGAGCACCACGGCGAAGGCCAGCACCGCGCCGTTTCTCAGCATGGTCAGGAAGACCCCGCAGCCGACCAGGGCGAACAGCACGGCGGCCAGCGCCTGGCCGTCGACCCGGCCGGTGAGCAGTTTGCGGACCTCGTTCTCCTCCTTGTCCTCGTACGGCACCAGCAGCCAGGCGAAGCCGTAGAAGATGAGGCCGATGCCGCCGGTCGCCGAGAGCACGGCCAGGGTGATCCGGAAGATCACCGGGTCCATGTCGGTGTGCCGGCCCAGTCCCGCGCACACGCCCGCGATCATCTTGTGCCCGCGGTCGCGCCGGAACGGGTCGGGGGTCCCGGCGATGTCCTGGTGCAGCTGGTCCTGGTCCTGGTCCTGGCCCTGGTCCTGGTCGTCGGTCCGGCGGTCGGTGCCGGTTCCGGCGTCGGTCCCCGTGCCGGTGTCGGCCGCCCCCGTCCCCTCCGTCGCGGCGGGCGCGGCATCCGTCGGCCCGGTGCCCGGGTCCGGGCGCGGGCCGGGGCCGGGTCCCGGACCCGTCGCGGCGTGCTCGTGATCCGTCATGCGTCCATGGTGACGGCCCGGCCGGTGCGACGGCAGCCGGGACGACCCTGGGTGAACCCTGAAATCGGCCCTGAGGCGGGGCCGGGAAGCGTTCGAGGGGCCCGGACCGCCGCCCGTCCACCCTTCCCCGGGCCGCCCCCGGCGAAGATCAGGGGCGTCTCGGGGGCCGACCCTGATGCTCTGCCCCGCCCGACGTGTGACCATCGTTGGCATGCCGGAAGCCGCAAGCCCGCCACTCGACGACCCGCGGCCGCCGCGCAAGCTCTACCGCAGCAGCGACGGACGCTGGCTCGGCGGAGTGGCGCGGGGCCTGGCCGGGCATCTCGGGCTGCCCGTCATCTGGGTGCGGCTCGCCTTCGTCGGCCTGTTCATGGCCAACGGACTCGGTGCGCTGCTGTACGCGGCCTTCTGGTTCTTCGTCCCGCTCGGCGTCGGCGGTGTCGGCGACCAGAAGCCGCCGCTGGTGGCCACGGAGACCGCGCCGGGCGGCCGGCGCAGGCTGGTGACCCGCAAGCCGGACAAGGGGCAGATCGCCGCGCTGCTCCTCATGGTCATCGTGTCCATGGTGTTCGTGGGCAGCGTCAATCTCAGCGGCGCGGCCAAGGCCTATCTGGTGCCCGCCGTGCTCGTCGCAGCCGGTGTCGCCCTGGTCTGGCGGCAGGCGGACAACGCCCGGCGGGCCCGCTGGGCCGAGGCCGGCCGCCGGCGCCGCACCCTCACCCTGGTGCGCGCGGCCGCCGGTGTCCTGCTCGTCACGGCCGGTGTCTCCGCCATCTTCGTCCTGCAGGGCTCCGCCGCCCACCTCGGCGCGGTCCTCCAGGCGGCCCTCGCCGTCCTCGTCGGCATCACGCTGCTCGCCGGGCCCTACCTGGTGCGTATGACCCAGGACCTCTCCGAGGAGCGCCTGATGCGCATCCGCGCCCAGGAGCGCGCCGAGGTCGCCGCCCACGTCCACGACTCCGTGCTGCACACCCTCACCCTGATCCAGCGCAACGCCGACAACGCGAACGAGGTCCGCCGCCTGGCCCGCGCCCAGGAGCGCGACCTGCGCACCTGGCTGTACAAGCCGGAGGGCACCGGCAAGGACGAGGCCGACGAGCCGGACACGGTCGCCGAGGCGGTGCGGCGCAACGCGGCCGAGGTGGAGGACAAGCACGGCGTGCCCATCGAGGTCGTCGTGGTCGGCGACTGCCCGCTCGACGAGAGAATCGGCGCCCAGATGCAGGCCGCGCGCGAGGCGATGGTGAACGCCGCCAAGTACGGTGGCGAGGGCGGTGCCGTACAGGTCTATGCCGAGGTCGAGGGGAGGACGGTCTTCGTGTCCGTGCGCGACCGGGGCCCGGGCTTCGACCTCGACTCGATACCCGCCGACCGCATGGGCGTTAGAGAATCGATCATCGGCCGCATGGAACGCAACGGCGGCACGGCGCGGCTGCGTGCGGTGCCGGACGGCGGCACGGAGGTCGAGCTGGAGATGGAGAGGGCGGAGAAGACGTCATGAGCGACGCGACCGAGGCGAACGGCACGGCGGGAGCGCCGGAGGCGGGGCGGCACGTACAGGTCGTGCTGGTGGACGACCACCGGATGTTCCGCACCGGCGTCCAGGCCGAGATCGGCCAGACCGCCGAGACCGGCGTCGAGGTGGTCGGCGAGGCCGCGGACGTCGACCAGGCGGTCACGGTCATCACCGCGACCCGGCCCGAGGTGGTCCTCCTCGACGTCCATCTGCCGGGCGGCGGCGGCGTCGAAGTGCTGCGCCGGTGCGCGGCGTTGATGGCGGACGCCGAGCGGCCCGTCCGCTTCCTCGCGCTGTCCGTGTCGGACGCGGCGGAGGACGTGATCGGCGTGATCCGCGGTGGCGCCCGCGGCTATGTCACCAAGACCATCACCGGTACCGACCTGATCGACTCGATCTTCCGGGTCCAGGAGGGCGACGCCGTCTTCTCCCCGCGCCTGGCCGGGTTCGTGCTGGACGCCTTCGCCTCCACCGACGCCCCGCCCGTGGACGAGGACCTCGACCGCCTCACCCAGCGCGAGCGCGAGGTGCTGCGCCTGATCGCCCGGGGCTACGCCTACAAGGAGATCGCCAAGCAGCTGTTCATCTCGGTGAAGACGGTCGAGTCCCATGTCTCGGCGGTCCTGCGCAAGCTCCAGCTGTCCAACCGGCACGAACTGACCCGCTGGGCGACGGCGCGCCGGCTGGTCTGACCGTCTGCTAGGCGCGCCGACGATCACACCGTTACGCTGGGCCCGACGGGAGGAGGGTTCGCATGCTGCTGCGTTTCCGCACAGCGAACGTACGGTCACTGCGCGATGAGCAGGAGCTGTCCTTCGTCGTTCCACCCCGTGAGGAATCCGACGCGGGGCGCATGGTTCTGCTCTCAGACGGCAAGCAATTGGAGATCTATCCGGTTCTTGGAGTCTTCGGTGCCAACGCTTCGGGCAAGTCCAACGTCATCACCGCGTTGAAAAAGATGAGAAGTGCGGTCCTGGACTCCTACGGGTTGTGGACCTCCTACACCGGAGTCCCCGAGCGCGAGCCTTTCGCCCTCGATGCCGAGTCGCCAGGCGAGAGCACTTTCTACGAGGCGGACTTCGCCCTCGACGACGGGGTGCGCTGGACCTACGGCTTCGAGCTGGGGGACCGGAGGGTCGAGTCGGAGTGGCTCCATGCCTACCCCAAAGGCCGCCGACAGGTCTGGCTGGACAGGGACGCCACCAGGGACAACCCCTACGACTTTCCCGGTGACCGTGTTCAGGACCGCGCCAGACTGGCGCGCTCCACGCGCCCGAACGCCCTTCTCCTCAGCCGCGCCGCGAGCGACAACCACCCTCAGCTGTCCCGCATCTACGACTGGTTCCGGTCGAACCTGTGGGACATCACCCCCGAGACCGAGCTGCGGGACCGGGAGAACTACACGGCCCAGCAACTCCTCGACGACCGGAACGGAGCACGCGTCCGGGAGCTGTTGAGAGTGGCCGACCTCGGTATCCAGGGAGCCGAGGTCGAACGCCAGCCGGGGGGCAGACCCCCCACGGTCAGACTCCTGCACGGAAACGACCGTGACACCGCGGTGGCCCTCGACTGGGCGAAGGAATCCTTCGGGACCCGTTCCTGGTTCGCTCTGATCGGTCCGCTTCTGCTGGCCCTGGACAGCGGCGCGGTGCTGCTGATCGACGAGCTCGACGCGAGCCTGCACCCGAAGTTCGCGTCAGAGGTGGTCAGCCTGTTCCAGGCGCCCTGGTCCAACAAGAAGAACGCCCAGCTGCTCTTCACCTCCCACGATGCCTCTCTCCTGAAGAGCCCGAGAGGCGGCAGGCTGCTCGAACCAGGCCAGATCTGGCTGACGGAGAAGGACAAGCGCGGAGCCACCGAGCTGTACCCGCTGAGCGACTTCGACCCCAAGCCCGAAGAAGATCTCGAGGACTCGTACCTGGCCGGCGCTTACGGTGCCGTACCGAATGTCGACCAGGGCCAGATCGGACGCAAGGTCCTCGCGGCACTGGCAGGGGAGGCAGAGCGGTCCTGATGGCGAGGGACAAGGGGCGGGACAATCCGGCACGGGTCAAGCGACAGCGGAAGCTACGACGAGAGGTATACGTCTTCACCGAGGGCGAGGTCACAGAACCCGGCTTCATCACCTTCGTGACGGAGAACGGCACCCGCAAGGAACCCGAGCACGAGATCGTCTGCAAGGTCGAGAACCGCCGGGCGCCGACCAAGCGCCGCAAGCCGCTCCCCTTGGTGGAGGACGCCATCACCAAGTGGCACGAGGTCCGGCGAGCCGCCGCGAAGGCCGGGATCGAGCCCGACGACTGGAGCTGGCCGCAGGTGTGGTGTCTGTTCGACCGTGACGAGCACGAGGACATCCCCACGGCGTTCGCCAGGGCTAGGAGGGAGGAACTGCACGTCGCCTACTCCCACCCGTGCTTTGAGCTGTGGCGACTGCTGCACTACCAGAACTACACGAGCACCTTCGGCGGAGTCTGCGACAGCGCGGCGAACCGGCTGAAGCAGCAGCCGGGATTCGCGCAGACCTACGGGCCCACCATCCGGTCCCTCTCCGAGGAGCAGGTCAAGCAGGTCATGCCCGGTCAGCTGAGCGGCCGGTACAAGACGGCGCAGCGCTATGCGGAGGGCCTCGCCCGCCGTCACGCTGGCCGCGCGGACCAGAATGGCTGGGACCCTTACACGGATGTGTGGAGGTTTGTCGAGGAGGGCCTGGACGTCTCCGACTACTGACTGGGCGGTCGAGGGGCCACAGGCCTCGGGCATCGGGGCCACTTTCGGTCACCGTGCGCACACGGTGAAAGAGGCCCTCCAGAAGACCGTAGGCTTCCCTCTGCACCCTCGCGTCGCCATGCAGGGTTGCCAGCGGAAGCCGATCAGTCACCAGGGGAGAGCCGTACGTGGCCAAGCTCACGCTCGCGCAGTTGGAACGCCATCTCTTCGCGGCGGCCGACATCCTGCGCGGCACGATGGACGCCGCCGAGTACCGCGACTTCATCTTCGTGCTGCTGTTCCTGAAGCGGGTCAACGACGAGTTCGAGGCGGCCCGCGAGGCGATTATCAAGGAGCGCCTGGCGGGGGGTGACACCGAGGCGGAGGCGAAGGAAGAGGCCGAGTCGTACCAGTGGTACGACGAACACGGCGCGATCTTCGTTCCTCCGGCCGCACGCTGGGACCACCTGGCGGGCGCGGTCGACAACGTGGCCAGCGAGTATCTTCAGCCCGCCCTGGACGCCCTCGAACGCCAGCCGGGCAACAGCGAGCTTCGAGGCCTGTTCGCACACGTCAACTTCAACCGCATCGGAGGCGGCGGCAGCGCCCGCAAGTCGGCCGCCGAACTGGCCGACAAGCGCCTTGCCGCCCTCATCGACCACTTCGGCGGCATCCGGCTGCGCGGGGAGGACTTCGAATTCCCCGACATGATCGGTGCCGCGTACGAGTACCTGATCAAGGACTTCGCGGACTCGGCGGGCAGCAAGGGCGGCGAGTTCTACACCCCGCGTGCCGTCGTCCGGATGATGGTGGAACTGGCCCGCCCGCATGGCGACATGCGGGTGTACGACCCGTGTGTGGGATCGGGCGGCATGCTCATCCACGCCATGGAGTACGTGGACGAGCACGGCGGCGACTCCCGTAACCTGGGCCTCGCCGGCCAGGACGCCAACAGCGGCTCCTGGGTGATGGCCACGATGAACATGCTCTTCCACGGGGCGAAGAAGTTCTCCCTGCGCACGGGCGACACCCTCACCAACCCGCTGCACCCCGAGGGCGGCTTCGACCTGGTCCTCAGCAACCCGCCCTTCTCGATGGACTACAAGAAGGACGAGGTACCGCGCCTGAAGGAGCGCATGCCGCACGGCGAGACGTCCGAGCGCGGCAAGGCGGACCTGATGTTCCTCCAGCACATGCTGGACATGGTCAAGCAGCGGTCGGGCGCGGTCTTCACGGTCATGCCGCACGGCGTGCTCTTCCGGGGCGGCGAGGAACAGAGGATCCGCGCGAAGCTCCTCATGGACCACGACCTGATCGAGGCCGTCATCGGCCTGGCGCCCAACCTGTTCTACGGCACCGGCATCCCCGCCTGCGTCCTGGTCCTGCGCCCGCCGAGCCGACGCCGCCCCGACCGCCGGGGCAAGGTCCTCTTCATCAACGCGGACCGGGAGTACCACGCCGAGCGCGCGCAGAACCTCCTGCTCCCCGAGCACATCGAGAAGATCGTCTCCACGTTCCACTCCTGGCAGGACGACGAGATCTTCGAGGACGTGCCGGGCTTCGCCCGCGCGGTGACGCGGGACGAACTGTCGGACAACGACTTCAACTTCAACATCCGCCGCTACGTCGACAACACCCCGCCGCCGGAACCACAGGACGTGCGGGCCCACCTGGTGGGTGGTGTGCCGGTGGCGGAGATCGAGGCAAAGAAGTCCCTTCTGGACGCCTACGACATCAAGGTGTCGGACCTGTTCGACGTACGGGCCGACGACCCGGCCTACGTCGACTTCCCCGCACCGGAGCGCCGCCCGGACCCGGCCCGCCTGGCGGAGCTGGCGAGCGGTCGGGAGCAGAAGCTGTGGGACTCGTACGACGAGTGGTGGGCGGCGGAGGCCGAGCAGATTGCGGCGCTTGAGCCACTGGCCGGTGACGACCGCACAGAGCAGGAGCGCAAGGCACAGTTGGCGCGGCTGCGGAAGGACCTCATTGGCAGCTTCGGGGAGCGTCTGCTGAGTGTCGGCCTCCTCGACCGGTACGCGCTCGCGGGCGCGGTCGCCGGCTGGTGGCACGAGGCGAAGAACGAGCTGAAGGCGTTGTCGGTGAACGGCTTCGCGGGGGTGATCGACGGCTGGGTCGAGACGGTCGAGACCCTGCTGGCCCCTGAGCCCGACCCGCGCACGGGCGGCCGACGGGAGCGCACGGCGGCGGAGCGGCGGCAGGCCTACGACCACAAGGTGGTCGCCGCGATCGCGCCGAAGTTCCTGGCGGACCTGGCGGCAGCGGAGAAGACCCACGCCGACCTGGACGCGAAGGTGAAGGCGGCGCAGGAGGCGGAGGCGGCACTGGCCGAGGCACAGCAGGCGGCGCTGGACGGCGACTCCGATTCCGACTCCGAGTCCGGTTCTGTTGACCCGGCCTTGGCGGAAGCGGTCCTGAGTAAGACCGAGATGCGGGACCTGGTGAAGCGGCGCACGGAGGCGAAGCGGCTGGTCGAGGACCTGGAGGACGGGTTCTGGCCGGTGGCCGCGATTCGCCGGAGGCGGGAGGCAGAGCGGGAGAAGGCCGCGAAGAAGAAGGTGGCGCCTGGCAGGGGGCAGCGAGCGGTTCCGGCGGAGGACGGGACTGGGCAGGGGGCGTTGCTGGACCTGCCGGTCACTGCTGAGGCCGAGGCTCAGGCCGCCTCCCAGCCGTCGGAAGCGGGACTGACCAAGGCCCGCCGAGAGCTGGCCGAGCGGGGCGGCGAACGGGACGTGGTCCTCGACATCCTCCGGGCCGACCTTTCGGCCAAGCTGGAGGGGCACGTGGCGCGGCGCCGACGGGAGTTGGCGGAGGCGTATCGGGTGTGGGAGCAGAAGTACGGGGTTTCGCTGCGGGAGATCGAGGGACGGCGGGAAGCGGCTGCGGAGGCGCTGGACGGGTTTTTGAGGGAGCTAGGGTATGTCGGCTGACGAGTGGGAAGTTGCACCGCTGGGTTCTCGACTGCTGCGCATCGAGACCGGACGCAGCCCGAGCTTGACCGATGCGCCTGCCGCACCTGGGCATTGGGGCGTGCTCAAAGTGAGCGCCATCAACTCGGCTGGCTATCGGCCTACGGAGAACAAGGCGGTCGACGATCCTGCGCTGATCAATGAGCGGTTCGAGGTTCGTCAGGGTGACCTCTTGTTCTCGCGGGCCAACACGCCTGATCTAGTGGGGTCCGCCTGCATTGCGACTCCGAGCCAAGAGAGGCTGATGCTGTCGGACAAGACGCTGCGCCTTGTGGTGGACCGACGTTTGGCAGAGCCAGAATTCGTCAGGCTCAGTTTGTGCAGCCCCGAGGTACGCAAACAGATCGGCGTATCAGCTTCGGGTAGCAGTCTCAGCATGCAGAACATTTCTCAGGCAGCGGTCGAAGCACTCAAGATCCGATGGCCGAGCCTTCAGGAGCAGCGGCGCATCGTCGCAGTGCTTGAGGCGCTAGGCGAGCAGGGGCGGGCCATCGAGGCGGCGATTTCCAAATCTCGTTTGATTCGTCAAGAAGTTTGTCGCCAGCTGTTGTCGCGTTCAGAGGCTGCGGTTGTAACTGTCGAGGATGTTGCCGTCGTGGGCTCTGGCAGTACCCCGTCTCGCGTACGCTCGGACTATTGGACGGAAGGCACCGTTCCCTGGGTGCGAACGGCTGAGATCTGTTTCGATGTAATTAATGAGACTTCGGAGCGTGTCACGAAGAAGGCGGTTGCGGAAACGGGCCTTCGCGTCTATCCGCCTGGAAGCGTGCTACTGGCCATGTACGGCGAAGGTGTCACGCGGGGGAGAAGTGCAGTCCTGGGAACGCATGCGACTGTGAACCAGGCTGCTGCGGCCATCGTCTGTGACCCACAAAAGATCGACCACAGGTACCTCTATCACTGGCTTGAGGGGCATTACGAGGAAATCCGTAAGATCGGTCAGGGGTCCAACCAGACGAATCTGAACAGTGCACTAGTCTCAGCAATTCGGCTCCCGCTTCCGTCAGTCGAAGAGCAAAGGCGCATTGTTGCTCCCATTGAAGCATTTGACGCCAAGCGAAAGTTGGATGTGTCGGAACTGGAGAAGCTTCGAACGCTTCGCCGTGGAATCGTGGATGGCCTGCTGGTCGGAAGGCCAAGTGAACTCGTCGCGTAGCTAAGCTACGCTATCGAGAGCTAGTTCGAACCACACCTCCTTGCCAATGCCGCATTCCCTCTTCTCCGCATTCCAGTCGTCCGCCAGCGCCGCAACCAGCGTGAGCCCCCGGCCTGACTCGGCTTCCGGAGATGCCGTGCCCGGAGTCGGGAGCGTGTCGTTCGCGTCCGTCACCGTCACGCGGACTCGGTCGTCCACGATCGCGCAGCGGGCCCAGATCTCCCGGCCGGCCGGGACCTTCGCGTGGCGGTACGCGTTGGTCATCAGCTCGCTGAGAAGGAGTTCCGCCGTGTCGGTCACGTCCTGCGGCAGACCCCATGACGCCGCCTGCTCGCGAAACAGCTCGCGTGCCCTGCCCACGCTTCGTGCGTGACGCGGCAGGCGCCACTCGATGTCCTTCGGGGTCGCTGTCGTGGGCAGCGGGAGCCACGGGCTGTGCATGCGCTGTTCATCCCTTGCGTGGAAGTTCTGACGATTGGCCAGATCACGGTCCCGGTTCGCGCGTAGCCTCACGAGTAACGGTGCAGGTACAGCAGGTGGTTGTACCCGGTGTGGACCCGGCGGAGGTGTGCGTGTCGACCGAGGTGAACTCCCAGCCGCCCATCGCCTGGCGGTACTGCGGCAGCCAGATCAAGATGTGGCGTACGGAAGCCGGGATCGGCCGGGAGGCGCTGGCCAAGGAAGCCGGTTACGACTACGAGTACGTCAAGTCGATGGAGAACGGCCGCCGTCGGCCGACGCTGCGGTTACTGCAAGTCGCGGATCAGGTGTGCGGGGCGGGCGGGAAGCTCGTCGCGGCTCAGGAGTACCTGAAGCCGGAGCCGTTCCCGGCGCGGTCACAGGAGTTCATGGCACTTGAGGCCGAGGCCATCAGCTTCACCTGCTACGAGCCGTTGCTCATTCCGGGCTTGTTGCAGACTGAGGAGTACGCGCGGGCGCTGATCGGAGGTAGTTGCCCTCCCTTGGACGACGAGACCGTTGCCGAGCGTGTTGCTGCGAGGCTGCGCCGTCAAGAAGCGCTGGCACGACGGATCAGCGTGCTGTACAGCTTCCTGATCTATGAAGCTGCGTTGCGGACGGGCATCGGCGGCGAGGACGTCATGAGGGCGCAACTCATGCATCTTCTGAAGGCCGGCCAGATGCGGAACGTGTCGGTGCAAGTGCTGCCCGCCGGCCGGTGCAACGGCGTTGCTCTCGCTGGACCAATCGTTCTTCTGGAATCACCGGAACATGACGCTTTCGCCTACGTTGAGGGCCCGGAGGTGAGCGTGCTGCACGCCAGTCCGGACAAGGTGAGTGCACTGAACCAAAGGCATGCCATGATCCGCATGCACGCCCTCAGTATTGAGGAGTCGGCCGAGTTCATCAGAGGGGTGGCGGAGGAGCCGTGAGCGACAGCCTGGTGTGGTTCAAGTCCAGCTACAGCGATGACCAAGGCGGCAACTGCCTCGAAGTCGCCATCGACTGGCGCAAGTCCAGCTACAGCGAGGGTCAGGACGCCGCTTGCGTCGAAGTCGCCCCCTGCCCCCACACCATCCACGTCCGAGACTCGAAGCTCGGCTCCCAGAGCCCCCGCTTCGCCGTCGCAGAGGCCGCCTGGACGGCGTTTGTCGCCTACGCCCGCACCGGAGCTTGAGCTTCGAGCCTCAAGGTCCAAGAGTCGAGCACCGTTTGTGAGGAATGGGTGGTTGGTTTGAACCCACCACCCACCCTCCCTGCCAGCGTCCGTGACTTTTCGTGACCGGCTTGCAACACGCCGTCGTCACCCTCTAGCGTTCGCGGCAAGAAACAACCCCGGTCGGGTGCTACCAACACCCGCCGGGGTCTCACCCCAAGATCGAAGTGGACCGATCTCGTGGCTTACGAAAACTCTAACGCCGCCCTGCCCGCCCCCGCACACCCCACGGCCAACCCCGGCTACGGGAAGCGCACCGTCCCGGCCGAGCCCGGCGCCGCCTCCCGCGGCCCCGCCGACTTCTCGCATCTCCCCGCCCGTGAGGCCTACATCGCCGAGTTCATCGACCGGCTGCCCGAAGGCGCCGCCATGGACATCAAGAGCCTCGCCAAGGTCCTGCCCCTGTACGGCCAGCAGGCAGTAAGCAGCGCCCTTACCGCCCTGTCCCGCGCCGGGCACCTGCACCGCGCCCGTGGGCTCGCCGTCACCGGTGAGAGCGGCACCCGCTGGGTGTTCCGTACGTACTGGTCCCGCACCACACGTGACGACGCCTGGTGGGCCGCCTTCCTCGGAGCCGGAGAGGCCCCGGCGGCCAGCTCATCCGTCGCGCCCGTCAACCCGACGCCCGACCACACCACCCCATTCATCGACGCGCCGGCCGCCCCCACGCCAGCCGCGCCCCCGTCGGCCGCGCCAGCGCCCACCGAGCCCTACGCCGCCACCGCCTACCGCCTCCTCGCCCGCCTCGGCAGCCACGAACCCCGGCTCGCCCTGTCCGCCGCCGACTGCGAGGCGTTGGTTGACCTGGTGATCCCCTGGCTGGAGCGCGGCGCCCGCCCCGTCTCCCTCGTCCAGGCGCTCACAGTTGGTCTGCCAGACACCGTCCACGCCCCGCGTGGGTTCGTCGCCCGGCGGCTGCGGGACAAGTTGCCGCCCCAGGCTCCACCCACCCCGGCACCGGCGGCCTCCGACGAGGCCCCTTCGGACCGCCCCCGCTGTCTCATGCCGGAGTGCACCGAGTGCGGCGTGCCAGGACGCCCCGTTGCCTTCATCGGTGGCCTGTGCCGGGGCTGCCGTACCGCCTCGACCCCCTCACATGGCGCTCCCACGCCAGCCTCCCAAGCCGCTTCACCACTGCGCCACCAGAGCGCGGTCGTCCTCGCCCGGAAAGCTCTCGCCAGTCGTGACCGTCGACAATCAGCCAAATCCCGTCCCATCACGGCAGGACAGCCGTCGTAGCTGCGCAGACTCGTGTCACCCACGCCCCACCCATCGCAGAATGGGGGAACGGCCAGCAGCATGACGGTCGTTGTCCAAGCGGCAGCGTGGGGGCACGGGGAGGGGCGCGGAGTTCATGACGCGGGGCACGGCTGAGCGGGACGAGACAGAACTGCCGATCATCGACCAGTTGAAGGCGATGGGATGGCACCACGTCCACGGGCCCGACCTCAGTACCAAGGACCCCGACGGGGACGAGCGGGCCTACGGCGACCTGCTCCTGCTGAAGCGGCTGCGCTCCGCCGTCCGGCGTGTCAACCGGCTGCCCGGCGGCAACGGCTCCTGGATGACGGACTCGGACGCCGACGCCGCAATCGACGACCTGCGCCGTACTGCCCGCAACGTCGCCACCACCTCGCTCGTCGCGGTCAACGGCGAAGTGACCAGCCGGCTGATCAAGGGAACACCGGTCACCGGTGACGAGGAGCACTATCACGGCGCGACCGTGCATGCCCAGTTCATCGACTGGGACCTGGAGGGCTTGGACGACGCCGAGATCCTGAAGAGGAACGATTTCCTCGTCGTCGACCAGTTGCGCGTGCGGACCTTCGACGGGGCGGAGATCATCCTCGACCTGGTGCTGTTCGTGAACGGCGTACCCCTCGCCGTCATCGAGTGCAAGGGCCCGGACGTCAAGGACGCCATCGGCGAGGCCATCCGCGACCTGCGCGGATACGCGGGCGTGCCGCTCGACGACGACAACGGACGCGACCGCCGTGACCCGCGCTCCCAGGTGCCCGAGTTCTTCGCCCCTGTACAGCTGCTCATCGCCACCGCCGGCGAACATGCGGCGCTCGGGACCATCACGTCCGACGAGAGCCACTTCGCGGCCTGGCGCAGCGTGACGCCGGACTACTACGACGACAAGGACTTCGCCCGCACACTTCAGGCGATACGGCGAGGCGACGGGACACGGCTTCTCGAACCAGGTGGGGCGCCCACCGACCTCCATCGCCTCGTCGGCATCGTGCTCAAGCCCCGCAACCTGCTCAACATCGTGCGGCACTACGTCTTCGAGATGCCGGTGAAGTCGAAGCCGGGGGAGCCGCCCGTCACCGTCAAAGCGGTCTGCCGCCACCAGCAGTACCGCGCTGTCGAGAAGATCGTCCGCAAGCTGCGCACCGGGCGGACCGTGGACGATCCGGCCGCCGAGCAGGACGAGCGCGGCGGTGTCGTCTGGCACACCCAGGGCTCCGGCAAGAGCCTGACGATGGCCTTCCTCGCTCGCAGGCTCCAGACCAGCCGCGATCCGGAGCTCAACCGCTTCACCCTGCTGGTCGTGACCGACCGTACGCAACTGGAGCAGCAGCTGGCCGCCGCGGTCCGGGTCGGTGGGAGTGACGTACGGGTCGCCCGCTCCCGCTCCGATGTCGAAGGCATGCTGGAGCGCGCGGGCAGGCACGGAGGACGTGCCGTCATCTTCACGATGATCCAGAAGTACCTCGGGCGGATCCCCGGCGTCATCGGCACCGGAGAGGGCGAGTCGAGCGACGACCGTGACCCGGTGGCCGAATTCGAGGCCGTACAGGAGCGCTTGGCCGAGGGCGCGTCGGCAGAGGAGGCGTCCGATCCCACGCCGGCTGACGCGGCTGTCGACGAGGTGCGGCGGCGGTTCACCGAGTGCAGCCCCTCCCCGTACGTCCTCGTACTCGTCGACGAGGCGCACCGGTCCCACACCTCCGTGCTGCACGCCTGCCTGCGCGACTCCGTGCCGAAGGCGGCCCGGGTCGGCTTCACCGGTACGCCGATCATGAAGGGCCGGCGCGAGGACACCGGACGCATCTTCGGACTGGAGCCGGACGGGAAGTTCCTCGACTCCTACCTCATGGACGAGGCCGAGCGGGACAAGGTCGTCGTGCCCGTCCGCTACGAGGGCCGTACAGGTCCGGCCGGGGTGCGAGACAAAGACGAGCTGAACGGGAAGTTCGAGAACCTGATCGCCCATCTCCAGAGCGCTCAGCAGGCGAAAACGCGTAAGCAGCTCAAGCCGACCAGCCGTACCGTCGCCGAGTCGCTCCCCGTGATCCGCGCCAAGGCCAAGGACATGCTGGAGCACTACGTCACCGGGCCGCTGACCGGGGGATTCAAGGCGCAGGTCGCGGCGGTGAGCCGCAGCGCGGCCGTGCTGTACCGGCACATGCTCAACGACGCTCGGGTTGAACTCCTGGCCAGGGTGCGGGCCTTCGACCCCGAGTCCCTGCGGCATAAGGACGTCGCCGACTACACATGGGACGAGTTGGTGCTGCTACGGGCCTGGCATTACCAGGAGATCCTGCGCCGGATCGACTTTGTGCCCGTCATCTCCGCTGGGAGCGAGAAGAAACGCGGGCAATGGCGTGAGTGGACGGACCCGGTCGCACAACAGCAGCACGTCGAGCGCTTCCTGGAGCCGTTCCCACAGCTCCCGCCGGACAACCCGTGGGTGACGCAGCACACCCCCGAGGACGACCCCGTACCGGCGGGCGGCATCGGCCGGAACCCCTGGAGCGGGCTGGCCGCCCCGCACATCGAGGAGCCTAGGCCTGTCGCGTTCCTCATCGTGAAGTCCATGCTGCTCACCGGGTTCGACGCGCCCATCGAGCAGGCGCTGTACCTCGACCGCCCGATCCAGGACGCCGAACTGCTCCAGGCCATCGCTCGAGTGAACCGCCCGCGCCGGGCCAAGTACGAGGGCCGTGTCGTGGACTACTACGGCGTGCTGAGCGACTTGGCGGTCACCCTCCCCGCGTACAAGGGCGACGGGCCCACCCTTCAGACCGTCCGCAGCCTCGACACGGCCGAGGTCCCGGAGATGCAGGAGGCCGCGGACGAGTTGCGGGACTTCCTTGCGGACCTGGGCATCACCGGACTCGACACCCCTGGCGGCATCGCCCAAGGCATGCTCACGCTCGGCGACGAGAGCGCAAGGTCGGAGTTCGACACCCGGATGAGCCGCTTCACCTCGGCGCTGGAGCGCGTCCTGCCTCACGAGGCGGCGCTGAAGCTGGTACCCGAGGCCCGGAACTGGACGCTGTTGCAGAAGCGGGTACGGCGGCACTACCGGGACGCGGAGGGCGGGACCTTCTCCGTGCGGGCGTACGGACGCAAGGTTCGTGCCATGGTGGCGGATCACCTGGAGCTGCCCGAGATCGAGCAGGTCATCGCGCCGGTCTCCATCCTGGCCCCGGACTTCGACGAGGTGGTGGCGCGCATCCCGGATGTGCGGGAGTCGGCGGCGGAGCAGGTGCAGGCGCTGCGTTACCACCTGGAGGAGAGGCGGCGGTCGGAGGACCGTCCGGTGCTGCGGACGCTCTCAGCAGAGCTGGAGGCGATCCTGGAGGAGTTCGCGGGGCGCTGGGACGAGATCAAGGTGCGCATCGGCCCCCTGATCGACAGGGCCCGACAGGCGGAGGAGGTCGATCCCGAGGTTGCCGACCTGACAACGGTCGAGCAGCAGCTCTACACGAAACTCTCCGACCGGATGACCGAGGATCCGGCCTTCGACCTGCCTGATCCCGCCATGCTCAGGAGCGTGACGGTCGAACTCGCCGCGATCATCGAGCGCCACGTGTCAAGTGCCGCCTGGTCGGACAACGAGGCCAGCCTGGACTCGCTGCAGAGCGAGCTGTGGCGTGGACTGCGCCGGGCGGGCGTCAAGCCGAGGGAGCGCGCCAGGGAGCCACTGGAGAACCTGTCGCAAGCGCTGACCGGGCACGCCCAGCGGCACGCGGCGGCGTTCCGGGCGGCGGCTCGGGGACAATAGGCGGTGTGCCGACGACTGCCGAACCGCGAGACCCCTGCCGACCCGCCTTGGAAGACGGCCAGGTGATCGTCGTGGCGGGCAGGGAGTTCCGCGTGGTCGTCAGTGAACGCCGCCGAAGCCTCGGTCTCACAGTGGAGCGCGACGGCTCGCTCGTCCTCCGCGCGCCGCAGGGCTGTGACCCCGAGCGCGCGGCAACCTTCCTACGAGAGGGGGAGACATGGCTGGCCGAAAAGCTGCGACGGCGTGAGGATCATCCGCCGGCCCACCCTGAGCGTGGGTTCCGGGACGGTGAGACGTTCGCCTATCTGGGACGTGCCTATCGGCTCCAGATCAGCGACGAAGAACGAGCCGCCGTCCGGCTCGTCGCTGGGCGTTTGGTGATCGGCAAAGGGATCGCGCGGGATCCGGTCGTCGCTCGACGTGCGCTCATCGGCTGGTACCGGCGCAACGGACAGCGCTGGACGCAGGGAAGGCTTCAGCCGTGGGCCGCACGCATGGAAGTACGGGAGCCGGACGTCGTCGTACGTGATGTTGGCGGCCGATGGGGGACCTACCGCCCCGGCGACGGCGCTCGCGGGACCATGGCGCTGCACTGGGCCCTCTTTCAGTTGCCCGTGCACCTGGTCGACTACGTCATCGCCCATGAACTCGCCCACATCAGGATTCCGGGACACGGAGCGGACTACTGGTCTCTGCTTCGACAAGCCATCCCCGAGTGTGAGGAACGCAAGGGGGAGCTGGATGACCTCGGGCGTCGGCTGTGGCTCGGAGATATCCGGGAAGAATCCTGAAGCGCCGATCGTGGGGGTGCTCAGCCTGCCCTCACCAGCGTGTCTCACGCCACCCGGGTGGCCCCGGCGAACGGCATCTCGTCGATCGGTGCCACGCGCACCGGTGCCGACGGGTTCGGGGCGTGGATCATCCGGCCGCCTCCGATGTAGATGCCGACGTGGCTGATGCCCGAGTAGAAGAACACCAGGTCCCCGGGCTGAAGTTCCGAGCGGGAGACGCGCCGGCCCGCGTCGATCTGGGCGTAGGTGGTGCGGGGCAGGGAGATGCCTGCGGAGTGGTAGGCGGCCTGGACCAGGCCCGAGCAGTCGAAGGCGTTCGGGCCGGTCGCGCCCCACACATAGGGGCTGCCGAGCTTGGCGTAGGCGTATGCGACGGCCGCCGCGGCGCGCGCGTCCGGAGCCGCGGCGGACCCCGCCTGCTCCAGCTCGTCCCGCGTACCCGAGGCCGACCGTGAGGCATGCCCCGCCGCGGCGCCGTCACCGGTGGCCTCGGCGCGTTGCGCCGGAGTGAGCTGCGCCAGCAGCCGCCGGGCCTGGTCCAGCTTGCCGGTGATGGACCTCTTCTGCCGCCGCAGTTCCGCCTGCCGGGACCGCAGCGCCGTCAGCTCCACCCGGGAGGCGCCCCGCAACTGCTCGATCTCCCGCAGCTGTTCGCGCACCCGCGCCACGGCGGTGGCCTGCCGGTCACCCGCCCGCTCCGCGAACGCGGCGTCGTCCAGGTACCGGTCGGGATCGCTGGACAGAGCCAGCTGCCAGGCGGGGGCGATGCCGCCGTCGCGGTACTGTGCCGCCGCGATCGAACCCAGCGCGTCCCGGGCCGTGTTGAGCCTTTCCTGCCGACGGGCGGCCTCGTCCCGCAGCGTGTTCAGCCGGTGCTGGGCCGCGTCCGCCTTCTCCTTCGCCCCGTCGTACTTCTGGGTGGCGGTCTCGGCCTCCTGGTACAGCTTGTCCACCCTGGCCTTCACCTGCGCCGGCGTGAACCGCGGCTCGGCGTGGCCGGTCCCGTCGAAGCCCGTCGCGGTGGCCGCACCCGCCAGGGCGATCGTGACGGCCGTCCGGGCCGTATGACCGCTGAGCGGGCTCTGCCGGGGCTTGCGGTGCGCTGCCACCTGGACCGTCACGTCCTTCCGTACGACCCGTACGACCGAGCGGTCGATACGGCCGGCGGCGGCCCGCACAGGGGTAACGGGCCGCCGCCGGACCTTTCTCGGCGGGGGCGACCGGCTGCCGCCCCTGGCCCGGGGCGGCGGTGGGGAGCCGGTCACCTGGGGGAGGACGCTAGGCCTGACGGTGACGAGTCGGTAACGCGGTGTACGGAACTGGCTTCGACGGATCTCGGGTGACCGTTTGTGACCGTGTCACCGGTCCGGAGTCGTCTTCTTCACGCAGCGTGGTGACCGAAGCGGGGAAACCGTGACCGGCGAGAGTCGCGGGCTGCTATGGAGCGCATATATGCAAGATCCACCGGCTCGAACACCGGGCCCGGTGGCGGAGGGCTCCAGGGCCCCTGGTTAGGCTCCGGCTCCATGGACGTACTCATCCATCTCTTCGTCGGCCTGCACATCATCGGCATCGCCGCGCTCCTCGGCGGCTTCCTCACCCAGATGAAGGCGATGGGCCAGGGCACGGCCCGGTTCGTCCCCGGGATGCTGCACGGCGCGCTGACCATGCTGGTCACCGGCGTGGCCCTGGTCGGCCTCAACCAGGCCGACGACCACCACGTCAACGCCGTCAAGATCGGCGTGAAGCTCGCCCTGCTGATCGTGATCCTCGGGCTGGTCTACGTGAAGCGCGACGAGGAGAAGATCGACGCGGCCCAGTTCGGGCTGGTCGGGGCGCTGACCGCCACCAACGTCTTCATCGCGGTGCTCTGGACCTGACGGTCAGCCGTCCCCGCCGCCGGCGCGGGCCGCACGCACCGCACCGGCGGCGGTCACGAGCCACGCCGCCACCGCCACCCACACCAGCACGCGTCCCGGCCCCCTGAGCCACGGGAGGCCCACGGCGGCCGCGACGGACAGCGTCGCCACCGCCGTCATTCCCATCGGGAACACCGTCGCCCACCGGCGCATGTCGTAGCCGGGCCGCGGCCGCACCGCCTCGGCGGCCAGCAGCACGACGTAGCAGGCCAGGTCCAGCACGAGCAGCACGACCGTCGCCGTGACCAGCACCGCGCGGTCGTCGCCGTCCCACAGGTACAGGCGGCCGTCGCCGGCCAGGAGCAGCTTCGCCCCGGCCAGCGCCGAGATCGCCAGCGCCCCGCCCGCGATCCAGTGGTCCCCGGGGCCCTCCAGCACCTGCCGCGCGTCGAAGCGGGGCAGGGCGACCCCGTAGAGCACCAGGCCCAGCCAGAACAGCACCAGCGCGGTGTGCGCGAGCCATGCCGTCCCCTCGGCCACGGCCAGCGTGGCGGCCAGCACGGCGAGCCCCTGGGTGGCCACACAGCACAGGAACACCGCACCCGGCATGCGCCGCTTCCAGTGCCCCATGACCAGCACGAGCAGCACCGGCCAGAGCAGCGCCGAGAGCGCCAGCAGCGCCGCGGCCAGGGTCTGCAGGCCCGGCGTGGAGAGCCCGGTGCCCAGCACGGTGGTCGCGGCCACGGCGGTGAGGGCGCCCGGGCTCTCCGCCTCGGTGACCCAGCGCTGCCGCTCGCCGGCCAGCCGCAGCGCGAAGTCGGCCGCCAGCGCGATCCAGCCGAGTCCGGTCAGCACCAGCGCCACCCGCGAGAGCGTCTCGTCACCGGTCAGGTGCAGGCCCACCGAGAGGATGCCGGTCGCCATCACGGCGGCCCCGGCCGCGGGAGGCCGTCCCGCCCACCACGCGCGCAGACCCGAGAAGCCGGACATGCGCCGATGCTAGGCAGCCGAGCGGCCCGGCATCGGGAAGGGCACGCGCGCGAGGGCGGGTGAAAACGCCGGGACGCGCCCGGGCACGGAGAACCGGCGGTGCCCGGCGCGGGCACGGCGTGGGTACGACGTGCGGTTCGTGCCGGGCGTGGGCACGATGCGTGGTTCGTGCCCGGCGCCGGCACGGCACAGGACGGACGCACCCGTACGCGCGCGCGTGCGATCGGCCGCGAGTCCTGTGCACCGTACGCGCGCGTGTGGCGCGCGCACGGCGTAGGTCCCGCGGGGCGGACGCGCGCCCGCCCCGCGTCCGCCGCCGGTCAGACCGGTCGCACCACGCTGTGGATCACCGGCTCCCCGGTGTGGTGGACCGCCTGCTCGCGGACGTACGCGCCGGGGCCCGGGGCGTGGATCATCATGCCGTCGCCGGTGCAGAGGCCGACGTGGCTGCTGTCCTCGCGGAAGAAGACCAGGTCACCGGGGCGGGCGTCGTCGAGGGCCACGACGGTGCCGGCGACCGCCTGGTCCCGGGCCGCGCGTGGCAGGGTGACGCCGGCGGCCTTCCAGGCGGCCTGGGTCAGGCCCGAGCAGTCGTAGGAGCCGGGACCGCTGGCGCCGCTCACGTACGGCTTGCCGATCTGGGCGCGGGCGAAGGCGATCGCCTTCTCGGCCCTGGTGGCCTCGGGGCCGGAGACGACGTGGGCCTGCGGGCCGACGTCCGGCTGCTTCTCCTGCGGGAGCGCGGCCGGGCGGGAGTCCGCCTCGGCCGTGAGCCGGGACAGCAGCTCGCGCGCGAGGACGAGCTTGCGCTGGACGGTGGCCTTGGCGCCCTTCACGTCGTACGGCGCGGCGGCTGGTGTCTCGGGTGTCTCCGTGGTCCGGGTGGCCCTCCCGCGCCCGGCCGCGTCCTTCACGTGTGAGGCGAGCCGGTTCATCACCCTGTGCTGGGCGAAGTGGTCCTGCGGATACTCGGCGAGGAGGGAGGCGGCGGGGTCGGGGGCCACCGTGAACGGCGCCAGACCCTCGCGGGGCCGGGCGCGCCGGGCCGCGCGCCGGGCGCCCTCCTGGCGCGGTTCCCCGGCGCGCGCCCACTCGGGGGCCGTCCGGTCCCCGGTGAGCGCCCGGTGCCCCGCCGTCCCGTCCCCGGGGTGCGCCTGCTCCCGGACGGTCCGGTCCTCGCCGGGCGCCGTCTCGCGGGCCGTACGGTTCTCGGTCAGTGCGCGCTCCCGCGCCGCCTGGTCCTCGGCCCTGGCCCGCTGCCGGGCCGCGGCCTGTTCCTCGGCGCGCGCCCGCTGCCGGGCCGCCGACTCCTCCTCCGGCGCCGAGTCGGCGCGGCGGTAGAACTCGTCGATCTTCTTCTCGATCTCCTCCAGGCTCGGCCTGCCGTCGTCGGCGGGGGCCGCCTCGGCCGTCTGGGACAGGACGGCCACGGAGGTGAACGCGGCGGTGGCGAGGGCGGGGCCACGCAGGCCCGGTCCACGGGTGCCGGCGGGGCGCGGCTTGCGGTGCGACGCCAAAGCTGGCGACTCCTTCCAACGTGCGCCGCCTACCGGGTTAGCTGTCGGGTTCGGGCGGGTGGTTCGGAAGGGTTGCCCTACGGCGTCGTCCCGGGCGGGAGTCGGCCGATTCACCCCAGGATCGGTGGGTCCCCGGCTCCGGGCACCGTGCGGGGCGCGCCGGACTCGGCGGAGGCCGTACGGCCCGGCGACGTTCGCCGGAGAGGGGTCGTGCGGCCTGACGGAAACCTAGCCAACTCGTGTGTCTTCTGTGAAGGTTGGTGCGAGGTATGTCCGATACATTTCCGTGACCTGAGGGCACTTTCACACCCACGTGAGCAGGCGCTTCCGCAGCGTGAGGGGTCATCGGGCCTTATTGACACGAAGATCAACCGTCCACGGGACCGGCCATGTTCCGGGGACGGCGGCCGGTTGTCGGTGGGGCGCCCTAGACTCGGAGAGCGATGAGCAGCCTCTTTGACGACAGCTTCCTGGCGGACCTCCAGCCCTCGCGCGGGCACGAGGAGGAGCCCCCGCCACCGCCCGAGGACGACCACGCTCCGGAGCCGCTTCCGGACGATCTGTTCGGCGGGAAGTTCGACGTGCCGCCGGACCGGGACGCCTACTACCGCGACGGTGCCCCGCGTCCCGCGATCGACGCGGCGGCACTCCTGGAAGGGCTGAACGAGAACCAGCGCGCCGCGGTCGTGCACGCCGGCACTCCGCTGCTCATCGTCGCCGGTGCCGGCTCCGGCAAGACCCGCGTGCTCACCCACCGCATCGCGCACCTGCTCGCCGAGCGGAACGTGCACCCGGGCCAGATCCTCGCGATCACCTTCACCAACAAGGCCGCGGGCGAGATGAAGGAGCGCGTCGAGCAGCTCGTCGGCCCGCGGGCGAACGCGATGTGGGTGATGACGTTCCACAGCGCGTGCGTGCGCATCCTGCGCCGGGAGTCGAAGAAGCTCGGCTTCACGTCGTCGTTCTCGATCTACGACGCCGCGGACTCCAAGCGCCTGATGGCTCTGGTCTGCCGCGACCTGGACCTCGACCCCAAGCGCTTCCCGCCGAAGTCCTTCAGCGCCAAGATCAGCAATCTGAAGAACGAGCTGATCGACGAGGAGGACTTCGCCGCCCAGGCCGCCGACGGCTTCGAGAAGACCCTCGCCCAGGCCTACGCCCTGTACCAGTCGCGGCTGCGCGAGGCCAACGCCCTCGACTTCGACGACCTGATCATGACGACGGTCAATCTGCTGCGCGCCTTCCCGGACGTCGCCGAGCACTACCGCCGTCGCTTCCGGCACGTCCTGGTCGACGAGTACCAGGACACCAACCACGCCCAGTACGCACTCGTCAGGGAACTCGTCGGCACCGGCGAGCGCGCCGACGAGGCCGACACCCCGCCCGGCGAGTACGACGTCCCGCCCGCCGAGCTGTGCGTGGTGGGTGACGCGGACCAGTCGATCTACGCCTTCCGCGGTGCGACGATCCGCAACATCCTCCAGTTCGAGGAGGACTACCCGGACGCGACGACGATCCTGCTGGAGCAGAACTACCGCTCCACGCAGACCATCCTGAGCGCGGCCAACGCGGTCATCGAGCGCAACGAGTCCCGCCGCCCGAAGAACCTGTGGACCAACGCCGGCCACGGCGCGCGGATCACCGGCTACGTCGCCGACACCGAGCACGACGAGGCCCAGTTCGTCGCCGACGAGATAGACCGTCTCACCGACGCGGGTGACGCCAAGGCCGGCGACGTCGCCGTCTTCTACCGGACCAACGCCCAGTCCCGCGTCTTCGAAGAGATCTTCATCCGCGTCGGCCTGCCCTACAAGGTCGTCGGCGGTGTCCGCTTCTACGAGCGCAAGGAGGTCCGGGACGTCCTCGCGTACCTGCGCGTCCTCGCCAACCCCGAGGACTCGGTACCGCTGCGCCGCATCCTCAACGTGCCCAAGCGGGGCATCGGCGAGCGCGCGGAGGCCATGATCGACGCCCTCGCCCAGCGCGAGAAGATCAGCTTCCCGCAGGCGCTCCGGCGGGTCGACGAGGCGTACGGCATGGCCGCGCGCTCCACCAACGCGGTCAAGCGGTTCAACACGCTGATGGAGGACCTGCGCACCATCGTGGAGTCCGGCGCCGGACCGGCCACGGTCCTGGAGGCCATACTCGAACGCACCGGCTACCTGGCCGAGTTGCAGAACTCCACCGACCCGCAGGACGAGACCCGCATCGAGAACCTCCAGGAACTCGCCGCCGTGGCGCTCGAGTTCGAGCAGGAGCGCGGCGAGGGCGAGCCGGCGGGACTGGCCGACTTCCTGGAGCAGGTGGCGCTGGTCGCCGACTCCGACCAGATCCCCGACGAGGAGGACGGCGACGGTGTCATCACGCTGATGACGCTGCACACCGCCAAGGGCCTGGAGTTCCCGGTCGTCTTCCTGACCGGCATGGAGGACGGCGTCTTCCCGCACATGCGTGCCCTCGGCCAGACCAAGGAGCTGGAGGAGGAGCGCCGCCTGGCGTACGTCGGCATCACGCGCGCGCGGGAGCGGCTGTATCTGACGCGGTCGGCGATGCGCAGCGCCTGGGGCCAGCCGTCGTACAACCCGCCCTCCCGGTTCCTGGAGGAGATTCCGGCCACGCACGTGGACTGGAAGCGGACGGGGGCGGTGGCGCCAGTGTCGTCCGGGCCGGCGTCCGGGATCGCCGCCTCGCTGTCCTCGACGCGCTCGCGCTCGTCGGCGGCGGGCGCCTCCGGGTTCGCCACGCGGCGGACCACCGAGAAGCCGGCGGTGTCCCTGGCGGTCGGCGACCGGGTCACCCACGACCAGTTCGGCCTCGGGACGGTCGTCGCGGTGTCGGGCGCGGAGGACAAGGCGCAGGCGACGATCGACTTCGGCGACGGCAAGCCGAAGCGGCTGCTGCTGCGGTACGCGCCGGTGGAGAAGCTGTAGGAGGTCCGGGGGCACCGCCCCCGGCCGCTACGTGGGGTCGAGCCCGTGGCTGCGCAGCCACGGCAGCGGGTCTATGGCCGCCCCGCCCGCCGGGCGCACCTCGAAATGGAGGTGCGGGCCGGTGGAGTTGCCCGAGTTGCCGGAGTAGGCGATCGGCTGGCCGGCCTTGACGGTCGTACCGGAGGGCACGCGGTAGCTGGACAGGTGGCAGTACCAGGTCTGCGTGCCGTCCTTCGCGGTCAGGATCAGCATGTTGCCGTAGGCGCTGTTCCACTTGGTGCTGACGGTGCCGTCGGTCGCGGCCATCACCGTGGTGCCGTAGGCGACGGGGAAGTCGATGCCCGTGTGCACCGACATCCAGTTCACGCCCGCCTGGCCGAAGTAGGCACTGAGCCCTCTCTGCGTGACCGGCAGCACGAACTTGGGGCGCAGACGCTCCTTGAGCGCGGCCTCCGCGGCGGCCTTCTTCTTCTCCAGCACCTGCTGGTTCTTGAGGTCGATCCGCTCCTGGGTACGGCTCGCGCGGTCGGCGAAGTCGTCGGCGCCGTCGGAGAGCGTCTTGAGCTGGGTGTCCAGCTTGCTGTTGGCGACGGACGGCTGGACCGCGTGCGCGTCCGAGGCGGACGCCGTGGTGTCCTTGGTGCCGTCGGTGAGGGCGCCGACCGATGCGGCGGCGATCCCGGCGACACCCATCACACAGGCCGAGGGTACGGCGACGGTCAGCAGCGCGGACCGTTTGGCGGGCGTACGACGCCGGGAGCGCGCCGCGCTGCGCGAGCCCGCGCGGGTCGCAGGCGCCGGGGCGGCCTCCTCCTGGTCGTCCAGCAACTCCTCGCCGGCCGCGGCCGCCTGGGCCTCGCCGACCTGCTCGAACGTGGCGGTGGCCTGCTGGTCGAACGGTTCGCCGGCCTGGTGGTCGAACGGTTCGCCGGTCTGCGGGTCGAACGCTTCTCCGCCCTGGTGGTCGAACGGTTCTCCGGCCTGCTCGGGCACCGCATGGGCGCCGGAGTTCCACTGCGTGGCGTCGTAGGCGCCCGTGTCGAAGGTCTGCGTGCCCCATTCCCACTGCTGGGTCGGGTCGGCGCCGGCGGACTGGTCGGGCTGGAGCCACGCGCTCGCGTCCCACTGGCCGCTGATGTCGTGCCCCGTGGCCTGCGCGGGAACGGTCCAGGCGGTGGTGTCGTAGGCGCCGGAGTCATAGGCCGCGTGATGCTGGGCCGCGTACGGGTCGTAGTCCGGGCTCTGGCCGGTCTGCGTCTGCCACTGTGTGGTGTCGTACGCGCCGGTGGTCTGCTCGGTGCCGGGCAGGCTGCCGAAGAGCGGGTCGGTGGAGAACGTCCCGGTGTTCGCACCCTGGGTGGCGAAACCGGTGGCGTCGTAACCGCCGTAGGTGGTGAAGTCGTCGTAGCGGGCTTCCGCTGTCCCGTACGGCGCGTAGTGCGCGGAGGCGGCGTCGGAAGCCGGAGCCGGGGTGGTCATGATCCCCGACGGGTGACGGTCGTTCACCAACTTCTCTTTCGCCTCGACAACAGGGGCTGCCAGAGCAGTGCGGCGACTGTACCCGCCGGTACCTGGGCGCGACAATCTTCGGCCGGTTTCGCGTCCGTCGGAAACGGGCAATCGGCCGTGTTTCGGGGGACGCCGGACGGGAGTTTGGCCGAGAGTTCGATTGGTGTTCGATGTCAGGTGACTTTCCGTCACCTGAATGTCACGCCGTCTTCACCCTCGCCGCACCGCGGACACCCGGCCGCCCACCTCCCTGTCACGCCACCGTCAGTCCGCCGGCGATCCGGTCTCCGGGGTGCGGCGCGTCGAGGACCTCGCGTATCCCGGCCGCCACCGCGGGGTGCACGGGCAGGGCGAGATGCCCGATGCCGGTGACGCGGACGTTGTGCGCCTCGAGGTCGGGGTGTTCCAGGCAGGCCGACTCCAGCGGGTCCATGAGGGAGTCCAGGTCGCTCCAGAAGCTGACGAACCGGGTACGGCAGCCGGGGGCGGGCCGGGACAGCGCCTCGATCACCTCCGAGCCGGGCCGCATCTGGCGCACGATCGGATGCGCGTCGGCCAGCGGCGCGACCCGGGTCCCCGAGTGCGGGGTGCCCAGGGTGACGAGCGTGCGCACCCGCAGGTCGCCGCCGAGGCACTGCACGTAGTACCGCGCGATCAGCCCGCCGAGGCTGTGCCCCACGATGTCCACCCGGTCACTGCCGGTGCGCTCGCAGATCTCCTCCACGTGCCGCCCCAGCAGCTCGGCCGCGATGCGGATGTCACAGGTCAGCGGGGAGTAGTTGAGCGATTCGACCCGCTGCCTGCCGTGCTGGGCGAGGTTGCGGCGCAGCAGCACGAACACCGAACGGTTGTCGATGAAGCCGTGCAGCAGCACGACCGGCGGGCCGGTCCGCACCGGCAGCTGTGCCGTGCCGTCGCCCGGAGGCAGGGCGGCACAGCGGCGCTCCTGGACGAGGCCCGTCGGATACAGCAGGAGATGTCCGGCCAGGATCGCGGCCTCCAGGGCCGTCGCCTTGAGCAGCGCCAGGGAGAGTCCGGCGATTCTGCCCGGCCAGAGACGGCGGCAGAGCGGGAGGAAGAGTGGCAGTACCCCGGTGACCTTCATGGCCGACCTCCTGTCGGCACGCCGGCGGACGGCTCGCTCCCCCGTGTGCCCTTATGTCCCACCGTGTGATTTCCCCCTCGCTGCGCACCGTAAAACCGCCGGTTGCGGGATGCTGGAGATAACGTTCGTTCACTTCGCGACGGGTGGCGGAACGCGCCAAAAGTGCGGTACTTGTCGTTACGGACGGAAGCGATCGCTTCCGTGGTCGTTTGATGGAGGCAGTGATGGGTGTGGCAGCCGGTCCGATCCGCGTGGTGGTCGCCAAGCCGGGGCTCGACGGCCACGATCGAGGGGCCAAGGTCATCGCGCGCGCCCTGCGCGATGCCGGTATGGAGGTCATCTACACCGGGCTCCACCAGACACCGGAGCAGGTCGTCGACACCGCCATCCAGGAGGACGCCGACGCGATCGGCCTGTCCATCCTCTCCGGCGCGCACAACACGCTGTTCGCCGCGGTCATCGACCTGCTCAAGGAGCGTGACGCGGAGGACATCCTGGTGTTCGGCGGCGGCATCATCCCGGAGGAGGACATCCCGCCGCTGAAGGAGAAGGGCGTCGCCGAGATCTTCACCCCCGGGGCGACGACCACGTCGATCGTGGAGTGGGTGCGGCAGAACGTGCGTCAGCCCGCCGCGTCCGGAGGCTGAACCGCGTCCGGAGGCTGAACCGCGTCCGTGAGCCGAACGGCGTCCGGGGGCCGAACCGACGGGGCGCCCGCCGCGGACCGGTGCTCCTCGGGCCGGAGTTCGGCTGCCATCGCCGCGCGCAACCGCAGCGTGGTGACCAGCCGCTGGAAGGCCTCCGCCCAGTACCCGCCGGCTCCCGGTGCGGCGTCCTCCCGCTCGTCGGGCACCGCCAGGAGCCCCTCCAGCCGGGTGGCCTCGGCCGGGTCCAGGCAGCGCTCCGCGAGGCCCATCACCCCGCTGAAACTCCATGGGTAACTTCCCGCGTCCCGCGCGATGTTGAGGGCGTCCACCACGGCCCGGCCGAGCGGCGCGGACCACGGGACCGCGCACACGCCGAGCAGCTGGAACGCCTCCGACAGGCCGTGCGTCGCGATGAATCCGGCCACCCACGAGGCCCTCTCCACCGGCTCCAGTGCCGCCAGCAGCTTGGCCCGCTCCGCCAGGGACACCGCGCCCGGCCCGCCCGCCTCCGGCGCGGACGGCACTCCGAGCAGCGCTCTCGCCCACTCGGCGTCCCCCTGCCGTACCGCCGCCCGGCACCATGCCGCGTGCAGCTCGCCCTGCCAGCCGTCCGCCACCGGCAGAGCCGCGATCTCCCGCGGCGTCCGCCCGCCGAGCCGCTCCGGCCAGGTGCCGAGCGGGGCGGCCTCCACCAGCTGACCCAGCCACCACGACCGTTCTCCTCTGCCCGTGGGAGGCGTGGCCACCACGCCGTCCCGCTCCATGCCGGAGTCGCACTCGTGCGGCGCCTCCACCACGATCACGGCCGAGTTCCCCGTACGGTCCAGGGCCACACACGCCGCCGCCCGTACGGCCATGCGCCCGGCGAGCGCCGAGGCCGGCAGCCCCGACAGCAGCTCCGCCGCCGTCGCGCGGACGTTACGGCTGCGGTCGCCGAGCGCCTGCTCCAGGAACGGCTCGTCCCCGGCGGACAGGCCCGCACGCAGCGAGTCCAGGAACATCAGCCGGTCCTCCGCCCGCTCCGTCGGCCAGGTCGACGTCAGCAGGTCGCGCGCGGCGGCGGGCGTACGGGCACGCAGCGCGCCCAGCAGGGCCACCCGCTCGGCGAACAGCCCCTCCCGCCACAGCCGGCGCACCCCCTCGGTGTCGTCCGGGCCGGGCAGTGCGGCACCGCCGCCGGGGGCCGCGCGCAGGGCGAAGCGCCAGTCCTGGTTCAGCCGGGCCAGCCACAGCGCGCGCGGGCCCGCGAAGGCCAGCGCCGCCGGGCGCAGGTCCGTACGGCCCCGGGCCGCGTCCAGCAGGGCGGGGAGCGCCTGCGGGGGTGCCGCGTACCTGTGCGCGTTGGCCGCCGCGAGCCACTGCGGGAGCAGCTCCATGAGGTCCGGGGAGCCGCCCCTGCGGCCGCCGCCCGCGCCGCCGGAACGGTCGGCCAGCAGCATTGCCAGTCTGCGCGCCGCGGCGGCGGGCAGGGCCGGGCGCGGGTCCTCCAGGGCCCGCTCAGGCCGTCGCGCCGCCCGCGCGGGCCGCAGCCCGGCCCGCCGCCGTACGGTCGCCAGGGCCGCCGCGTCCAGCAGCGCCAGGGGCGTCAGGCGCATGGCGTGGGGCACGTCCTTGATGTCGTACTCGCCCTTGCCGTCGTCGTCGGTGAAGCCGA